>NZ_JAMYQW010000045.1:0-41201 GCF_040321085.1 Mesorhizobium sp. M0522
GGGGGGCGGCTTTGCGTCTCCGCCGCCCCCCCCCGCGCGGCGCGCGCGGGGCGGGGGGGCCGCATCCACACGCCCGCCGCGGGGGCGGTGGGGGGTCCGGCCGTTCCCGCGCTTGGCCTCGGCCCGCCGGTCTGGGTCCATGGCGACGTCGCCTCGGGCAATCTGCTCGTCGAAGATGGCAAACTCTACGCGGTCGTCGATTTCGGTAGTTCGGCTATCGGCGATCCTGCCTGTGATCTGGTGATCGCGTGGACGGAATTTTACGGCGAGAGCCGTCAGGCGTTCCGCGACGCCATTGCCCTTGACGAGCACAGCTGGGCGCGCGCACGGGGCTGGGCGTTGTGGAAGGCGCTGATCGTCGCTTCGGGACATGACGGCAACCAGCGCGAGGCGGAAAAATCGTGGCGGGTCATCGATGAGGTGCTGGCGGATCACACAAACAGTCAAAGCGGGAAGGCTAATTCAGTCTGAACGCGTCCCGCTCTAGTAACGAAAGCATTACTGCCCGCCCATCTCCTTCCTGAACGTATCGAAATCGACCTGCATGCCGTTGAAGATGGTGCTCCAATGGCGGGTCAGCGCTGAAACGGCGACCGCCTCCTGGATCTCCTCGTCGGTGGCGCCGGCGCGCTTGGCGTCCTGCGTGTCCGACCAGATGCAGTAGTTGCACGGGATTTGCGCCGCCACCGCCAGCGAGATCAGCGACTTGACCTTCGGCGGCAGCGCCGTCTTGTCGCTGAGCTGGATGGCCTTGACCTCGGCCCATGCACCGGGCAGACCGGCTTTCGGGAACTGCTTTACGAAACCGGGCACCCCGCCCATGGTCGACTGGATGTCCTTGACGGTCGCGTCATACTCATCGGCATAAGAAGGAGCTGCAGCCAGGGTCAGCACACAGGTGGCGGCGAGCAGGCAGGCGCGGCGGATGGAAGAATGCGTTGATGAAAGAGTACGATAGCAGACATGACATTCTCCTCTGGCGTTTGTTTGCCTTACGGTGTAAGGTAACGTCAAAAATGAACCTTACAGTGTAAGTTGTCAAGCGGCACCATGGACACATCGATCAAAAAAAAGCGACTGCGCGGCCGGCTGTCTCGCGAGATGATCGAGGATGCGGCTTTGAAGGTTATCGAGAGCGAGGGCCTCGCCGGGTTTTCGATGCGCAAGCTGGCGGCAGAACTCGGCTGCGAGGCGATGAGCATCTATCACCACTTTCCTTCGGTGGCGCATCTCTTCGAAGCCTTGGTGGATCGGCTGATCGGCTCCCTCGAAATGCCCGACGCGGACCTCCCTTGGCGACAAAGGTTACGCATTGCCGTGCAGGATTTCCGCCGCGTCGCGCGTGAGCACCCGGCCTTTGCCACGTTCCTTGTAACCTACCGGATGAATTCGCCGACCTGTCTCACTTGGCTGAACGGCATCCTTGGCGTGTTCGAGGCCGGCGGCTTCGGACCGGAACTGGGTGCGCGGCTGTTCCGCACCACCGGCTATTATCTGATGGGTGCCATCCTCGACGAGACTGCCGGCTATGCAAAGGGGCCTTCGGCCGTGACCATCGTCAGCGACGAGCAACTGGCGCAGGATTTTCCAAAAGTAGCTGCGGCCGGGCGTTATTTCGGCACCGCCGAATTCGACCGGACGTTTGATCTCGGCCTTGACATGCTCCTGGACGAAATGGAGAACGCCCGCGACTGCGCCAGCGCGCCGAACACCGGGTCTTGACGTTATGCGCTCCCTGTTCGCCCTGATACTGCTCATCGGTACCGGCATCGGCGTCGTCTATCCCTGGGCGATGACCAATTTCTCCGGCCGTGAGATCGGCACCTGGCGGGTTTACGACCAGGGCCGGTTCAAGCCGGTGACCGTGCCCCTGAGCGCACGCGACGGGCCGCTACGCGTGCTGGTCGACCTTACGGCGAGAGCCGAGCGCATCGTCTCGCAGCAGCGCACTGTGTTGACCCTCACTGCCGCCACCGGCGGCAGGACGGTGCTCGCCTCGACGCTGCAGTTCAATCACTCCGACAATCCACGCCAGGTCAGCCCGCAACTGCCGGACAGGATCTTTCGCGACGAGGCCGGCCTGATCCCGACCGTTACCCCTGGTTCCTACATCTTCACCGTCGGTCCGGGCGACGCCGAAGGCATTCCGATGCGGGCCGTCGATCTCGTCCTGCGCTCGGGTGCCGGCGAGGTCGACCGCCGGGCGCGCCCGGTCGGTTTTTCCCTGATGGCGGCCGGCCTGGTCGGGCTGGTGCTGGCATTCCGTTTCGGCGGCCGCCGGCCGGAAAATCCAAACTCGCAGCCGCCACCGCCGCGCTGGGGCAGGGGCTCCAATTGAACTATCGCCACGCCTACCACGCCGGGAACTTCGCCGACGTCGTCAAGCATGTCGTGCTCAGCCGGCTGATCGAATATCTGAAGCAGAAGGACAAGGCGTTTCGGGTCATCGACACCCATGCCGGCATCGCCCGCTACGATCTGTCCTCGACCGAAGCGCAAAAGACCGGCGAATGGCAAGGCGGCATCGGCCGGCTGGTCGACGCCGCACTCGATGCGCCGGCGGCAGTACTGCTGGCGCCGTATCTTGAAGCCGTCCATTCGCTCAATCCGGAGGGCGGCGTGAAAAAATACCCGGGTTCACCGCTGATCGCCCGGCACCTGATGCGCAAGCAGGACCGGCTGTCGGCAGTCGAACTGCACCCTAAGGATGCCGCCAGGCTGAAGGCGCTGTTCGACGGCGACTTCCAGACCCGGGTGATCGAGCTCGACGGCTGGCTGGCCCTCGGCGCGCATCTGCCGCCAAAGGAAAAGCGCGGCCTCGTGCTCATCGATCCGCCTTTCGAGGAAGAGGGCGAGTTCGACCGCCTCGTCGACGGACTGCAAAGGGCCCACCGACGCTGGCCCGGTGGCATTTACGCGCTGTGGTATCCGCTCAAGGACCGCAAGGCGGTCGCCGCCTTCCGCGCGGCGCTGAAGCAGACAGGCATTCCGAAGCTGCTCGACATCGGCTTTGAGATCAGGCCGGCCTCGGCCGAGCCAAGCCTCGACGGCTGCGGCATGGTGGTGGTCAATCCGCCCTTCACGCTGGAAGGCGAGTTACGGACGCTGCTGCCGGCGCTGCACCGGCTGCTTGCACTTGAGCAGCCGTCGCATTGGACGCTGGACTGGCTGGCGGGAGAGTAGTTTGAGGCGCGGCCCTGCCGTTCCGTCAGCGCAACCATCGTCACCACAACCACGGTCGCTACAACCGCTTGACCGCGCGTCAGCGAATCCGCACAGTGCACGCAGTCGACCTTGAGAGGCTGCCATGACTCGCTTCGCCCAATCCGCCCTTGCCGCACTGCTCGCCTTTTGCACGCCGCTGGCCGCGCCTCTTGGCGTCACCCAGGCAGTCCAGGCGGCCGACCTTGCAATCTATACCGACGAGGATAGCGGCGTCTGCGGCGAGGCCTGGGTGCTGAACAAGATCACCGACCGCTTCTCCTATCAGGTGCATCACGTGCCGCATCTGCCGGATGTGCAGATCGTCGACTTCCAGCGCATCCACCAGCATCGCTATCTGCCGGCCGACGACACCTGGCCGATCGGCCGCCGTTATTGCGGCGCCACCGTCAGCCTCTCCGACGGCGGCGCTCGCACCATCTGGTACCTGATCGAGGAAGGCCAGGGTTTTGCCTCGATCGGCGACAATGTCGAATTCTGCGTCTCGGGCTTCGACCGCTGGATGGTCTACAACGGCCGCTGCCGCGTCCTGCGCTGACCAGCGCCTTCCGATCCCGACGGATTGTTGCGTCACTTAGGTGGTCGAGAAAAGGAACACCTGACGGCCATCAGGATCACGGACGATCACACGTCTGCCCATAGCTGTCGCCTTGACGTCCGCAATGATTCCAAAGCCGTTGGCCTTGGCGGCAGAAGCAGCTTCATCTGCGTTGGCGACTTCGAAGCCGATCATCGTTCCCGCTCCTTCCGGCGTCGTTGCTTCTGCCGGATAGAGTTCGATCGCAAGCCCTTCACCTTGGAACGAGAAATGTATCGGACCGGAGCCATGCTGCTCTTGCCTGAAGACAATTCCGAAATTCGCGTAGAAAGCCGCGGCTGATCTGGGATCAGCCGAAAACCATGTGACAAATGTCAAGCTCGGCAAGGAGGACATTCATACCTCTCTGGTGTTGAGGGTCCAAGGTCGGACGAGGTTGCGAAAATCGTAGACTTCCATGCATGTCAACGCCAACCGACCACATCGATCACTTTGCGGGGAAACAGCACTACATGGATTCGCTTGTTTATACTGTTGCTCTCGGCGCGGTCGTTGCAGGCTTCGTCCAGGGGCTTTCCGGGTTCGCTTTCAGCCTGGTTGCCATGTCGATTTGGGTTTGGACCGTGGAGCCCCAGCTTGCTGCTGCCATGGCGGTCTTTGGGGCGCTCACCGGTCAGATCATCGCTGCCGTCACCGTCCGCCGGGGTTTTGATCTCAGGCTTCTGCTGCCCTTCCTGATCGGCGGGACCATAGGGATTCCGGTCGGTGTCGCCATCCTGCCCTTGCTGGATGTGCAGTTGTTCAAGCTGGTCTTCGGCGCGCTGCTGGTCGTTTGGTGTCCCTTGATGCTCTTTGCGCGTCGCCTCCCTCCCATCACGGTCGGGGGTCCTGTTGCAGACGGTGCAATAGGTCTGGTCGGCGGCATCATGGGTGGACTTGGCGGCTTCACCGGCCCGGTTCCAACGCTGTGGTGCGTGCTGCGCCAATGGGAAAAGGACAGGCAGCGTATTGTCATCCAGAATTTCAACCTTGTGACCCTCTCCATGACGATGGCCGCCTATCTTGCGGCCGGAAAGATCAAGCTCGAAATGCTGCCGATGTTTGCCGTCGTCGCGCCGGCGATGTTGATACCGACACTCCTTGGCGCGAGACTCTACATCGGCGTTAGCGAGGCGACTTTTCGAAAGATCGTCCTCACACTCTTGGCCGCATCAGGTGCGGCATTGTTGGCATCGTCCTTGCCGCACCTCATAAGCCGGGTTTGAACGACACACAGAAATCCCGACTTCCGCCGTGCCATGCGCTATCGACCGATGCGGCCTGCTCCCGATAGGTAGGCGCAGATCAGGTCGACGAGTTGCTTTTGCAGCTCCGGCGCGGCGAGCATGTTCCGGCGTGCCGCATTGTGGATCACACCTTCGATCGCTGACGACAGCACGCGCGCCACGGTCTGCATGTCGGCGCCTTTCCTTGGCTTGCGATAAGTGGCGACAGCAGTCGCATAGTGATTGAGGTATTGCGCCTGGAACGAAGCATGGGCGGCCCTGGAGCCGCGATCGCCCGGCGCCTCGTCGAGCAGCACCTGATGTAGTGTCGGGTGAATGCTGTGCGCGGCGATCATGCCGCGCACCAGCTCCTGCGCGAATTTCCTGAGCGGCTTTTGGTCTTCCGCCGAATCGCGAATGACCGACAGCACATGATCGAAGTGACGGCGCCGGACGGCAGCGAGCAGGGAAAGCTTGTCGGGAAAATACTGATAGAGCGTGCCGATGCTTACACCTGCTGTCTCGGCAACCTTGTTGGTGGTGAAGCCGGCCCACCCCAGCCCGCTCAGAACATGAGCCGCCGCCTCGATGATCGCCTCGACGGTTGCCCTCGAACGCGCCTGGCGCGGCTGTTTGCGCATGCGCGGATGCGGTTTTGCAATGCGAGTAGACACGTTCGCCCATTCTCCTGAAAATATAAACAACATACTCGCATTTCCGGAAAAGGACACCGACCATGAATGCGCTCGCTCTGCTTCGCAGCCTGTTTGCCTATCAGGCCTGGGCCAATGACGAACTGCTGGAAAAGCTGGCGAGTCTCGCCCCGCATGTTCACGGCAAGGAACGGCAGGCCGTGATACGGCTCGTCGATCACAGCCATGTGGTGTCGCGGATATTCTCGGCGCACCTGGTTGACGCAAGCCATGGCTACTCCGCCGACACCGCCGAGGACACGCCGGCATTCGACGAACTTCGCGCCGCGGTCGCAGCGACCGATCGCTGGTATCTCGATTATCTCGAAACCGTTTCCTCGCGGCAGCTGTCCGAGCCCGTCGCATTCGTGTTCACCGACGGGGATAAGGCATTGATGTCGCGACAGGAAATGCTGACCCACGTTGTACTGCACGGCGGCTATCATCGCGGTGAAGCGGGGCGCATCCTGGCGCAGATTTCCGTCATGCCGCCATGGGATACCTTCGCCGTCCATCTCCACAGGGCCGAGCCTTCGCGCCGGCTGCAGATGAGCCGTGAGCCGCTCGGCGCCTGAACGGCCAAGCGCTTTCGATCACGGTCGGCTCGACTGGATCTATCGAGCGATATCCTGTCATTCAGAAATGCGAGCTGTCTGCTTACTTTCATCGCGTCGTGCAAGTAGTGCAGCGGCGTGCTCGTCGCGTTGCTTCCTACTTACCTGTAGTTTATCGTTTCGGACAAGACGAGGCGGGCGGCCGCCTTCGCTCTTGACAATGTTCGCGCCGAGCGTCGGACGTTGAAGCGCAAAGCGGGTCGAAAAGGTCCTGAGCTTGACGAGAAGACCGGTCGAGATAGAGCGACCAGAATTTCTGTCGCAGAACTTCGCTGCGGGACACAAAGATTCGCAGCCGATTTTTGCGCGGGTAAAATGGTCGCGCGCTCGCCGTAACCGAAACTTAAGCTACAAAAATCATTCTAATGCTTCGCTGGCTAGCAAGCCGCGAGTCAGATATGCAATGCGCGCCGGGTCAATAACGGCCGTCGGCACAACGGAAGGGGCATGATATGGCTAAGCAGTCATCCAAAGCGCCGGCATCCAAGGCACCGGCAAAGTCACCGGCAAAGAAAGCACCGGCAAAAGCAGCCGCGGCAAAGGCCGCAACTGCTGTGAAGAAAGCAGCACCCGCGGTCAAAGCGAAGGCCGCTGCGCCTAAGGCAAAAGCAGCGCCGGCCAAAAAGCCGGCCGCCAAGGCCGCGGCAAAACCAGCCGTGAAGAAAGCAGCACCGGCCAAGGCAAAAGCAGCACCGGCCAAGGCCAAGGCTGCACCGGCAAAGAAGGCGGCACCGGCCAAGAAGCCGGCTGCAAAGGCCGCGGCGAAGCCCGCTGCGAAGAAGGCAGCACCGGCAAAGGCCGCCGCTGCGAAATCTTCTGCAGCAGTGAAGAAAGCAGCGCCCGCGGCCAAGCCGAAGGCAGCGCCCGCAAAGGCGAAGGCCAAGAAGTAGTCGCAGTCCTGCTGTCGCAGGGGACAGTACTCAAGACAGCCAGGGCGGGATGCCGGACAGGCGCCTCGCTTCTTGGTTGACAGTCGGGCAGGACCAGAAAGAGGCGGGAGGAAGACGTCTTTTCGCAGCTCCCAGGACTTCGCCATGCGGCGAAGTCCGGTGGGATATTCGTGGCTGCCAAAACCAACCTTCGGTGCAAGGCCGAGTTGGTAGTTGCTCGGATCTGGATTGTCCGACCTGCTCGCGTCTGCCGCCGCACCTCCGGCTCATCGCATCCGAACGCGAGACTATGGCTGCACGCTGGCGGCGCGGTTTTCCGCCTCTGGCCGTTGATGAATCCTGCATGATCGGTCAACAGTGCCACGCACGAGCCCCCGTCGGAATCGATTTTCGGTAAGGGTCATGCGCGAAGTCACAATGCTACCGCGTCCTTTTGCGCGTCCAATAGGACCTATGGAGCTGTAGCCGGCAAACAGGAATCGACAATGCCCAGACTGCTCTACGCGTCTACTTCCCCCTACAGTTCCAAGGTGCGCATGGCAGCACTTCATGCCGGCATTGCGATCGATCTCGTGCCGATAAAGACCGAGGAAAGGCCGGCCGAACTGATCGGCGCCAATCCGCTCGGCAAGATCCCGGTGCTGGTGCTCGATGACGGCCGCTCGGTCCACGACAGCCGCGCCATCACCCAGCATCTCAACCGGATGTCGAAGAACGCATTGTTTCCGCGCAATCCCGACAAGCGCCTTGAGGCGGAGGTGCTGGAGGCATTGGCCGACGGCATCTGCGACTGCGCGCTGTCGATGGTCTATGAGCGGCGCACACGGCCGGAAGAGATGGTCTACCAGCCTTGGCTCGAGCGCCAGTGGACGAAGATTTCGGACGCGCTCGATCTGCTCAACGCGAACCCGCCGAAGCTGCCGAAGAAAATCACCCTCGGCCAGATCGCATTGCGCGCCTGCCTCGGCTATCTCTCGCTGCGCTTCGCTGGAAAATGGGAAAAGGGCCGCGGCCGGCTGACGCGCTGGGCGGCACGCTTCGACGAGAAATTCCCGGAGCTGAAGCCCGCCATCCCGGCTTGAGGACAAGCGGTCTCAACCGATGCCAACAAAAAAAGCCGGGCGCGAGGCCCGGCTTTTTCGTGTCGTGGCTTGGACGACTTAGAACTTCATACCGACGCCGAAGGTGACGCGATTGTCGGTCGACTTGACCTTGCCGATACCGTCGAAGTCCTTCCTGCCGAAGTCCGTGTAACGATACTCGACACGGCCGAACACATTGTCGGTGATCTTGATGTCGGTACCCACGCCGGCTGTCCAGCCAAACTGCGTGTTGGTGTCGCTTACGCCGGCAGCTTCAATCTTCTGGTTCTTCAGCGCGCCACCGGCGGTGCCGTAGAGCAGGATGTCCGGGGTGACAGCGTAGCCGAGGCGGGCACGCAGCGAGCCCTCGAAGCCACCCTTGGCCTCGATACCGGCATCGTCGCCCTTGACGCCGTTGTAGCCGATATCGGCTTCGGCACCGTAGACGAAGTTCTCCTGCTGCCAGTTATAGCCGCCGAAGACGCCGCCGACAAAACCTTTGGTGTCGACGTCGACGCCAATGTCTTTGGCTTTGGCATGGCCAGCGAAGCCGTAGCCGACGCTCACACCGGCATAGGGACCGGCCCAGGATGCGACCGGAAGTTCTGCGATCGGCGCAGGTGCCGGCGGCTCTTCCTGAACCACGTCCGCGGCATAGGCGGTTCCGCCGAGGGCGAACAGCCCAAACGCCACCGCGAGCGGTCGCGCAAATTTAAGATTGGCTTGCATTGTTCTTTACTCCTTAAGCCACAGGACACAGGCTTGTTTTTTCATGAGCGCCCTCAACCCGTCCGGGGGGTGAAACGGATCCGGCGTTCAACGGTTCCAAATGTCGTGTCGAAATGCGGCTGAAGCGAACCTGAACTTGGGTCATTACCTGGCACGAATGAGGCAGAACCTTGACGTTGCATCTTCGCAACAGCGAATGTCAGCAGGTTCGCCGTGCTGCACTGCACACGGCTTGGTGTAAGGGCTCCAGCGCCCTATATTGCGGGCGGGCTGGCCCGAATTCCGGTCGAGCCAAAACGCCCACCGGCCACTTTGCCACAATCCTGCCCCAGGTGGAAATGGGATTTAACGCTTGGCGGGCCATAATTTGCCGGCGCGATCCCGGCAGGTCGGAATCGGCATCGGATTAAGGATTGACAGATGGGCAAGGTCGCCGCGACGGCACTGGTGACGGGCGGGGCGAAGCGGATCGGCAGGGCGATCGTCGAGGACCTTGCCGCGCATGGTTTTGCCGTCGCCATTCACTGCAATCGCTCGCTGGCCGAGGCGGAGGCACTGGCGGCCGAAATCAACAGTGGTCATTTTGGTCGACATGGCCGGGCCGCAGTGGTTGCTGCCGACCTGACCGAGATGGACGCCGTCGGCGACCTAGTCGGTCGCGCGGCGGCGGCGCTCGGGCCGGTGTCGCTGCTGGTCAACAACGCCTCGCTGTTCGAGCACGACAGCGTTGAGGATTTCGACTGGCCGGCCTGGGATCGCCATTTCGCCATGCATGTCAAGGCGCCGGCGCTGTTGGCACAGACTTTCGCCCGGGCCTTGCCGCAGAACAGTGAGGGGCTGATCGTCAACATGATCGATCAGCGCGTCTGGCGACCGACGCCGCGTTATTTCTCCTATGCGCTGTCGAAGTCGACCTTGTGGGCGGCGACCGAGATGATGGCGCAGGCGCTGGGTCCCCGCATCCGTGTCAACGCCATTGGTCCTGGCCCGACCTTGAAGAACACGCGCCAGCACGACAGCGATTTCGATGCCCAGATTGCCGGGCTGATCCTGAAACGCGGCCCGGAATTGCCGGAATTCGGTGCCACTATCCGTTATCTCTGGGCGGCACGCTCGGTCACCGGCCAGATGATCGCGCTTGACGGCGGCCAGCATCTTGCATGGCAGACGCCCGATGTGACAGGCATGACGGAATGAGCCCTATGGACCAGAAACAAAAAACGCGCGGTGGCGCCGACGACCTGCCGCCCGAAATCGACCTTGAGGACGAGGCGGCCGAGGAGGTCGTCGAGCCTGCAGCCAGCGGTCCGGACGTTACCTTCACCGCCATCGACTGGACCCCGCATGCCGGCGACGCCGACGGCATGGTCGGCGCCGAGGTGATCCAGACGCTGGTAAAGCGGCTGCCCAATGCGCCCGGCGTCTACCGCATGATGAATGCCGCCGGCGACGTGCTCTATGTCGGCAAGGCACGCAGCCTGAAGAAGCGGGTCACCAGCTATGCGCAAGGCCGGTTCCACACCAGCCGTATCGGCCGCATGGTGCGCGAGACATCGACCATGGAGTTCGTCGTCACCCGCACCGAGATCGAAGCGCTGCTGCTTGAAGCCAACCTCATCAAGCGCTTGCGGCCACGCTTCAACGTGCTGATGCGCGACGACAAGTCGTTCCCCTATATCCTGTTGACCGGCGACCATGTCTCGCCCGGTATTTACAAGCACCGCGGCGCGCGCTCGCGCAAGGGCGACTATTTCGGCCCCTTCGCCTCGGCCGGCGCAGTTGGCCGTACCATCAACTCGCTGCAGCGCGCCTTCCTGCTCAGGAGCTGCACCGACTCCTTCTACGAGAACCGCACCCGGCCTTGCCTTTTGTTCCAGATCAAGCGCTGCGCCGGCCCGTGCACCGGCGAAATCTCGCACGGCGACTATGCAAGGCTTGTCGCCGAGGCGAAGGATTTTCTCTCCGGCCGCAGCCAGAAGGTGAAGACGGAGATCTCCGCCGCCATGCAGCAGGCTTCGGAGAACCTCGATTTCGAACGCGCCGCCATCTATCGCGATCGGCTGGCGGCGCTGTCGCATGTGCAGAGCCATCAAGGCATCAATCCGCAGACCGTCGACGAGGCAGATGTCTTCGCCATCCATCAGGAGGGCGGCCAGGTCTGCATCCAGGTGTTCTTCTTCCGCACCGGCCAGAACTGGGGCAACCGCGCCTATTTTCCCAAGGCCGATCCGGCGCTCGAAGCCGGCGAGGTGCTGGGATCGTTCCTGGCGCAGTTCTACGACGACAAGCCGACGCCACGCACCATCCTGTTGTCGCATGGCGTCGAGGACCAGGAATTGCTGGCGGAGGCCCTCTCCACCCGCGCCGGCCGCAAGGTGTCGATCTCCGTGCCGCAGCGAGGCGAGAAGAAGGACCTGACCGACAACGCGCTGCAGAACGCGCGCGAGGCGCTCGGCCGGCGGCTCGCCGAAACCTCGACCCAGGCGCGGCTGCTCACTGGCTTTGCCGAGACCTTCGGCCTGGAAAAACCGCCGGTGCGCATCGAGGTCTATGACAACTCGCACATCATGGGCACCAACGCCGTCGGCGCCATGGTCGTCGCCGGGCCGGAAGGTTTTGTGAAGAACCAGTATCGAAAGTTCAACATCCGCTCGACCGAGATCACGCCGGGCGACGATTTCGGCATGATGCGCGAGGTGATGCAGCGGCGCTTCTCGCGGCTATTGAAGGAACATGGCGACGCCCCGCTTGCCAAGGGCGCGGACGAGGCGGGCCCTACCGGACCGGGCGACGATATCGAGGACGCCGGCGGCTTCCCGGCCTGGCCCGACGTCATCCTCATCGACGGCGGCCAAGGGCAGATGACGGCGGTGCGCAAGATCCTCGCCGATCTCGGCATCGAGGACCGCGTCGTGGCCATCGGCATCGCCAAGGGTCAGGACCGCGATGCAGGCCGCGAACGCTTCTTCGTCAAGGGCAAGGCCCCATTCTCGCTGCCCGTACGCGATCCGGTCCTCTATTTCGTCCAGCGGCTGCGCGACGAGGTCCATCGTTTCGCCATCGGTTCGCACCGCGCCCGCCGCAAGAAGGAGATGGTCAAGAGCCCGCTCGACGAGATCAGCGGCATCGGACCCGGCCGCAAGCGCGCGCTGCTGATGCATTTCGGCACGGCCAAGGCCGTCAGCCGTGCCGCCGTCGAGGACCTGGTCAAGGTCGACGGCATTTCCGAGCAGGTGGCGAAATTGGTCTACAATCATTTTCACGAGAGCTAAGACGTATTGCCGACATTTCGGCTGGCTAATCGATTCTGGCCTGTTGACCCCCCACATTCGCTTCTGATTTGACTAAGCAGGCAGAAAGAGTTCCCAAAACATGGCTCAGCGCGCGTTCAACTTGCCCAACATGCTCACTTACGCCCGCATCTTGGCGGTGCCGCTGGTGGTGCTGTGCTTCTTCCTGGAAGGCCATCTGAAATCGAGCGACTTCGCGCGCTGGTCGGCGCTCATCATTTTCCTGCTCGCCTCGATCACCGATTACTTCGACGGCTATCTGGCGCGCGCCTGGCAGCAGACCTCCAACATCGGCAAGATGCTCGACCCGATCGCCGACAAGCTGCTGGTCGCCACTTGCCTGCTGCTGCTTGCCGCCGACACCGACCGCCATGCCGGCATCGCCGGCTGGTCGCTATGGGCGGCGATCATCATCCTGTGCCGCGAGATCCTGGTCTCGGGCCTGCGCGAATATCTGGCGGCCTTGAAGGTCTCGGTGCCGGTGACGCAGCTCGCCAAATGGAAGACCACCATCCAGATGATCGCCATCGCCTTCCTGCTTGCAGGTCCCGCCGGCGACAAGATCTTCCCGCTGACCACCCAGACCGGGCTGGTGCTGCTGTGGATCGCGGCCCTGGTGACGCTCTACACCGGCTACGACTATTTCCGCGCCGGCCTCAAGCACATCATGGATGAATAAAATGTCGACGAAGCTCATCTATTTCGCCTGGGTGCGCGAGCGGATCGGCAGACCGGAGGAAGAGGTCGAACTGCCGGCCGGCATCGAAACGGTCGCCGACCTGTTGCGCTGGCTGAAATCGCGAGGCGAGGAGTACGAGAACGCGCTGCAATATCCTGACGTGATCCGCGTCGCCATCAACCAGGAACATGTCGAGCACCGCGAGAAGATTGCCGGCGCGCGCGAGATCGCGCTGTTCCCGCCGATGACCGGTGGCTGAACCATGTCCGCGGTGGTGCCGGTCGTGCGCATCCAGGCGGAGGATTTCGACGTCGCCGCCGAGATCGCCAGGCTGACCAGGGGTCGCAACGACATCGGCGCTGTGGTGACCTTCTCCGGCCTTTGCCGCGACGAGCAAGGCAGGCTCTCCGCGCTCGAGCTCGAACATTATCCCGGCATGGCGGAAGCCGAGATATCCCGCATCGCCGGGGAGGCAATCGAGCGCTGGCCGCTGCAGGGGCTCACCGTCATCCATCGCCACGGCAAGATCGCGCCCGGCGAAAACATCGTGCTGGTGGTGGCCGCTTCCGCCCACCGGCAGGCGGCGTTCGAGGCCGCGAATTTCCTGATGGACTATTTGAAATCACGCGCGCCGTTCTGGAAAAAGGAACACCATAGCGACGGTTCCGAGGGCGGCTGGGTCGACGCCAGGGAGGCCGACGACAAGGCGGCGAGCCGCTGGAAGCAGCCGCCGTCCAAATAAATCCCTGGACAGCCATGCCCATACCCCGCCGGCCATTCATTGACCGCAATCCTGCGAGATCTTTGGCCGGAAGGGGAGCAGGATCATGCTGGACAGGATTGCCGAGTTCTTCATCTTCGGGCTCGTGCCGCTGGCCGTCGGCATCCTGGCCGTTCCGGATCATTCCGCGGCTGCCGAAAAGACCCTCAAGGGCGAGGTGATGTATCGCGAGCGCATCGCGCTGCCGCCCAATGCCGTGCTTTCCGTGCAGCTTGCCGACGTGTCGCTGGCCGACGCGCCGGCCGCAATCATCGGCGAGCGCAAGGTGGTGCCGGCCGGCCAGGTGCCGATCAAGTTCGAGATCAGCTTCGACCCGCGGGTGATCCGGCCTGATATGACCTACGCGCTGCAGGCGCGCATCACTGTCGACGACCGGCTGCTGTTCGTCACAGATGCGCGCCACCAGGTCGACCCGCTCAGCGACGCGCCACAGACCATCATGCTGAAAATGGCGGCGCCGGCCGACGAGCCGGCGGCAGCCTCTGTGTTCGGCCAAAGTTGGCTGGTCGAATATATCGACGGCATCGGCGTGATTGCCGAGCCGCGGGCGACATTCCGCATCAGCGAAGCCGGCAAGGCCGGCGGCAGCGGCCCTTGCAACGTCTATTTCGCCACCGCCAGGATAAACGGCTCGACGATCGCTATCAGCGACATCGGCTCGACTTTCAAGGCCTGCGCGCCTCAGGTCATGACCGAGGAAAAGGCGCTGTTCGAGGCGCTGGCCAAAGCAGCATCCTACCATGTCGACGCCGGCAAGCTTGTCATCGCCGACAGAGACGGCCGCGACATCCTGCGCTTCAACGCCGCGAGCTAGCGCCTAGTCCGCGCCGATTGGCCCGCGCGGCAGCCGCATGCCGATCACGATGTGTTTCAGCGGGAATAGGCCGGGCAGGGGGCGCGTTAGTTCTTCATAAATGGCGGGTAAGGCAAAAGGGACGTTTGTCCCTTCGTTGAAGCCGCCAGAATGGCTGCGGCTCGTTCTGGCCTTAACTCAAAGGAGTCCAGACATGAAAACGCACACGCTTATCCTTGCCGCCACCGGTGCATCGCTCCTTGCCTTTACCGGCCTTGCCAAGGCGGACGACCATCTCGTCAATGCTCTTGACCACGGTCTCAAAGCGGACAGCCAACCGTTCCAGACCAACAAGGCCGGCCATAGCGGCGATCTCGCACCGGGGCAGGGCAGCCCGTTTTCAGGTGAAGAGACCAAGACCCCGTCCACCGACACGGAAGCGGCGAACGAACATGCGAACGTGAAGGAACGCGAGGCGAAATAGACTGGCAGAACCCGCCGCTAGGGGGCGGCGGGCGACATGTATCGGGCGACGATGCCGCATCTCATGCGATGTTTCTCAATTCGTCGCGAGTTTGAATACCGCGCCATAGTGATAGGGCGGCACATCAACCAGCTCGGCGAGCTTGAACCCGCTCGCTTCCACCGACGCGGTGGTCTGTTCGGGTGACAGCCTCAGCTCGGTCTTTGGCCCGCGCGGCTCGCCCAGGACCGTGGTCTGCTCGCGCGGATACTGGTGCCAGTTGACGATGGCAAAACGACCGGCAGGGCCAAGCGTCGCGCGCACGGCGCGGGCAAGCCGCGGCCGATCCGGAACGCCGTGGAAAGCGTTGGCGATAAAGACGAAGTCGACGGTTTGAGGCACCAGCCCGGCAAGTTCATAGGCGTCGCCCGCCAAAAACTCGCAATTGCTCGCGCCTCCTTCGGCCAGCCGCCGCCTGGCGACTTCGAGCAGATCGGCATCAATGTCGATAGCGATTACATGACGGGCGACCCTGGCGATTGGCAGCGTGAACCAGCCGTCGCCGCAGCAGAGATCGACCACGTCCGTGCCGGGCTTCATGCCGACTGCCGCCAGGACACTGGCAGGCTCGGGCCACAGCGCTTCCCACCAGCCGCTGGTTGGCATTTCGGTGCCTTGGAAGAAACCGGGAATGGTGCTGGTCATGGCCTGGTCGGCTCCATTGTCGGGACCGCGTTTGATCCGCCCCTCCGAGCTTAACGCACCCGTGACCCGTCGAGGAGCCTGAAGCTGAAAATGTCCGCTACTGCATGTCGCGCAAAAGCGTGCAGCGGTTTTGCGATAACGACATGCATCAAGACAAGAAACCTGAAGCGCGTCGCATGAGGCCGGTCGAACGCGACGCGCTTTAGCAAAAAAGGCCGGCATTGCGCCGGCCTCTTTGATGGGATTCGGAATGCCGGCTCAGCCGACGATCTCGGTGTCCGAGAACCAGTATTTGATCTCCTGCGCGGCGGTTTCCGGCGCATCGGAACCATGCACGGAATTCTCGCCGATCGACAGCGCGTGCAGCTTGCGGATGGTGCCTTCGGCTGCGCTTGCCGGATTGGTGGCGCCCATCACTTCGCGGTTCTTGGCAATGGCGTTCTCGCCTTCCAGTACCTGCACGACTGTCGGGCCCGACGACATGGACTCGACCAGCTCGCCGAAGAACGGACGCTCCTTGTGGACGGCATAGAAACCTTCCGCCTCGCGGCGGCTCATCCACACCCGGCGCGAAGCGACGACGCGCAGACCGGCATCTTCCAGTATCTTGGTGATAGCGCCGGTGAGATTGCGACGGGTCGCGTCCGGCTTGATCATGGAAAAGGTGCGTTCGAGCGCCATGGGATCGTCCTTGTGATGGAGAGTGGAATTGAGGGTGGCGGGCTCTATACAAGCCGCCCGCCGCCTTGCCAAGGGGAGGCCGGCGCGGCGCGCATTTCTGCGCTGGGGCGGCGGACTTTCAAGTCGAACCATGCCGCCGCTCCATCTTTTTGCTGAGCATCGGATTTTCCAGAAACCGGTACTCACTTTGGGTCCGATCGACTGGCCGCCCTATAGCGCGTCGTCGCCAGCCTGAGACTGCGTCGTCATAACTGCATCTCGATCGTCAGGTTGGCCGTGTCGCCAGCCCCGAGGCCTTCGCGAACCCGCACCGCGGTCTTGATCGGCAAGAGCAGGCTGCCGGATTTCTTGTCGGGAAACAGCGATGTCCGCCATCTGGTCTGGCCGACGACGGCTTCCACGCCAAGCGAGCCCCAGGGCCTTGCCATCCCCACCGTCGCCGTCTTGATCCGGGCTCCAAGCTCCGGCGGCAGCGTCACGAAATGCCAGCCGCCCTTGCCTGGATAGACCCAGATCTCGGCCTGCATGTCGCAGCGAAACATTCAATGCCCTTCCTCAGATCAAGGCCGTCGCGACTGGCCTTGCCACGGTCTCTTGTTGGCGATGCTGACGATCGGCGAAATCATCCAGAATATCCATTCTGCCCTGCAAGGGAGGAGCGCAAAGAGGATGGCAGCGCCGCCATTCCACTACCGCCTTGTCACGATAGACGGCCGCCGCGTTTCCCAGCCTTCCCGCTCCAGTTCCGGCACGCTGTGGTTCTCGCTGGGGTAGCCGATGCAGAAGTAACCGATCAGTGTCCACTCCGGCGGCACGTCCAGGATCGTCGCCATCTCGGCCGGATCGAGGATCGAGACCCAGCCCATGCCTATTCCTTCGGCGCGCGCCGCCAGCCACATCGTGTGGACCGCCATGACAGCCGAATAGTCTATGGTGGCTGGCATGGTCTGGCGGCCGAGCCCATGCCCTTGCTCGGTTGCGCGGTCGGCGAAAACCGCAAGCTGGCAGGGCGCCTCATTCAGGCCGGCAAGCTTCAGGCGCGAATACAGGGCGGCGCGTTCACCGCAAAAGGTTTGGAGTGCCTCCGCGTTGCAGCGCTCGAAGCAGGCCCTGACGGCGGCGCGGCATGCTTCGCTCTCGGCGACGACGAAGCGCCAGGGCTGGCTCAGCCCGACGGACGGTGCGGCGCTGGCAAGCTCGAGCAGCCGCTCCAGCGCTCCATCGGGGAGCGGCGTTGGCTTGAACCGCCTGACGTCCCGCCGCCACAGGAAAAGGTTGGCGAGCGCAGCGCGAAAATCGGCCGGGAAATCTGGGTTTGCGGTCATGGCGCGCTGCCTTTGTTGTGATTGCCCGGTTCGCCGGATGTTCGTCTTGTTTGCTTCGATCCAGGCGCTGATGAGGCGCTTCGAGCGACAATTCGTCTACCCGCATTGTCGCATTTCGCCGGCTGGCAACTTTCAGCTAAGGCCGGACGATGTCCCTGCCGGCAACGCCGTGGACCTCGATCGGCAAAACAAAACCCGCCTCGGCAGGCCGGGCGGGGCGTCGGTGCGAATCATCACCATATCGAGTTTAGTAGCATAGCTGCCGGCACAAAGCAAGAACAAAATGTGGCGCCTCCGATAAAAACTGCCGATTTCAACTCTCGAGCGGGGCGATCGCTGCCGCCGCGACGTTGCGGCCGAGGCCGCCATGCAGATCGAGGCATCGTTCGAACCATTGCGCCACGACGGTGTCGTCGAGCAGCCGGTAGGGCGTGGCGATGCGCGCCCATTGCAGCGCGCCGAAGACGATGTAGTCGGCAAACAGCGGCGACCGGCCTCCGATGAAGGGCTGATAGCCAAGCATCGAGCGCAGCGGCTCCAGCGAGGCGCGGAAGCTGGCGAGCCCGGCGTCGCGGGTGGCGTAAACCGCCTCCAGGGGCTTGCCGAAGCGCTGCTCGCGATTCTGCCGGAAATAGGCGGCGTTCGCCTCGTCCTGCATGGCGTGCAGGTCCAGTATCGCCGCGGTGGTGACGTAGGGATGGATGGTCAGCTGCGACCAGCGTTCGATGAAGCGCGCCGTCGCCTTGCCGCCGTCGCCGGAAAACAATGTCGGCCGCTCGGGATAGGCCTCCTCGAGATAGAGCGCGATGGCGAAGGAATCGGCGACTACCGTCTCACCGTCGCGGATCACCGGAACGAGCTTCGAGACGCCGCCTTCCACCTTCGGCACTTCGAGGAAACGGGTCGGCACGCTGGTGATGTCGAGCCCTTTGTGAGCCAGTTGCCATCGCCGCCTTCCAGCAATGTGGGCTGAATGGGCGGGCGGCGTCGCGTCCGACAAGGTCGTAGAGCAGAATGGTCATTGGCGGCAGCGTCCTTGCAGTCTAACTATGGCCGAAACAGACCCGCGCAGGGGGTCTCGCAGGTCGAGAGAAGAATGAAACAGCATTTCAGGATGTTTGCGGCCTACAATCAATGGGCCAACGGCCGCATCTACGATGCCGCCGCCGATCTTGACGAGGAAGAGTTCGACCGCAATGTCGGCGTCTTCTTCGGTTCGATGATGGGAACGCTCAACCACCTCCTGGCAGCCGACCGTATCTGGATGAAACGCTTCACCGGCGAGGGCGACGCGCCGGCAAGGCTCGACACGATCCTGCACCGCGCCTTGCCAGGCTTGCGGCTGGCGCGCGAGGCCGAGGACAAACGGATCATCGACTGGGTCGACGGCCTGAGCGACAAGGCGCTGTCGGGCCGCTTCTCCTACATGACCGTCTCGGATATGCGCACCGTCTCGCAGCGGCTGGCGCCGGCGCTCGACCACTTCTTCAACCACCAGACCCACCACCGCGGCCAGGCGCATGCGATCCTGACCATTCTGGGCAAGCCAAGCCTCGGACTGGACCTGACGATGTTCCAGCGCAGCGAGGAGGGCAGGGCTTTCGCCTGAACCTGGGGCGGCTGGTGAAGCGGACGGTGGATAGAGGACGATCTGCCGAGATTGCAAAACGCGCCAAAACATTTTATGGAGCGGACGGTCGTGAGGGCGGCCGCTTCAGCAGCATTCAGCAGCAACAGCGAGAATTGGCACGCATGCCCAATGAACCCTTGCGCCTCGTGGCGTTCTTCGCCGTGGTCCTGGCGCTTCTCAACTCCGGTTATTATTTCCACCAGGGCGACATCGTCGCGACCATCTATTTCATGATCGGCGCCATTCTTGTGACTGCGGTGACCCGGATGAGCATCAGAAGGCAGCTGATTTAGGATCCGCCGGGCCAGCACTGGTGACCGGAATCCGGCCGGCCATGATGACGAAGAGTCTTGTCAGGCGGCGTAGCCGCCGAGGCCCCGGGCGACCGGCTTGACCGAGACTGCCGGCTGGGCGGCCGGCCAGAGGATGCCTGCCGTCACGGCGAAGGTGATCAGGGCGTCACGTGCCGCTTCGGCCGAGATATCGCCGGCACGTGCCGCCTCGCAGGCCTTTACCGCGGCGCCATAGCTCAGCCGGCGGCGCGAAGGCGGGAACTCGGTCAGGAATTCGTGCATCTCGGAGAACGAAGCGATCGTACGCTTGTAGCCGGCGCCAACAGTTAGAGCGACCGGGGTGGAAAACGTCCTGTCGTGCATTCTGGCCTCTCGAATGGGCGGAGGTCACGGCGGACGCCGTTCTCCGGTCTGGGGGTCGGGCAGAAACGCGGATCACGGCGCGAGGTTCCATGTTGCCGGGATTGTTTTTTCGCCGGCTCTGGGAGCGGTCGCCGGGCGAGCAGCGCCGACGTCGAGGCGGGTGCCTATTTCCACATGCCGCGCATGCGGGCGCCGAGGTCGACACGCACCTGCGGCTGGCGGCGCGGATCGTCTCTGGCCTGGACGCTGGACCATGCCACCTGCTCGAAGGCGCCGAGGATAGAGCGCGGGATGAAGCGCGTGCGCGAGGCATAGACATGGCGGTCGCCGCGCGCCGCCTGGCCGTGGACGAAAAAGCGATACGGCATGACCAGGTGCAGGCTGTCCTTGGCCCGCGTCATCGCTACGTAGAGCAGCCGCCGCTCCTCGTCGACGTCCTCCTTGCTGCCGACGCCGAGATCGATCGGGATGCAGCCGTCGACGGAGTTGAGCACGAAGACGTTCTTCCACTCCTGGCCCTTGGCCGAATGGATCGTCGACAGGATCAGATAATCCTCGTCGCGGTGCGGCGGGCCGGCCTCGTCGCTGGTCGCGTCCGGCGGATCGAGTGTCAGCTCGGTGAGGAAGCGCTCGCGCGACGCATAGCCGGAAGCGATCTGCTCGAGCTGCAGGAGATCGGCCCGGCGCGTCGTTGCATCCTCGTGGATACGTTCCAGATGCGGCTCGTACCAGAGCCTGACCTGTTCGATGTCGGTCGGCCATTTTTGCGCGCCGGCGCGCAGGCCGCTATAGAGCGCGACAAAGCCCGGCCAGTCGTCGGCGGCACGCTGCGGCGGCCGATAGCGGGCAAGCCCCATCGTCTCGTCAAGCGAATTTGCCATGGTCTCGACGATCGCATTGGCGGCCGAAGGGCCGATGCCCGGCAGAAGTTGCAGCACGCGAAAGCCGGCGACGCGGTCGCGCGGGTTTTCGGCAAAGCGCAGTACGGCCAGCAAGTCCTTGACGTGAGCTGCATCGAGAAATTTCAGCCCGCCGAACTTGACGAAGGGGATGTTGCGGCGCGTCAGCTCGATCTCCAGCGGGCCGCTATGGTGGGAGGCGCGAAACAGCACCGCCTGTGATTTGAGAACGGTGCCGGCTTCGCGTTCGGTCAGTATCGCCTGGCAGACGTAGCTCGCCTGCTCGGTCTCGTCGCGCACGCTGATCAGCTTCGGCTTTTCCGCAGATTTGCGCTCGGTCCAGAGATTTTTGGTGAAACGTTCCGAAGCTTCGCCGATCACCGCATTGGCGGCCGCCAGGATGGTCTCGGTCGAGCGGTAGTTGCGCTCCAGCATGACGACCTCCGCCGGCTGCGCGAACTGCTTCGGAAAATCCAGGATATTGCGCACTTCCGCGGCGCGGAACGAATAGATCGACTGCGCGTCGTCGCCGACCACCGTCAGCCCCGATCCGTCGGGCTTGAGCGCCGTCAGGATCGATGCCTGCAGCCGGTTGGTGTCCTGGTACTCGTCGACCAGCACATGGTCGAAACGTGCACCCAGATGCGCGGCGATTTCCGGCTCGCCGGCCATCTGCGCCCAGTAGAGCAGCAGGTCGTCGTAGTCGAGCACGTTCTGCGCCTGCTTGGCCTCGACATATCGGGCGAACAATTGTTTCAGCTGTTCGGCCCAGCCGGCGCACCACGGAAACACCGAACCCAGCACCTCGCCGAGCGGCGCCTGTGCGTTGACGGCGCGCGAATAGATCGCAAGGCAGGTGCCCTTGGTCGGGAAGCGGGCTTCGGTCTTCGAAAACCCAAGCTCGTGGCGGGCGAGGTTCATCAGGTCGGCGGAATCCTCGCGATCGTGGATGGTGAAGGCCGGATCGAGACCGATCTCCAGCGCATAATCGCGCAGCAGCCTGGCGCCGATGCCGTGGAACGTACCGGCCCAGCTCAGCGCATCGGTAATCACCGAGGCATCGCGCCCCAGCACCTCGCCGGCGATGCGCTCGACCCGCTTGGCCATTTCCGCTGCGGCACGGCGCGAAAATGTCATCAAAAGGATGCGGCGCGGATCGGCACCCCTGACGATCAGATGCGCGACCCGGTGCGCCAGCGTGTTGGTCTTGCCGGAGCCGGCGCCGGCAATGACCAGCAACGGTCCGGCGATCTTGCCGTCGCCATGTTCGACGGCAAGCCGCTGCTCGGCGTTGAGCTTCGACAGATAGGCCGGCTGGAAGGACGAATCACGGGCGGCGAGGTTCATCGCCCATCAAGCATCGTTTCTGCTTTGTTCGCAACGGTTTGCGGAGCCGGAATAGGGCCCGTGAGCGAAGAAGCCTTGCGGGCAGGCCTGTCGACTAACGCTCGGGCTCGACGCCCATCCTTGCCGATTGCCGCCGTAGCGCCTCGCGATCGTCCTGTGGCGGTGGCAACAGCAGCGGATCGAAATCGTCGGGCACCTCGTCGATCACTTTCTTGGCGACGCGATAGGCGACATAGACGATTGCCCCGGCGATGAGCAGACGGATCATGCCTTCCTCCATTGATTGTGGAGCAACCGGAGACGCGGCATTTTGTTCCCAGGCCCCTTGGCGAATGCAGGAACGACACCGGCCGCGCAACCAAATCGCCGACGCCTCGTTGTCGGGCGAGAGGAGACTGCGATGAAAAAGCGCTCAATCCTGCTGCTTATGGCAGCTCTGACTGTTGCGGGTTGCGACAACAATATCCAGCCGACCAAGGCCCCTGGCGACACGGTCGATCAAAACCCGCAGGTCGACAAGAATCCGGTGCCGAAGTCGACGACCGGCGGCGATCAGCCCGGCACGCCGCCGAAACAATGACCGCCTCAAATGGCGTCGGCGCCGGTCAAGGAAGGTGGCCGGCGCCGCTTGGGAGGAAGCTGATGGCGCCGGCCAGGCGGAGATCAGGCCCGCCGCACATCCAAGGATAGCCGAGTCTTTCCGCAGCGTCATGGTCGATAGCGTACAGACGGCACGCCCCTGTGGACAAACCTGCCGGCCACAGCAGCATTTGTTCATCACATAGTTCGTTCTTCCCAAGGAACAAACCGGGCTCCTGCGTGTTTGGATGTCGATCGGACGCTCCCAAGGCCGCCGTTCACGAAAGAGCCCGCTCTCCTTGTCCCCCCTCAGGATAGCGGGTTCTTTTTGCGTTTTGCGGGAAGTCGCGGCGCGGCGGGCTGACTTGCTTGCCGGTTTTCGCGCCTTATGCGGCGAACCGGGGCTCAAGCCCTTGCGAAGCATGGTTGTCCCGTGCAAAAGCCCGGCCATGCTGATCATCAACGACCTTTCGCTCCGCATGGCCGGACGCCTGCTTCTCGACCATGCCTCACTGACCTTGCCGGCCGGCAGCAAGGCTGGCCTTGTCGGCCGCAACGGCACCGGCAAGACGACCTTGTTCAAGGCGATCACCGGCGATCTCGCCTCCGAAACCGGCTCGATCAGCCTGCCCAAGAACACGCGCATCGGTCAGGTGGCGCAGGAAGCGCCGGGCACCGAGGAGCCGCTGATCGAGATCGTGCTCAAGGCCGATCTTGAACGGAGTGCGCTGCTCGAAGAGGAAAAGACGGCGACCGATCCGCACCGCATCGCCGACATCCACATGCGGCTGGCCGATATCGATGCGCACTCGGCCGAGTCACGCGCGGCCACCATTCTCGCCGGCCTCGGCTTCGACGACGCCGCACAACGGCGCCCGGCCTCGTCCTTCTCCGGCGGCTGGCGCATGCGCGTCGCGCTGGCCGCCGTGTTGTTTGCCGAGCCCGATCTGCTGCTGCTCGACGAGCCGACCAATTATCTCGATCTCGAAGGCACGCTGTGGCTGGAAAACTACGTGTCGAAATACCCGCACACCGTGCTGCTGATTTCGCACGATCGCGACCTGCTCAACCGCGCCGTCAACTCGATCGTCCATCTCGACCAGAAGAAGCTGACCTTCTGGCGCGGCGGCTACGACCAGTTCGAGCGTCAATACACCGAGCAGCGCGAATTGCAGGAGAAGGGCCGCGTCAAGCAGGAAGCCGCGCGCAAGCACATGGAATCCTTCGTCGAGCGCTTCCGCGCCAAGGCGTCGAAGGCGAGGCAGGCGCAGTCGCGCATCAAGGCATTGGAGAAGATGAAGCCGATCGCCGCGATCGTGAACGACGCGGTGCGGCCGTTCTCCTTTCCGGAGCCGGTGAAGTCGGTGGCCTCGCCGATCATTGCGCTGAACAATGTCAACGTCGGCTACACCGAGGGCGAGCCGATCCTGAAGAAGATGACGCTGCGCATCGATGCCGACGATCGCATCGCGCTGCTCGGCGCCAACGGCAACGGCAAGTCGACCTTCGCCAAGCTTTTGGCCAGCCGGCTGAAGCCGGAGACCGGCAGCATGACGGTGGCGCCCGGGCTGAAGGTAGCAATCTTCGCCCAGCACCAGCTCGACGACCTCAGGCCCGACGAAAACGCCTATGAGCATGTCCGCCGGCTGATGCCGGATGCGCCGGAATCCAAGGTGCGCGGCCGCGTCGCCCAGTTCGGGCTGACCACCGAAAAGATGAACACCGCCGCCAAGGATCTGTCCGGCGGCGAGAAGGCCCGGCTCCTGATGGGCCTGTCGGCGTTCGAGGGGCCGAACCTGTTCATTCTCGACGAGCCGACCAACCATCTTGATATCGACAGCCGTGAATCGCTGATCCATGCGCTGAACGATTTTCCCGGCGCGGTGATCCTGATCTCGCACGACCGCCATCTGCTCGAAGCGACCGCCGACCGGCTGTGGCTGGTCAAGGACGGCGCGGTTAATCCGTATGACGGCGATCTCGAGGATTACAAGACGCTGGTCACCGGCGTCTCCGGCGACCGCCGCGGCAAGCGCGAGGCGGACAAAGCGTCGAAGGCCGACCGCCGCCGCGATGCAGCCGCGCGCCGCGCCGCCTTCGAGCCGCTGGCCAAGGAAATCCGCGCCACCGAAGCGCTGATGGACCGCCTCCGCAAGCGCATCGACCTGATCGAGGACGAGCTCGCCAATCCGGCCGTCTACGAAAAGGACCCCTCGACCGCGACAAGGCTGGCCAAGGAGCGCTCACAACTCGCGCAACAGCTGGCCGGCCACGAGGAAAAATGGCTGTCGATGTCGGCGGAGTACGAGGAAGGCACGGCGGAGTAGGGGCAGCGTAATCTCCCCGCTCGTGGGTTCCCGCCAGCCTGACAGCCATTTGGAGCCGCCGGTCGTTGGAGTTTGATCAAGAGCGAGTCACACCGACGACGTAGCGATCCTTCACGCCCCCCTCTGTCCTGCCGGACATCTCCCCCACTTGGGGGGAGATTGGCTCGTCATCTGGCCCTACACCTGGTTGTCCAAAGCAGCTAGTTTGACCCCATGAATCAGCATGCCAAGCTCAAAATCGGCCATTCGGCCTGTCCGCATGATTGTCCGTCGACCTGCGCGCTCGAGGTCGAGCTGCCCGACGCCAGGCGCATCGGCCGCGTCCATGGCGCCAAGGCCAACAGCTATACGGCCGGCGTCATCTGCGCCAAGGTCGCCCGTTACGCCGATCGCGTCCATCATCCCGACCGCCTGCTGAAGCCGCTGGTGCGGGCCGGCGCCAAGGGCGACGGCGCCTGGAAGGAAGCGAGCTGGGAGGCGGCGCTCGATCTGGTCGCTGAAAAATTCATCGCGGCGGAGGCAAAATACGGCTCGGAGACGGTCTGGCCCTATTACTATGCCGGCACGATGGGGCTGGTGCAGCGCGACGGCATCGAGCGGCTCAGGCACGCCAAAAAATACTCCGGCTTCTTCGGTTCGATCTGCACCAATCTGGCCTGGACCGGCTGGATGATGGGCGCCGGCGCGCTGCGCGGCCCCGACCCGCGCGAAATGGCAAAGTCCGACTGCGTGGTGATCTGGGGCACCAACGCCGTGGTCACGCAGGTCAACGTCATGACCCACGCCATCAAGGCGCGCAAGGAACGCGGCGCCAAGATCGTCGTCATCGACGTCTACGAAAATGCAACGATGAAGCAGGCCGATCTCGGCCTGGTGCTGAAGCCCGGCACCGACGGCGCGCTGGCCTGCGCGGTCATGCATGTGCTGTTCCGTGACGGCATGGCCGACCGCGCCTATCTGGAAAAATACACCGACGATCCGCACGGTCTGGAAGCGCATCTTAAGACGCGGACGCCGCAATGGGCCGCTGACATCACCGGGCTTTCCGTCGACGAAATCGAGACCTTCGCCCGGCTCGTCGGCACGACGAAGAAGACCTATTTCCGCCTCGGCTACGGTTTTTCGCGGCAGCGCAACGGTTCGGTCAACATGCATGCCGCAGCCTCGATCGCGGCGGTCACCGGCTGCTGGCAGTATGAGGGAGGCGGCGCCTTCCATACCAATTCGGGCATCTTCAAGCTCAACCAGGAACTGCTCGAAGGCACACGGATGCGCGACCCCGCGATCCGTCATCTCGATCATTCGCGCATCGGCCCGGTGCTGACCGGGGCTGAGGATGCGCTCTATGGCGGCCCGCCGGTGACGGCGCTGCTGATCCAGAACACCAATCCGGTGAATGTCGCGCCGGAGCAGCGGCTGGTGAAGCAAGGTTTTCTGCGCGACGATCTGTTTTCCTGCGTGCACGAGCAGTTCATGACCGACACCGCCAAGCTCGCCGATGTGGTGCTGCCGGCGACGATGTTTCTCGAGCATGACGACGTCTACAAGGGTGGCGGCAACCAGCACATCACACTCGGGCCGAAGCTGATCGACCCGCCGGAAGGCCCGCGCACCAACCATTTCGTCATCGAGGAGCTCGGCAAGAGGCTCGGTGTCGCCGACCGTCCGGGCTTCGGCATGACCGAGCAGCAGCATATCGATATCATCCTGGGCAAGCGCGGGCTGGGCAGCTTTTCGAGCCTGAAAGAGCAGAAATGGGTCGATTTGCAGCCGGATTTCGAGGCGGCGCATTTCCTCGACGGCTTCGGCCATGCCGACAAGAAGTTCCATTTTCGCGCCGACTGGACGGGCCAGGCGTCGCCCAACCGGCCACCGAAAAGCATGGGCCTGTTCGGGCCGGTGGCGCGCCTGCCGGAATTCCCCGACCATGTCGACCTGATCGAGGTGGCGGACGCGGCGCACCCGTTCCGGCTGACCACCTCGCCGGCGCGCAATTTCCTCAATTCGACCTTTGCCGAAACGCCGGTGTCGCAGGCAAAAGAGCGCCGGCCGGAGCTGCTCGTGCATCCCGATGATGCGGCGGCACTCGGCGTCGCCGACGGTGGCCGTATCGAGGTCGGCAACCAGCGTGGCGAAGTGGTGCTGCACGCAAAACTGTTCGACGGCATCAAGCGCGGCGTCGTCGTCGCCGAAGGCATCTGGCCGAACAGCGCCCATGAGCGCGGCGAGGGCATCAACGTGCTGACCGGCGCCGATGCGCCGGCGCCCTATAGCGGCGCCGCCTTCCACGACAACAAGGTCTGGCTGCGCCCGGCGGATTGAGCGTCGGAACGATATCTCCATCCGGCCGTTTTCGCGTGGCGGGTGGAGGCATTGTCATGGCAGAAGTGTTGCCGGCGCCGGAACCCATCGGAAGGACACTGTCGTCCGGCGAACTCGTAACCACGATGTCCCACTTTCATCGCGCCGAGATTGCGCGCATGGCTGGGTGGCGTGACCGCCTGGACCGGACGAGCAACTGGGCGATAACCGTTGTCGCAGCCATGCTGTCCGTTTCGCTTTCGACAGCCAGCGCTCACCATGGCGTGTTGCTGTTTGCCATGCTGCTTGTTCTGCTGCTGCTGTGGATAGAGGCCCGCCGATATCGCTTCTTCGACTTCTATCGGGCTCGCGTGCGCCAGTTCGAACGGCACTATTTCGCGCAGATATTCTCGCCGCAGCCGGACTTCGCGTCCGATTGGCTGTTGATCGTCGGCGAGAGCCTGCGCGCGCCGAAATTCCTGATTTCGCAACGCGTGGCTTTGGCGCGCCGCCTGCGTCGCAATTACATTTACATGCTGCTGATTCTGCTGCTGGCCTGGATCCTCAAACTGTCGACCCCCAGTCTTCTGGCCGAAGGCGTCCGCATCGGCTTCGTCGGGTCGATGCGTGAGGCCGTCACCAGTGCTGCGCTGGGTCCCGTTCCTGGTGGCGCCATCGTCGTGCTGGTCGCCGTCCTCTATGCAGGCCTGCTGGTGACAGCCTTTCTGACAGAGAGCGACGACGGCGAACTCTCCTTCGGTGACGTTCACGTCTAGCAACGCAACGCCCTGTCGCGCGTTGTTGGACACGTGCATTTGGGCGATGGGGGTTTCATGGCTTGGCAGGCTCCGACACGTTCCAGCCTGGCGCTGCTGGTTTGCGCTTTCGTCCCCGCAGGCGCGGCCCGGGCAGCGGAGACGCTCGTTGCCGGGACCCGGGCCTCCGGCATGGGTGGTTCGGGCGAAGGCGCTTTCGTCGCCGAGATCGTGCTTCTGCTGCTTGTTGGGCGCGGCCTGGGCGAAGTGCTGCAGCGTTATGGCCAGCCGGCAATCATGGGCCAACTGATCGGCGGCATCCTGCTCGGTCCTTCGCTGTTCGGCTGGCTGTGGCCGTCGGCCCAGCACCTGATCTTTCCCAGTGATCCTGCGCAAAAGGGCATGATCGACGCCGTCTCGCAGCTCGGCATCCTGATGCTGCTTTTGCTGACCGGCATGGAGACGGACCTGCGGCTGGTGCGCCGGGTTGGCGCGGCCTGTTTTTCCATTTCGGCGACCGGCATCGTGGTGCCCTTCATCTGCGGTTTCGCGCTTGCGCAATTCCTGCCGGACGCACTGCTGGCTGACCCGACGCAGCGCACCGTCGCCGGGCTGTTCCTGGGCACCGCGCTGTCGATCTCGTCGGTCAAGATCGTCGCCATGGTGGTGCGCGAGATGAACTTCATGCGCCGCAACCTCGGACAGGTGATTATTTCCTCGGCAATCATCGAGGACACGATCGGCTGGCTGGTCATCGCCGTAACCTTCGGCATCGCCACCAATGGCAGGCTGCAGCTCGTACCGCTGGTGACCACCATCGCCGCGGTGGCACTGTTCATGGTGTTCTCCTTCACCATTGGCCGCCGTCTTGTCTTCACCTTGATCCGCTGGACCAACGATCAATTCCGCAGCGAGTTTGCGGTGATCACCATGATCCTCATCATCATGGGCGTGATGGCGCTGATCACCAACATGATAGGCGTCCATACCGTGCTGGGGGCGTTCGTCGCCGGCATCCTGGTCGGGGAATCGCCCATCCTCTCCAGCCATATCGAAGGCCAGCTTCGCGGCGTCATCACCGCGCTGTTCATGCCGATCTTCTTCGGCATGGCGGGGCTTTCCGCCGATCTCACCGTGCTCGCCAATCCAACCCTTGCCATGCTGACGGGCGCTCTCGTGGTCATCGCCAGCATCGGCAAGTTTGGCGGCGCGTTCATCGGCGCCAAGCTCGCCGGCATGTCGTTCAAGGAAGCAATCGCCGTCGGCAGTGCCATGAACGCGCGCGGCTCGACCGAGGTGATCGTCGCCAGCATCGGCCTGTCGATGAACATCCTGTCGCACAATCTCTTCACCATGATCGTCACCATGGCCGTGATCACCACCTTGGCCATGCCGCCCATGCTGCGCTGGGCGCTCGGCCGGCTGCCGGTTGGGCACGACGAGCAGCAGCGTGTCGAGCGCGAGGCGTTGGACGAATACGGCTTCATTTCCAGGCTGGAGCGGCTGCTGGTGCTGGTCGACGACAGCAGGATCGGCAAGTTCACTGCATATCTCGCCGGACTGGTCGGCGGAGGCAGCGGCATGCCCACCACCTTGCTTCAGCCGAAGGACGGCCGAATTGACAGGCCAACCGACAGCAAAGGACAGGAGCGCACCCTGAAGGAAATCAAGAAGGGTGCAAAAAAAAGCGCCCGGGCGGTGAAACGGATTGAAGATACGCTTGTCGGCAAAGTCCACCTGGCGGCCCGCACCGAATTGGAAGCCACCGGTGAGACGATCGCCGAAGAGGCCCGCAAGGGATACGGCCTGCTGCTGGTCGGGCTTGACAATGTGCTGACCGCCGATGGCGCCTTCGCGCCGGCCCTCAACGACATCGCCGGAGGATTTGACGGCCCGCTTTGCCTGGTCCTGAACGGCGGCAATGCTGGCGAAAAGATGCCGACGCTGAAGGCCGGCACCAGCATTCTCGTCCCCGTCAACGGTACCCAGGTGGCGCGTCGCGCCGCCGACTTGGCGCTGGCGCTGGCCCGTCCAAACCGGGCGCGGATCAAGGTTCTCTACGTCTCGCAAAAGGCAGCCAAGGGCCGCAGGTCGACATCGGTGTCGCATAGCCGCGAAGAGGCCGTCCTGAAAGACATCGCTGATCTGGCGGGCCGCTATGGCCTGCATATCGACACAGCGTTCCATACTCGCGTCACACCCGACAAGGCGATCACTCGGGAGGCGGCCAAAGGCGCGGCGATCGTCGTGATGGGCGTCACCCAACGTCCGGGCGAGGACCTGTTCTTCGGTGAAACCGCCGGCGCTGTTTTAGCCGCCTGCAACTGCCCCGTCGTGCTTCTGGCCAGCGTGCGGCCCAAGCACGACGCCGCTGGCGCTGAGCTGGCAGCGTGAATTTCACGGCGCCCGTCGGCAGGAATGTCGATCGAGCCTCCGAAAGCGCTGATCAGCCAAACGTAAAAGAACTCGAACCGAACGGTTCGGTTCTGTTGACAGAGAGTACAGGAAAGGGTGAACGCCGGCTCAAAGAATGTTCGCGCGGCAAATCACCACTGACCGCATAACTAGTTGAAAAGAAAGAAGAACATTGTGGCGAAAGGAGCTGCATGTCGAATTTCAAGCGGCCAATTTGGCGCACCCGTACAAAATTTTCGTGATTGGAAACGACAGACTTGCCGACCCATCTCGGGGTGGTCCGAGCGACGCGAATTCCTCCCGAGGCACGCCACTTGACGGACAGACCAAAGAACTACCGGAGTACCCGAAATGACCAAGCTCGCTCTTACCGCCGCCGCCGCCATCCTCGTTGCCACCGGCACTGCTTTTGCCGGCAGCGACCATTATGGCTCGGACAATTTCAACCAGCCGGCCGCTGCTGCTGCTGCCAACGTCGACAACACCTTCACCGGTTCGATCCGCAAGCCAGTTACTTCCGAGCATACCGGTGCCAAGATAATCTCCGAGTCGGTGGCGCCTGAATCCGGCCAAGGCATCTGGGGCCGCTGATTATCACGGCCCGCAACACAAAGAGCGGCGGGCTTGGCCCGCTACTCTTGCTTTCGCGTATCAACGGGCGTGTGCGCCGAATAGCATCTTGCGCCAATCGAATACTTTGATTTGCAGGTTTCATCTGTAGCCACAATCTCGGTTGCTGAAATCGTCCAGCAACGTGCACATCGGAAAAAGCCGGGTGCGTATTCGTCGGCGCGGACAGCGCTCTCATCTCGAATGCGTCGAAAGCAACGACAACTCACGAATGACCAGTACACTTGGAGTACCTGAAATGACCAAGATTGCTCTTACCGTCGCCACCATCGTCCTCGTCGCCACGGGCAGCGCCTTTGCAGGCAGTGATCACTATGGTTCGGACGGCGTCAACCAGCCGGCCGCGCCTGTTGGCGACGCGCCTGTCGGCACCATCGACAGCGGGTTTACCGGTTCCATCCGCAAGCCGCTGACGGCCGAGCACAACGCCGTCGACACCGAGGCGACGACCCGGTTCGGCACGGATCAACCCATAGTGCCCCAATCTGGCCGGGGTAATTGGGGCCGTTAGTTCCTTAACCGGGAGCACAAAGAGCGGCGGGCCTGGCCCGCCGCTCTTGTTTGGGCAAAGCCCGGTCGGTCGAAAGGATCGGCGATCCCCGGGCCTGTTGGTAAATCCCTAACGCAGATCCTTCGGCCAAATGCAGTGCGTCAGCCGGGCGCTGCCGAAGGTGAGACCGGCCCAATCGCCATCGACGTCGAACCGAGCCAGGGCCGCGGTGGGGTATTTTTCCGCCAGTTTTTTCAGCGCCGCTTCATCAGATCCAGCCCCGGCAAGACCGCGCGCGAACTCCTCCAACCCGGGATTGTGGCCAAGCACCAGCAGCGTTCCGGTCCCCGCCTTCACTTGCCGCACCTTGGCGAGGATGTCCGCCGCCGCTGCCTCGTAAAGCGCCTGGGCAAATTTGGCCTGCACCTTCGCCGGCAATTCCGCTGAGACCAGCCGCCACGTGTCGCGGGTGCGCAGCGCCGGCGACACCAGCGCCAGCTCCGGCAGCCAGCCGCGCCGGGCCAGTTCGCGCCCGACCAGTGGTGCTGCCTTCAGCCCGCGCGCGGACAGCGGCCGGTCGAAGTCGATGAGGTCGGGATCGTCCCAACTCGACTTGGCGTGACGCAGGAGCAGCAGTTGCTTCATGGATTCAAAATAAGGCCGAAGCGTCGCGTGCGCCATGCACGACGCGGACGATCTCGACCCGCTGTTCGGCCAGCTGATAAAGCACGAGATAATTGCCGATCGTCAACGCACGCACGTCGGCAGCGATGTCGGGCCTCTCGGAACCGGATTCCGGGAATGTGCCCAATTGCACGATGCGCTCGGCAATAGCATTCAAAAAGCGGTCCGCGGCAAGCGGGTTGTCCCTTGCAATGCCAAACCAAATATCGATCAGGTCGTCTTCTGCCGCCGGGCTGCGGACAATGCGGATGTCAGCCATTCCGCCGGTTTTTGCTGGTGTTGCCCAACCGGCTGCGGGCTTTCTGTTTTATGTTCTCGATGTCGAACGGCGCAAACGGACCGCTCTCCAGCCCTTCCGTCCAGGCTTTCCGCAACCGCTCCGCTTCGGCCTCGCGCAAGGGCTGGCGAAGCCGCCATTCGCGCAGTGCCTCGCGGATCACTTCACTTGCCGAACCGTACTGCCCGCTGGCCACCGCGCCTTTGACCATGTCCAGCAGTTCCGGGGAAAGCGCTACGCTGACTTTTTCGACTGTCGCCATCAAGCCGTCTCCTCACGAAAACGGTAGCAAAATTTGCTACCAAATTCAAGAACTGACCCTTACGGCGTGATCCGCGCCAGGTGCTCGAGATCGGTCTCTTCGCGCATCGGGTCGGGCGCGATCACCACCGACGTGGCGTTGTCGGCATCGTCGGCGAAGCGCGAAAACACCGTGCGGCCGCCTTCCATTCGCGCCTTACCTTCGGCGACAAGGCCCAACGCCAGCGGATAAAGTTGGTGCTCGGCCTTGAGCACGCGCGCGGCCAGCGTGTCCTCATTGTCGCCGACCATCACCGGCACGGCGGCCTGGGCGATGATCGGCCCGTCATCCATGTCGAGCGTGACGAAATGCACCGTGCAGCCATGGATGCGCATGCCTGCGCGGAGGGCCCGCGCATGCGTATCCAGCCCCTTGAAGGCAGGCAGCAGGGCAGGGTGGATATTGATCATGCGGCCCTGCCACTTCTCTACGAAGCGCGCGCCGAGGATGCGCATATAGCCGGCCAGCGCGACGATCTCGGCGCCGAACGACAAGAGGGCCGCATCGATCGCCTCGTCATGCGCTTGCTTGCTGGCATAGTCGGAGCGCGAAATCACTCTGGTGGCGATGCCGCGCGCCGCGGCGATGCCAAGGCCGGCGGCATTGGCGCGGTCGGACATGACGCCGACGATCTCGGCCGGATAGGCCGGGTTGCTCGCCGCCGCAACCAGCGCCGTCATGTTGGAGCCGCGCCCCGAGATCAGTACGACCGTCCGTTTCCTGGTCATAGGCCAATCGAGCCCCGATAGATGACGCCGGCATCGCGGCGCGGCACGATCTGGCCGATCGGCGTCACCGTCTCGCCGGCCTCCTGCAGAACGGCAGCGACCTGCGCCGCCTGGCCGGAGGCGACGACCAGGATCATGCCGATGCCGCAATTGAAGGTCCGCATCATCTCTTCCGGCGCGACGCCGCCGGTCTTGGCCAGCCATGAGAACACTGGCGGCACCTCGATGGCGCCGAGATCGAGCTCGGCCGAAAAATCCTTGGGCAGAACGCGCGGAATATTTTCGGGAAAGCCGCCGCCGGTGATATGGGCCAGCGCCTTGATGCCATGTGTGTTGCGGATCGCCTTGAGGATCGACTTGACGTAGATGCGCGTCGGCTCGAGCAGCGCCTCGGCCAGCGTCGCCTCGTCATTGAACGGCGCCGGATCGCCCCAGCCAAGGCCGCTTACCGCGACGATGCGGCGGACCAGCGAAAAGCCGTTCGAATGCAGGCCCGACGACGCGAGGCCGAGCAGCACATCGCCTTCGACGATGTCGTCGGTCGGCAACAGCTGGCCGCGTTCGGCGGCACCGACGGCAAAGCCGGCAAGGTCATAATCCTTGTCGTGATACATGCCGGGCATTTCCGCCGTCTCGCCGCCGATCAGCGCGCAACCGGCCTGCCGGCAGCCCTCGGCGATGCCGCCGACGATCGAAGCACCCTGGTCGGGATCGAGCTTGCCGGTGGCGAAATAGTCGAGGAAGAACAGCGGCTCGGCGCCTTGCACGACGATGTCGTTGACGCACATGGCGACGAGGTCGATGCCGATCGTATCGTGCTTGCCGGCATCGATGGCGATCTTCAGCTTGGTGCCGACGCCGTCATTGGCGGCCACCAGCACCGGATCGGTGAAGCCGGCGGCCTTGAGGTCGAACAGGCCGCCGAAGCCGCCGATCTCGCCATCGGCGCCCGGCCGGCGGGTGGCGCGCACCAGCGGCTTGATCTTCTCGACCATGAGGTTGCCGGCATCGATGTCGACGCCCGCTTCGGCATAGGTGAGCCCGTTCTTGCGCTTGCTCATTTCCGGCGCCTGCTCATCTGTTGCGCTTGCCTGTCGCTGGTTTCATTCGCTTGCGGGCTCTTCGCATGAACGGTTTTGCCCCGCAAGGCAAGCGCGTGATGATGGTGTTTCAGTTGGATAACGGCGGAACCGGGCGTGATACACTCCAACAGTAAAAAGAAATCCCTGCCAGAATTGCGGCGAGGCCTCCGACGGTGGCAAGAGACCTGATCTCACCGTCGAAGGGCAGGGTCCCATACGAGAAGCCGGCGGCGACCAAAGCCGCCGCGGCAGTCCACAGACCTGGATTTGCAGCGACTGACCTTGAGAAAACGAACGCGACGACAGCGGCGGTCAGCCAGAGGGGCCAAGAGACGACCACGCCTACGGCCAGATAAAGAGCGAAGGTCGAAAGAAGATCCTGCGCTGCCACGTTGCGGTGCGAGGCTCCGAAAAATGCGAAGACCAAAAGACTTTCCGTCAGTCCGGCCAGATAACAAAGCGTTACTCGCCAAGCGATTGTGATTCTCTGCGCCATCGTCATTCAGCAGTGGGGAAATAGGCTGTCGCTTCACGGGCTCTTCGGATGAACGGCCGCACCTCGCAAGGATGACGGCGGGATCAGACGGTCTTGGCTCGACAAAGGAGTGGACAGTCGCCCAAGCTGCCCCCCCTTATGGACGCCCCTCTCGTTCCGCCAGAACCACGTCGACGCGGTCGAGTTGTGCCTTGGCGTAGCCGCTCAGCGCTATTCCGCCATTGTTCGTTCGAATCCAGTGCACAGCCTGCTTCACCCGCTCGTAGTGCCCAAGTTCGATTTCGCAGGCAATCAGCGCGAGGATTCGAACTGCGAAGGGCTGTGTGAATTCGTAAGGTTTGTCGAGCAACTCGCTATGTCCGGCGACGTAACTGGCGAGGTCCGGGTTCTGAGCCCTGATCCGTCGCGCCAGCTCGACATATTTCCCCAGCAACCTATCTATGCTCGTCTGGTCAAGGTGCTCAAAGTAACGAGCATAAGCTTTCAGCTCATTGTTAAATATCGTTTCAGGATGAAACTGCGACAGTCCGGGCCAGATCCATTTTTTGCCGTACAGCCTTTCAAGCAACGGCCTGACGGTAAGAAAGTCCAGGTAAACGAGCATGTTCAAATGAACATCGCCATGGCTTGCAGTAAAGGCCTCTTCGAGAATCAGGCTGATATCGTCGCTCCGGTCGACTTCGAAGACGCCTTTCCGGATGCGGCGAAAGCCATGTCCGGTCATGAACGTATCGAGATACTTACGCGCTTCGCCAACGGCCAAAGACAAGGTTCCACTCCCTCTTTGTTGCGCATCGTGCCTTGCTAGCGGCCTATTAGTCCATCCACTGCGCGCCTTGTTTCCTAACGGCCAAAGGATAGCGCGCTTCGGGCTCGCTTCCATTTGGTTAGTTCAACGCTGGCTATTCTTCACGCCCCCTCTGCGTTGATTGCAAATTGCGCGGCGAAAGCCCGGATATAAGCCGGCCGAGCTTCCCCGCGCGCTACATAGGCAGCCAAGTTTTGATATTCGTCCAAAATGCCTGACATTCTTAGTCGCAGCAGCACCGATACCATCAATAAATCGCCTGCGCTGAACGTATCATCGAGCCAGTCGGCGACGCCCAAGTGGGCCGAGAGTTTGTCCAGCCGAGCGCGAACACGGTCCTTTACCAACGGCAAGCGCTCCTCGCTCCAAGGCTTGTCACGTTCGAATATTCTTGCCGTCGTTAATTCGAGGATCGGCGGCTCGACGGTGTTAAGTGCGGCAAACATCCACGTGATCGCACGCGCGCGGGCATTGCGATCCTTCGGCAGCAATCCCGCATGCTGCTCAGCAAGATGAAAGACGATCGAGCCGGTCTCGAACAGCGAGAGAGAACCTTCCTCATAGGTGGGGATCTGGCCGAAGGGATGGATGGCCAGATGTTCAGGCGCCTTCATCTCTGCGAAGGAAACAAGACGAACCTCATACGGCTGCCCCACTTCTTCGAGCGCCCAGCGAACGCGCGTATCACGCGCCAGTCCCTTGCCGCCATCGGGCGATCGTTCAAATGCTGTGATAGTGATTGTCATCGCGTCCGTTTCCTTGCCTGGGCGAATTCTTCGGCTTCCTATCGTGAGACGAATGAGTTTCCCCGAAATCGACATTGGTCTTGAACTATTTCATTGCTGGCGCCCTCGTGGGGAGATTGGCAGCTTCGGTGTCGCTTCTCACTTGCCGTAACCCTCCATCTCCATCATGTATCGACAAACAAGAGCGACGGGATATGCGTTTGACCATCCCCAACATGATCACGATCATGCGCTTCGTGCTGGTGCCGGCCGTGGTGCTGGCCATGCTGCAGGAACGCTGGGACTGGGCGTTTGCCGGCTTCCTCATTGCCGGCATTTCCGACGGCGTCGACGGCTTCATCGCCCGCCATTTCAATCAGTTTTCCAGGCTCGGCGCCTATCTCGATCCGATGGCCGACAAGCTGCTGCTGGTCTCGGTTTTCGTGGTCCTGGGCTTCAGCGGCGAACTGCCGCTGTGGTTGGTCGTTACCATGGTGTCGCGCGACGCACTGATCGTCTGCGCCGTGCTTTTATCCACCGTCATGGCGCATCCGGTCGAGATGAAGCCGCTCCTGGTGTCGAAGGCCAACACCGCGATCCAGATCGTGCTGGCGGCAGTGGTGTTGGGCGAACTCGCCTTCGACATCCGTCTCGATCCGCTGAGGCCGGCCCTCATATTGCTGTCCGGGGTCTTGACCGTGGCTTCGGCCGCGGCCTATCTCGTGGCTTGGCTGAGGCATATGAGCGGCTATGGCGAAGGCTCCACACCCGGCACCTGAACACGGGGCACCTGACCACCGGGCACCTGACGAACGGTCCATCGACGCCGAGGCCGAAGCCGCGGCAGCGGAGGCTGCGGCATCGGCGTCGTTTCGCCGCCAGATCCGCTTCTGGCTGGTCAGCGCCATCATCCTCGCCGTCTTCCTTTATGTCTTCAGCGGCATCCTTCTGCCCTTCGTTGCCGGCATGGTGCTCGCCTATTTCCTCGATCCTGTGGCCGACCGGCTGGAGCGCCTCGGCCTGTCCAGGCTGATGGCGACGGTGGTCATCCTGATCGCCTTTATCGTCGTCCTGGTGCTGGCCGTCGTCATCCTGGTTCCGGTGCTCGCCTCGCAGATGGCTGATTTCGCCAGCAAGCTGCCGGACTATCTGACCCGGCTGCAGAGCCTGATCACCAGCTTCGACCCGAAATGGCTGGAAGAAAAATTCGGCGTCGACGCCAACGGTCTGCGTGAAGGCTTGAACTCGCTGCTGACCTCCGGCTTCGGCCTCCTGACCACCGTCTTCACCTCGATCTGGAGCTCCGGCGTGGCGCTGGTCTCGGTGGTCAGCCTGTTCGTGGTGACGCCGGTCGTCGCCTTCTACATGCTGCTCGACTGGGACCGCATGGTGGCAATCGTCGACAGCTGGGTGCCGCGCGACTATGTCAAGACCGTCAGGGCGATCGCCAGGGACATCAATACGGCAACCGCCGGCTTCGTGCGCGGACAGGGCACGCTGTGCCTGGTGCTGGGCGCCATGTATGCCACCGGCCTGACGTTGACGGGCCTGAATTTCGGCATCCTCATCGGCCTGTTTGCCGGGCTGATCTCGTTCATCCCCTATGTCGGCTCGCTGACCGGCCTGGTGCTGGCCGTCGGCGTCGCCTTCGTCCAGTTCTGGCCGGACTGGACCATGATCGCGGCGGTGGCCGGCGTGTTCTTCGTCGGGCAGTTCATCGAGGGCAATATCCTGCAGCCGCGGTTGGTCGGCAAAAGCGTCGGTCTGCATCCGGTGTGGCTGATGTTTGCGCTGTTTGCCTTCGGCGCGCTGTTCGGCTTCGTCGGCCTGCTGATTGCCGTGCCGGCTTCCGCCGCCGTTGCCGTTCTGGTGCGTTTCGCCATCGCCCGCTATCTCGAATCGCCGCTCTACAAGGGCCATGCCGACGAGCCGGTGCCGCCGCTGCAGGTGCGGCGCCGCGGGGGCGCGCGCGGTTGAGCCAGATGCCGGACAAGATCGATCCGCCGCGTCAATTGCCGCTCGATCTAGGCCACGGCACCGGCTATTCGCGCGACGAGCTCGTCGTCTCCAGCACCAACAGCCAGGCGGCGGCGCTTGTCGACCGCTGGCCGGACTGGCCGTCGCCGGTTGTCGTGCTGGCCGGGCCGGCCGGCTCGGGAAAAACCCATCTGGCCTCGATTTGGCGGACCCGCGCCGACGCCGTGAAAGTGGAGGCCGGCCGCATCGGCGACTGCATCGAAAACCTCGGTGCGCATCCGGCCCTGATCGACGATATCGATGCCGAACCGATCGATGAGCACGGCCTCTTCCACCTGATCAACGCGGTGCGCGGCGCCGGCTCGAGCTTGCTGTTGACGGCGCGGCGCTTCCCGTCCGCCTGGGGCGTCAGGCTGCCCGACCTGGCGTCGCGGCTGAAGGCGGCGGCTACCGTCGAGATCCACGAACCCGACGATCTTCTGCTGGCCGGCGTCATCACAAAGCTGTTCGCCGACCGCCAGGTCGAGGTCGAGCCGCATGTCGTGCAATATCTGGTGCGCCGCATCGAGCGCTCGCTGGCCACTGCCATGCGGGTGGTCGAACGGCTCGACCGCACCGCGCTCGAGCGCAAGACGCCGATCACCCGCGCCCTGGCAGCCGAGACGGTCAGCGCCATGGACGAAGGGCAGGGCGAGTTCGAGATTTGACGATTCCAGTTCCGCCACTGTCCCATTTCGGGAACAAAAGCTGGCATCTGTCTTGCAGCAAAGAGCTTGCCGGCTAATCCCGGTCCTGATTGCGTATCAAATCAGGTAGTAGGCTCGCCGGGAGATGGGTGGTTGGGGTTCTCTTCCCGGCGAGCTTGCCATATGCGGCGATCCGACCAGTCGCCTTGAAGTGTGATTTTCTCGCCAGCTGATAGCGATATTCTCAACGCTGTCGGTCTTGCCTGGAAATAATATCGGCGACGTATTTTGATCGAGAGCCGTCCCACCCGCAGGCCGTGCATCGGCCGCTTTCGAAATTATGTTCGCAGTTTGGATATCCATAGAGCAGAGATGCGCATTCGGCACATAGACTGGCCATTGCGCTGCTGTCGGAAAAATATGTGCTGCCGCACTCATCGCAGGTCGCGATTGGTCGGTCCGTCATTGCTCTAGCCTCGCTACCGTTTCAGACCGATCGTCTCCCCCTAGCGCCGCTTGTTCCACGCCAAAGCGCCGGCGGTAATCGCCAGGCACGAGGCCGGTTATCCTGGCGAATACCTTGCGGAAGGAGCCGGGATCGTCATAGCCGACCTCCCAGGCGATGGTCGATCGCTCGTATCGTGGTTTCCAGCATCTCGCGCGCCTTGCCGACCCGCAGGTGCTGACAATATTCGGTCGGCTTGAGGCCGGTGGCGCTGCGGAAGCGCCGCAAAAAAGTCCGCTCCTCCAGCCCGGCGTGATCGGCCATGGCGCCAAGCGTCACATCGCGCGCGCCGTTCGCCTGCAGCCAGTGCTGCACCTTGAGAATCGCTTCGTCGCCGTGGGTCAGCCGCGGCGCAAACGGACTGTAAAAACGTTGCTCGCGGCCCGGCGGGTCGACCAGCATGAAACGCGCCGTGTCCATCATAACGGCTGACCCGAGCACCCTGTCCACCAGCTTCAGGCCGAGATCGGTCCAGGCCATGTAGCCGCCCGCGGTGATGATGTCGCCATCGTCGATGACCAGCCTGTCGGCGTCGAGCAGGATGTCGGGAAAGCGCAGCGCCAGCGCGTCGCGATAAGCCCAGTGCGTCGTCGCCGCACGGCCGGACAACAGGCCGGTTTCGGCAAGCACGAAGGCGCCGGCGCAGACCGAACCGAGCGTCGCGCCTGCCGCATGACGGTCCCTGAGCCAGCCGCCATAGGGCGCGGCCGCCTCGCGAGGGATCGGCTGCAACAGGGTCGGCGGCAGGATGATCATGGCCGGTCCATTGCCCCGGGTTGGACCGCTGTCCCCGGGCTCGCTGTCGAAAACGCGGATGACGGCGCCCTCCTGCAGCCGCCAATGACTGACGCGAAGCCTCGCCGCCTCCGGCGACCGCTCGACAGCCAGCCGGTTTGCCAGCATGAAAAGATCGGTCAGGCCGAGCACGGCTGCTTCCTGCACGCCGGGATACAAGACAAGGCCGATTTCGATCAGATCACGCGCAGCCGTCATTTGTCAGTTTTGCCACGTTGAATGTCCGTTTTGCCAATGCTCACCCTGACCGCACTGTTATAATTTGTCCAGCTGATGGAGTGCGCCCCTCGGACCGGACGGGATGAACAAGCAGAATTGACTTGGAAGCCGGGCTTTCGAAGGATGGAAGCCCATGGTGA
>NZ_JAMYQW010000046.1:0-38600 GCF_040321085.1 Mesorhizobium sp. M0522
TCCGCCATCCCGAATCTCCCTGCTTCGACCATCATCACAGAATCACCAATCGGCTTCTGTGCAAAGGTCTCACAAGGGGAGAAGGGAAGAACCAGGAAGCGTCGGTCAGGAGCGCGGCCTGTTCTTTTGCGGGTCGTAATGGGCGAAGGCGACGACGCGCGCCGGCAGCCGCTTGCTGTGGCCGTCGAGCTTGCCGATCTCGACCTCGGTGCCGATCGCCGAATGCGCGACGTCGAGCCTGGCCAGCGCGATGGTCTTGTTCAGCACCGGCGAGCGCATGCCGGAGGTGACGACGCCGATCTGGGCCCGGCCGACATGCACGCAATCGCCGTGGCCGACCGCGATATTGGCATCGATGTCGAGGCCGACCAGCTTCTTCTGCGGGTTTTCCTTGCGCCGGATCAGCGCCTCGCGGCCGATGAAATCGTCGCTCTTGGTCTTCAGCGGTACGGTGAAGCCGATGCCGGCCTCGAACGGATCCGTCTGGTCGGAAAACTCGTGAGCAGCAAAGATCAGCCCGGCCTCGATGCGCACCATATCGAGCGCCTGCAGCCCCATCGGCTTCAGGCCGTGCGGCTGGCCGGCCTGCCAGATCGCGTCGAAGACCTTTTCGGCGTCGCGCGGATGGCACCAGATCTCGTAGCCGAGCTCGCCGGTGTAACCGGTGCGCGAGACAACGACCGGAATGCCGTTGCCGCCGCCGATGCGGGCAACGGCGAAACGGAACCATTCGAGTTCGTCGATCGACGGCTGCAGCGGCGAGGTCCAGATGATCTGCCGCAGGACGTCGCGGCTTTTCGGCCCCTGCACGGCAACATTGTGCATCTGGTCGGTCGACGAGCGCACCAGCACGTTGAGGCCGAGCTTTGTCGCCGTCTCGCGCAGCCATTCGCCGGATAGATCGTCGCCGCCGACCCAGCGGAAATTATCCTTGCCGAGCCTGAGCAGCGTGCCGTCGTCGATCATGCCGCCATGCTCGTAGCACATGGCGGAATAGACGACCTGGCCGACGCCGAGCTTCTTGATGTCGCGGGTCAGCGTGTATTGCAGCAGCGCCTCGGAGTCCGGCCCGGTGACCTCGAACTTGCGCAGCGGCGACAGGTCCATGATCACGGCGTCCTGCCGGCAGGCCCAGTATTCATCGATCGGGCCTTGCCTGGCGAAGGAATTGGCCAGCCAATAGCCCTTGTACTCGACGAAGTTGCGGGTGTGCTTGGCAAAGCTCGAATGAAAGGCGGTCTCGCGGGTCATTTTCGGTTCCGAATCGGGCGTCATGCGTCTGGCGATCGCTCGCGAGAATTTGTGCTGGCCGGGATAGGTTCGCACATGGATGTCGGTCAGGTTCCAGCCATTGGCCGGCGTCGTATCGTCGGGGCAGGCGGACGAGACGCAGACGATGTCCGTGAGCGCCCTGAGTAGCACATAGTCGCCCGGCCGCGACCACGGCTCGTCCGATACCACGACGCCATGCGCGTCGATGGCCGTGTTGAAGAAGAAGTTGATCGCCATCCAGCCGGCGCGAGGCGTGACACCCTTGTCGGCCAGCGCGTGGTTGAAATTCTCCGAGCAGTTGGGATGGCCGGGATAACCGATGTCGTCGTAATATTTGGCCGCGCAGGCGAGCGCGAATGCATCGTGGCGGCCGCAAGTGTCCTGCACAACCTCGACCAGCGGCTCCATGTCCTGGTCGTAGTATTTCGAGTGCAGACCGGGCATCGGATAGCTCGAACCCATCAGCGTGCGCGTCGTCGTCACGTCGAGCGGATGATCGCGGCCCTTGTCCAGCTTGCGCGCCGAAAAGCACTGGAAGTCGGTGCATTGGCGCCCGTCGACATCGATGATCTGCAGATAGTCGCCCGCCTTGACGAAGTAGGCCTCCGCCGTCGCCGAATGGACGCGCAGGTCGAGCACGGGATCGGCCAGCGGGTCGGCAAGCCTGGATTTCGCCGCCGGGCGGATGGTGGCGCGGCGGACGATGACGCTAAGCGGCGTCGCCGTATCGTGGCCGTCGACCAGCATCGGCCCGCCGGGCGCGGCAATCAGCATCGACCCATCGCGGGCGACGGTAAAAGCCTGTTCGGTGCCGGCAGGGGTGGCGCCGCCGAAAACGCGAACCGCCTTCGCCTGGTCGATCTGCACCTGGCGCCGCTCGAGCCCCCGGCGCAAGGATGCGAGGCCGTCGTCGCCTTCGGCCAGCAGCGCCTTGATGCCGGCGGCATTGCAGTTCGATTTCTCGCCGAGAATGCCGGGATCGGTCGCGTCGCTGCTGTCCCATGCCAGCAGCTCGCAGGCCTGCCCGCCCTCGACATCGCGCACGGTGACAATGTCGCCGGCCTCGACCTCGATCAGCACCGCGCCATTGCCCTGAACCGTGTAGCGCTCCATCCCGGCCGGCAACGCGATCTGGCCTGGCCGCAGGATCAGGCTCGGCCGGGGCGGTCCTGCGACGACGGCGGGGTAGGGCGACTGGCTCATCTCAACCTTGGTTTCGAGAAACAAGTTTGCCTGTGTGTGAAATTATTTTAGCGGGAAGAATAGCAGGGGGATCGGGTTTGGCAAGGTGAAGGTGGCACAAGCTCCCCCTTCTCCCCTTGTGGGAGAAGGTGTCGCCGAAGGCGACGGATGAGGGGTGTTCCAGGGAACGCCAGCCTCTCACTCCGCTGGAACACCCCTCATCCGTCTCGGCGCTGCGCGCCGATCCACCTTCTCCCACAAGGGGAGAAGGGAAGACGCGCCAAGGCTATGCCAACTCCTCGCTGTGGCTGATCTCGACGCCATACTCGGCGGCAGCGTCCAGCATCGTATGCCACAGGCTTTCCGCGAAGGTGGCGAACACCAGAAGATTGAACACAGCCTGTCGGTCCGGCCGATCATTGCCGCGCCAGAGATTGATGCTGGTGTGATCGACCGAGGTCGCCGCAGCGGTGCCGGCCGGGAACGCCGCGGGGTGCAGGTCTAGCGACGACAGTTTGGCCAGCATCGCGCGCGCCTTTTCTCCGGAAACGCTGATCAGCGCGCGGGCATGCGACTGGTCGGACAGCGAGGCGGATTGCGCAAACGCCTGGCTCAGCGGTTCGCTCGCGTGCTTGCCGCCATTGGACAGGACCAGGAACTGATCCGGTCCCGACCAGATCAGCGTAGCGTCGGGAGCTCGGGTCGCCTTGGGCGTTTCCGGGGCGGCAACGCCGAAGCGGGTTTCGGCGGCCTTCGCCAGTTCTGCCGCTTTGCCGCGCCGCGCCATCACCTGGATCAGGTCGAAATTGCGGATCTCGGTGAGCGATACGCCGGCCGCCGTGCCGCGCGCGCCATAGGCGCCGACAACAAGCGCTTTCTCCAGCGGACTGCGGGCAATCCAGGAAAACTCAGCCACGCTGGCGCCCTCCATCCGGATCGTAGAAGACGGGACTGCACAGCTCGACATCGTAGTCTTCGCCGCGCAGCGGGTCTTGCGCATGGACGATTTCGCCGATGCGCTCGCGGCCGCGCTCAACCAGTGCCAACCCGATCCACTGGTCGAGCGTCGGCGAGAAGCAGACCGAGGTGACGTAGCCCTGGTCGTTATCGGGACCGGGCGTCTCGCCCTTCGGGATGATATGCGCGCCGGAACGCAGGCGGCGCGTCTTGTCGACCGGCTTGATGCCGACCACGACCTGGCGGTCCGGCGCAATCAGCGCCTCGCGCCCGGCCATGACGCGGCCGATGAAATCTTTCTTGCTGGACATCATCTTGCCCAACCCGAGGTCGGCGGCGGTCGTCGTGCCGTTCAGCTCCGGTCCGGCGACATGGCCCTTTTCGATGCGCATGACGCCGAGCGCCTCGGTACCGTAGGGCGTAACGCCGAACGGCTTGCCGGCCAGCATCAAATTGCGCACCAGCGCCTCGCCATAGCGGGCGGGAACCGAAATCTCGAACGCCATTTCGCCCGAAAACGAGATGCGGAACAGCCGCGCCTTGATGCCACCGCGAAGCGCGACTTCCCGCGCCCCCATGAAGGGAAAGCCCTCGTTCGACAAATCCTCGGACGGATCGACCATTTCCCGAAGCAGGTCCCGGGTCTTCGGCCCGGCGATCGAGAACTGCGCCCATTGATCGGAGACGGATGTCAGCTGCACGTCGAATTCGGGGAACAGCACCTGCCGGCAGAATTCGAGATGCTGCATCACCAGCCCGGCCTTGGCGGTGGTGGTGGTCAGGAAATAGTGGTCCTCGGCCAGCCGTGACGTCGTGCCGTCGTCATAGACGATGCCGTCCTCGCGCAGCATCAGCCCGTAGCGGGCTTTGCCGACGGCGAGACCGGAGAAGGTGTTGATGTAGACGCGGTCGAGAAAGGCGCCGGCATCCGGGCCGTGCACGTCGATCTTGCCGAGCGTCGAGACATCGCAGAAGCCGACGCCTGAGCGCACCGCCTTGACCTCGCGGGTGACCGATTCCAGCCAGTCCTTTTCGCCGGCGCGCGGATACCATTGCGCGCGCTTCCACAGGCCGGTGTCGACGAACACCGCGCCCTGTTCGGCTGCCCAGTGATGCGACGGCGTCAGTCGTGTCGCATGAAAATTCTCGTCGCGATGATGGCCGGCGAAGGCGCCGATGGCGACCGGCACATAGGGCGGACGGTAGATCGTCGTGCCGGTTTCGGGGATCGATTTGCCGCTGATTGCCGCCATGATGGCGAGACCGGCGACGTTCGAGGTCTTGCCCTGGTCGGTGGCCATGCCGAGCGTCGTATAGCGCTTGAGATGCTCGACCGATTCGAAACCTTCGCGCTGCGCCAGTTCGATGTCGGACGCGGTCACGTCATGCTGGTAATCGACGAAGGCTTTCCCTTTGCCGGCCACATACCAAAGCGGCGTCAGCGAAAACGCCTCGCTGTCGGCGACCGGCGATGTGCCGGCATTGCCGCTGCGTCCAGCACCCTGCGCTGCCGCAGCACCCGCGGCAAAGCCCTGGCGCAGGCAGTCGCCCAGCCCGAAGGCGCCGTTGGCGGCGCCGACGGCCACCATGCCGGGCGGCGCGCCGTCCGGCACGAAGGCTGCGATATCGTCCTGCCATTTCGGCCGGCCGCGATGGTAGGAGGTCAGCCCGACCGCCGGATTCCAGCCGCCCGAGACGGCTAGCCCGTCGGCCTCGACCTCGGCGCGCGCCCCACCGGTGAGCGATACCGCGATTTTCCTTACGCCGTCCTTGCCGCCTTCGACCCCGCTGACCGAGCCGTTGAGCACGGCAAAGCCGCCTTTGGCGGCAAGCGCGCGATGCGCGGCGGAGACGTCCGGGCGCGCGTCGATCACCGCTGCGATCTGCAATCCGGCGCCAAGCGCGGTCTCGACCGTACGCCAGCCATCCTCATTGTTGGTGAACAGCGCGATCCTCTTGGCAGGGGTAACCGCGTAGCGCGCGACATAGGTCCGCATAGCCGAAGCCATCATCACGCCCGGCGTGTCGTTACCGGCAAAGACGATCGGCCGCTCGATGGCGCCGGCGGCGACGACGCAGCGCTTGGCCACGATCCGCCACAGCCGCTGGCGCACCTGGTGCTCGGGCGGCGAGGGCAGGTGGTCGTTGACCCGCTCGATGGCGCCATAGGTGCCGCCATCATAGACGCCGAACAATGTCGTGCGGGTCATGATGCGGACATCGGGCAGTGCGGCGAGTTCGGCCAGCGTGCGCGTAATCCATTCGGCCGCCGGCGCGCCGTCGATCATGCCGCCGTCGGCGAGCAGACGGCCGCCAAGCGCAAAATCTTCCTCGCACAGGATGACGCGGGCGCCGCCGCGCCCGGCCGCCAGTGCCGCAGCCAGTCCGGCCGGGCCGGACCCGGCGATCAGCACGTCGCAATGCGCCCAGGCCTTGTCGTAATGGTCGGGGTCGGCGACGCCGGGGGCGCGGCCGAGGCCGGCGGCGCGGCGGATCGCCGGCTCGTAGACCGCTTCCCAGAATTTCGCCGGCCACATGAAGGTCTTGTAGTAGAAGCCGGCGACGAAGATCGGCGCGAACAGCTGGTTGACCGCCATCAGATCGTGGCGCAGCGACGGCCAGCGGTTCTGGCTGGCGGCTTCGAGCCCGTCATAGAGTTCGGCCGTGGTCGCCTTGGTGTTCGGCTCGCGCCGCGCTCCGCTGCGCAGTTCGACTAGCGCGTTGGGCTCCTCCGAACCAGCGGTCAGGATGCCGCGCGGCCGATGGTATTTGAACGAGCGGCCGACCAGCTTGACGCCATTGGCGATCAGCGCCGAGGCCAGCGTGTCGCCTTGGAAACCGGCAAAGCTCTTGCCGTCGAAGCGGAAGGCCAGCGGCGCGGCGCGATCGATGAGACCGCCGCTCTCCAGCCGGTGTGTCTGCGCGGGGCCAACCATCAGGCCCCAACCTCGGCGGCACCGACGCCTGCAGCCGGTTCGACCGCCGAAATCTCATGCGTCAGCGTGTTGCGGGCGACCTTCAGCCAGGCCCGGCAGCCGCCGCCATGGTACCAGTATTCGCTCATCGGCCCGGCGATGTTGTCGCGCAGATAGACGTAGTCGAAGACCTCGTCTTCGGTGACGCCGGCCGCCGGACGCGCCGGCTTGGCGTCGCCCAGATAGGTGAACTCGCCGAGTTCGCGTTCGCCGCAGAAGGGACAGACAATGCGCATGCTTCTTCAGCCAGCCTTCAATGCAGGTTCGGTTGGGCGCCCTGGCCCTTTTCGTCGATCATCGCACCTCGCCGGAAGCGGTCGAGGCGAAAGCGGATAGCCTCCTTGTGCGGCTCGTCGCGCGCCAGAAGATGGGCAAAGACCAGGCCGGAGCCGGGCGTCGCCTTGAAGCCGCCATAGCACCAGCCGGCGTTGAGATAGAGCCCGTCGACCGGTGTTTTGTCGATGATCGGCGAGCCGTCCATCGACATGTCCATGATGCCGCCCCACTGACGCAGAAGCCGTATCCGGCCGATCATCGGCATCAGCGCCATGCCGCCTTCGCAGACGTCTTCCATGACAGGCAAATTGCCGCGCTGGGCGTAGGAATTGTAGCCGTCTATATCGCCGCCGAAGACCAGGCCGCCCTTGTCGGACTGGCTGACGTAGAAATGGCCGGCGCCGAAGGTCATGACATTGGGGATCAGCGGCTTGATCGCCTCGGAGACGAATGCCTGCAGCACATGGCTTTCGATCGGCAGCCGCATGCCGGCCATCGCCGCGACGCGCGACGAGGAGCCGGCGACGGCCATGCCGACCTTGCCTGCGTCGATCCTGCCGCGGCTCGTCTCGACACCGGTCACCTTGCCGTCGGCGTCGCGGACAAAACCGGTCACTTCGCAGTTCTGGATGATGTCGACGCCGAGCGCGCTCGCCGCATGCGCATAGCCCCAGACCACGGCGTCGTGCCGTGCCGTGCCGCCACGTCGCTGCAAAAGCCCGCCTTGCACTGGAAAGCGCGCATTGTCGAAGTTCAGGAACGGCATCATCTTCCTGACCGCCGTCAGATCGAGCAGTTCGGCATCGATGCCGTTGATGCGCATGGTGTTGCCGCGCCGCGCATAGGCGTCGCGCTGCGCGTCGGAATGGTAGAGATTGATGACGCCGCGCTGGCTGACCATGGTGTTGTAGTTGAGGTCCTGCTCCATCCGCTCCCACAGCTTCATCGAAAGCTCGTAGAAACCGGTATTGCCGGGCAGCCCGTAATTGGAGCGGATGATGGTGGTGTTGCGGCCGGCATTGCCGGAGCCGATCCAGCCTTTTTCCAGCACCGCGACATTCCTGATGCCGTATTCGCTGGCGAGGAACCATGCCGTCGCCAGGCCATGGCCGCCGCCGCCGATGATCACCACGTCGTAGTGGCTCGTCGGGCTGGCGTCGCGCCAGGTGCGCTGCCAGTTCTTGTGGCCGGAAAATGCCGCCCGGGCGAGGGAGAAGATCGAGTATTTCATGAACCTGTTTCGCGCCGGGCGTGCAACAATTCCGGATCAGATGTCGAGCGTGTGGTCGCGCTCCCACTGGGTGAAGTGGGAAGCATAGGAATTCCATTCCTGCTGCTTGAGCTTTAGATAGGCCGACGAGAATTCCTCACCCAGCGCCGCCTTGAGCGATTTGTCGTTGTCGAACTCGCGCAATGCGTCGAGCAGGTTGAGCGGCAGCTTCGGCGCGCCCTCGACCGTATGGCCGAACTGGTACATGTCGATGTCGTATCGCCTGCCGGGGTCGGCCTTCGAGCGGACGCCGTCAAGGCCGGCGGCGATGATGACGGCCTGCAGCAGATACGGGTTTGCCGCGCCGTCCGGCAGGCGCAGCTCGAAGCGGCCTGGCCCAGGCACGCGCACCATGTGGGTGCGGTTGTTGCCGGTCCAGGTCACCGTGTTCGGCGCCCAGGTGGCGCCGGAGATGGTGCGCGGTGCGTTGATGCGCTTGTAGGAATTGACCGTCGGGTTGGTGATGGCGGCAAGCGCGGACGCATGTTTCATGATGCCGCCGAGGAAATTCCTGCCCTTGGCCGACAGGCCGAGCTCCATCGCATTATCGGCAAAGACATTGGTCTTGCCGTCTTTGTCCCACACCGAGATATGCGCATGGCAGCCATTGCCGGTCAGGCCCTGGAAGGGTTTAGGCATGAAGGTTGCGCGCAGGCCGTGCTTTTCGGCGACCGATTTCACCATGAATTTGAAGAAGGAATGCTTGTCGGCGGTCGCCAGCGCATCGTCGAAGGCCCAGTTCATCTCGAACTGGCCGTTGGCGTCCTCGTGGTCGTTCTGGTAGGCGCCCCAGCCGAGCGCCAGCATGTGGTCGCAGATCTCGGCGATCACATCGTAGCGGCGCATCACCGCCTGCTGGTCGTAGCAGGGCTTCGACGCCGTGTCATATTCGTCGGAAATCGTCTTGCCATCCGGCGAGATCAGGAAGAATTCGGCCTCGACGCCGGTCTTGATGTGCATGCCGTCGCCAGCGGCCTCCGCGATCAACCGCTTCAGCGTGTTGCGCGGCGCCTGCTCGACCGATTTGTCGTCCATGATGCAGTTGGCGGCGACCCAGGCGACCTCCGGCTTCCAAGGCAACTGGATCACCGAGGCCGGATCCGGCACCGCCAGCATGTCGGGATGCGCCGGCGTCAGGTCGAGCCAGGTGGCAAAGCCGGCAAAGCCGGCACCGTCCCGCTGCATGTCGGCGATCGCCTGCGCCGGCACCAGCTTGGCGCGTTGTCCACCGAACAGGTCGGTGTAGGATATCATGAAATATTTGACGCCCTTTTCCTTGGCGAAGGCGGCGAGATCGTTCCCCATTATAGTTCCTCGCTTACTGGCATTTGGTTTGTTTTAGAAGCCGTTCTTGCCCGGTATCCAGTTGGTGCCGGCCAGCGGCACGCCGGCCATGGCGGCGGCTTCGATCGTCAAGGCGACAAGATCCTCGGGCTCGAGATTGTGCAGGCTGTTCTTGCCGCACGCGCGTGCGATTGTCTGAGCCTCAAGTGTCATCACCTTAAGATAATTCGCCAGCCGCCGTCCGGCCGCAATCGGATCGACCCGTTTCATTAGCTCGGGATCCTGCGTGGTGATGCCGGCAGGGTCGCGGCCCTCATGCCAGTCGTCATAGGCGCCGGCGGTGGTGCCGAGCTCGTTGTATTCCGCTTCCCAGCGCGGGTCGTTGTCGCCGAGCGCGACAAGCGCTGCCGTGCCGATCGACACCGCGTCGACGCCGAGCGCCAGCGCCTTGGCGACGTCGGCGCCGTTGCGGATACCGCCGGAGACGATCAGCTGCACCTTGCGGTGCATGCCGAGATCCTGCAGCGCCTGCACGGCCGGCCTGATGCAGGCAAGCGTCGGCTGGCCGACATTTTCGATGAACACTTCCTGGGTCGCCGCAGTGCCGCCCTGCATGCCGTCGACGACGACGACATCGGCGCCCGATTTCACCGCAAGCGCGGTATCATAATAGGGCCGCGCGCCGCCGACCTTGACGTAGATCGGCTTTTCCCAGTCGGTGATTTCGCGCAGTTCGAGGATCTTGATCTCGAGGTCGTCCGGCCCGGTCCAGTCGGGGTGGCGCGAGGCCGAGCGCTGGTCGATGCCTTTCGGCAGCGTGCGCATTTCGGCGACGCGGTCGGAGATCTTCTGGCCGAGCAGCATGCCGCCGCCGCCGGGCTTGGCGCCCTGGCCGACGACAACCTCGATCGCGTCGGCACGGCGCAGATCGCGCGGGTTCATGCCGTAGCGCGACGGCAGATACTGGTAGACCAGCGTCTTCGAATGGCCGCGCTCTTCCTCGGTCATACCGCCGTCGCCGGTGGTCGTCGAGGTGCCCGACAGCGTCGCGCCACGGCCGAGCGCTTCCTTCGCCGGGCCGGACAGCGAGCCGAAGCTCATGCCCGCAATGGTGATCGGGATTTTCAATTCGATCGGTTTTCTCGCATAGCGCGAGCCGAGCACGACGCTGGTGTCGCAGCGCTCGCGATAGCCTTCGAGCGGATAGCGCGAGATCGAGGCGCCGAGGAACAGAAGGTCATCGAAATGCGGCAGCTTGCGCTTGGCGCCGGCGCCGCGGATGTCATAGATGCCGGTCGCCGCGGCGCGGCGGATCTCGGAAAGCGTGTAGTCGTCGAAGGTCGCGGATTTGCGCGGCGTCGTCGGCGGGTTGCGATAGGTCATTGAGCCTCAATACGCGTCGGCGTTGTCGATATTGAAATTGTAGAGGGTACGAGCCGAGCCATAACGCTTGAACTCCGCCGCCTTGACGCCGGTCACGCCGGCGCGGTCGAGCAAGCCTTGCAGCAATTCGAGATGCTCGGGCCGCATCTCCTTGGCGATGCAGTCGGCGCCGAGGCTTTCGACCTTGCCGCGCACGAAAAGCCGCGCCTCGTAAATGGAATCGCCGAGCGCATCGCCGGCGTCGCCCAGCACCACGAGGTTGCCGGACTGCGCCATGAAAGCCGACATGTGGCCGATATTGCCGTGGACGACGATGTCGATGCCTTTCATCGAGATGCCGCAGCGCGACGATGCGTTGCCTTCGATGACGAGCAACCCGCCCCGGCCGGTGGCGCCGGCATACTGGCTGGCATCGCCTTTGACGACGATCTGGCCGGACATCATGTTCTCGCCGACGCCGGGCCCGGCCGAGCCATGCACGGTGATGGTGCCGCCGTCGTTCATGCCGCCGCAATAATAGCCGACGCTGCCGCGCACATCGATGGCGACCGGCTGGTCGACGCCGACGGCGACCGAATGGCTGCCTCGCGGGTGGAGCACTTCCCAGGCGGTCTCGTTCGAACCGGGCGCCAGATCGTGCAGCGCCTGGTTGAGCTCGCGCAGCGACATTTCGGCCAGATCGAAGACCCGTGACGCATGGCCCGGCTCGCGAGCCGCCTTGGAGAGGTTAATTGCCGGCATTGGTTCAATGCTCCCAGAAATAGACGGTTGCGGGCTCGGGTTCCCAGACCTTCGCATTGTCTATGCCGGGCAGTTTGGTGAGCGCCCGATATTCCGAGCCGAAGGCGACATACTGGTCGGTTTCGGCCATTACGGCGGGCTTGCAGGCGATCGGATCGCGCACCACGCCGAAGCCGTTCTTGGTGCCGACGACGAAGGTGAAAAACCCGTCGAGATCGCTCAGCGTGCCTTCCAGCGCCTCGCCCAGATTCTTGCCGTGCGCCATCTGCGAGGAGAGATAGGCGGCAGCGACCTCGGTGTCGTTCTCGGTCTCGAATGTCATGCCTTCGCGGATCAGCTCGCGGCGGACATTGTTGTGGTTGGACAGCGAGCCATTATGAACCAGGCACTGGTCGGCGCCGGTCGAGAACGGATGCGCGCCCATCGTCGTCACCGCCGATTCGGTCGCCATGCGGGTATGGCCGATGCCGTGCGTGCCGGTCATCTCGCGGACGCCGAAACGGTCGACGACCGCTTCGGGCAAGCCGACTTCCTTGTAGATTTCGACGACGTCGCCGGCGCCCATGATGCGGATATCGGGGCGCAGCGCCTGGATCGTCTCGCGCGCTTCGTCGATCTTGGCAGGCGTCGTCCGGACCACGGCATGCGTCGACTTCGCAGCAATGCTCACCGGCGCGCCGATTGCCTTGGCGAGTTCGGCGTCGAGGCCGCGGAAATCGCGCTCCGGCTTGGCCGACTGGATGGTGATCTTGGCTTCATTGGAGGGCGCGCCATAGATGGCGATGCCGGCGCTGTCGGGACCGCGATCGCTGAGCGAGATCAGCATCTCCGACAGCATCGCGCCAAGCTGGGGCTCGAGCGACTTGTCCTTCAAAAACAGTCCGACGATTCCGCACATGTCAGCCTCTGCGAGTTTGTTCCCTCCGAGATGTATCGAATGAGTCCCGGGAATTCAATTGGTATGAAAAAAATTTTCCTGTCGTTATATATCGGCTGAGGCGCTGCCGGCCGCACTATCGCTGTGCTGGCCGGGATTGTGAACCCATTTGGCATAGCGGATGCGGGCGATCTTGTAGGCATCCAGGATCGACAGGGCATAGATCAGGAAGCCGCCGGCATGGCGTCCGACGAAGCTGGCGTCGGGCGGCGCGATCTTGGCGGTGACCCAGGCAAGGATCACCATGAAGAACAGGAATTGCAGGCCGCGCACCGGCACGCCGAGCACGACATGCCCGCTCGCCGGCAAGACGATCGCAGCGCCCAGAACCAGATAGGGGCTCGGTGGTGCGGGGGAGGTGGTGATCTGGCTGGTCATGCCGCTTGCCGTTCGCTTTGATTGATGGCGTCGCGCAGCGCCGAAGCCGACGACAGCAGCCTCTCGATCAGCACCGGATCGAGCCTGACCGTGCCCAATTCGGCTTGCCGGAATACGCCGTAGCGCGCCCGCTCGGCCTCGGCCAGAAGCCAGACGATGCGCACGCCGTTCGGCGTGATCAGCAATTCCTTGGCGCGCTCCTCGGCAAAGATATCGAGGTGGCCGGCGATGATGGCTTCGGGGAAGCGCACGCCCTTGCGGTCGCTCCGCAGCACCGCCTCGGCCGGAAACCCCGCCGCCTTCGGCAGCGGATGGACGAGATGATCGAAATTGGAAAAAGTCGTCGGCGATCCCGGCCGCATCATCATATCGAAAGTGCCTGGTATCGCGACCTTTTCGGTGATCGAAACGCTCAGCCAGCGCGCCGGCAGCTTCCTGATCGCCAGCGTGTCGACGATGGTCCGCACCTGCACCCGCCGGCCGTTCCACGAGCCGGCGAAGGTGACGACGCCGGCAGTGCCGTCCGAGACGTTGGCCGCGTCGGGGATGACGGCGCGGACGCCGGCTTCGTCGGCGGCAAGCCCGGTCGAAGCCTTGGTGCGGCTGGCCCGCGCAAGCCAGGCTATATGGAGGACGAGAGCCAGGGCAACCGCCCCGGCGAGTGACGCTGAGATCATTTCAGACATCTCATCATGCACAGGCGCGCCCCATTCTGGGGCAGGGCTCTTGTATAGGAAGTCCCCCTCATCCGGCCGCGGAGCCTGTCCTCGGGCTTGCCGGAGGCAAGACCCGTGGGCGGCCACCTTCTCCCCGTTGGGGAGAAGAGGCTGGCATCAACGCCGGCGATCTCCTCTCCCCTCGGGGAGAGGTCGGATTGCCCCGAATTGCCCTTCGCAATTCGGTTGGCAATCCGGGTGAGGGGGCACTTTCCCATATGCGATTGCGCTGCGTTTTGGGGTGAGCCTCCTTTACTCCTGTCAGTAGCCCGGCGGCTTCGGCCACGGCATGGTGAACTGGGCACCACGGCGCACGAATTTGTAGCGGTAGAAGTGGAACCACAGCGAGATCAGGAAGTAGAAAGCGACCATGGCGATCAGCTGCGAACCAAAGCCGAGGAAGATCGCAAAGAAAGTGACGACGCAAAGGCAGAACAAGACGATCGCCGGCAGCGGATGGAACGGATGGGTGTAGCCGCGGCGGATCGAGCCGAGCGGCCACTTTTTCCTGAACATGATGATGTTGATGCTCATGAAGGTGTATTGCAGCACGCCCGACAGGATCGAGAAGGTGATCGCCTGGTTGAGGTCGGCGATGAAGGCGAAGGCCAGCGCGATCGGCAGCAGGAACAGGATCGAGCGATAGGGCGTGCGGTATTTCGGATGCACCGCCGAGAACCAGGTCGGCAGATAGCGGTCGCGGCCGAGCGAGAACCAGGCGCGCGCGGCGTCGTTGATGCAGCCATTGGCGGAAGCAAGCGCGGCAAGCAGCGTCGCGATAAACAACAGGTTCTCGAGCAGCGGGCTGCCGGTCAGCTTTCCCGCGTCCCAGAGCGGGTAAGGCGTGACGCCGAGATACTCCCACGGCATCAGCGAGGCGCAGACATACCAGGTCATGGCAGCTGCGATCAGAAGCGTGATCATGCCGGCCATCGTGCCGTAGGGCAGCGAGCGCGCCGGCGAGCGCACTTCCTCGGCGGCCTGCGTGGTGCCCTCGATGCCGAGATAGTACCAGATGCCGAACTGGAAGGCGGCGATTACGCCGATCCAGCCATAGGGCAGCGCATTGCCGGGGGTGACTAGGTCGTTGAGCTTCAGCACGGCGCCTTGCGTCCACGGGCTGACCGAAAAGAACAGGATGACGATCGAGACATAGGCTATCGCGGTGATGACGAAATTGACGTTGAGCGTCATCAGAACGCCGCGATAGTTGAGCCATGCCAGCACGACGATGGTGGCGGCGATGAAGGAGTTGTAGCTCATCCCTTCGACGCCGGCCTTGGCGACGATTGTTTGGCCGAGCAGTATCGCGTCGGAGACTTCGAGCATGGTATAGGCAAAGACCAGGAACAGCGCGACGTTGAAGGCCATCAGCGGCCCGACGATGTGCTTGGCCTGCGCATATTGGCCGCCAGCGGCGGCGACCGTCGAGGTGACCTCGGAATCGATCATGGCGACGGAGGTGTAGAGCAGGCCGACGATCCAGCAGACCACCAGTGCGGCGAGCCCGCCGCCCTTGTCGGCGGAGAAGTTCCAGCCGGTGAATTCGCCGACCAGAACGATTCCGACACCGAGCGCCCAGACATGGGCGGGGCCGAGCACCCTGAGCAGTGAAACCCTGTCGCCTTGCACTTGCACCGCTGGTTCAGCCGTGATCGTCATCGTTCAATCCCCCACTCAGATCCGGTGTTTTTCGGACACGGCTTCAAGTTCGCCTTCCCTGGACGAGGTCAGCATCTCTTCGGAATAGGTCGTGTCGATCTTGAACCAGTCGTAGAGCATCCACAGCGCGAGCACGATCGAGATGCCCCAGCATGCGTAAGAGAGTGCCACCCACATGACGATGCTTCCCTATCTATTTGTCGCCGAACTTTTCGTCGATGACGTCGCGGTATTCGCGGTCCGATGCGCGGAACAGAAAGATGAAATAGCCGATCAGCACCGCCGCCATGATGATCAGCGTCGGCCAGTCGATGATGTAGTGGAACCGGTTCTGGATGATGTCGTGCGCGGTTTCCGGCGTGTAGCCGAGCTTTTCCCAGATCGAGGCCATGGTCGGGTTCTGGCCGAGCGCTTCCCACGTCTTGGCGTCGAGCGCGTCGATGGATTTTGCCGCCCCTGCCAGACCTAGTTTCAGCGGCAGCCACAGCGCGACGAAAATCGCGACCACGACGACGGCGATATCGAAAACCTGTCCGGCCTTGCTCTGTTCGGGCGGTGTATAGCGGGCCATGCGTCTCCCCCTCAGGACTTGCGGTTGCGGTAGGCGTCGGCGTTCTTGATGTCGAGGCCGTAGATGAAGTCCTTGTCTTCCTTGTAGTGGTTGACCATCGCCAGGATCGCGGCGGTGTTGAAGATCAGCACGGCGGCGGCGGCGACCGCGACGACGAGCTTGATGCCGGCGTCGGGGATGTATGGCCATGTCATGAACAGGACAAAGAGGATCGTCGCCCACAGGCAGACGATCAGGAGCATGGATCCACGCACGTCGGAACGGTACAACGCTTCCACGCGCTGTTGCAGGTCGGACATCGGCTTTCCCCTTTTTCAACGCCGGTCCGGATTGGCCGGTCATTGCCCTCTTTCAAGAGAGTGAAATTTTTTTCATAAAATCCGGCCGAATTCTGGAATTGTCAAGACGATTTTACGCAACGTTAATCGTTTGTCTGGGCTCGCCGGATTTGCCTGACAATGAAATTATTTGCTTACGGGTATTGCAGGCTACCGGCGTTTGCGATCAATATTCAAGGCAACGCTCCCGCCTATGTGCAGGGAGCAGGGGAAAGCAAAAAAGTTTCTTTCGAACGGAGGACCAGCGGATGACGGCATCCTGGAGATTTTCGACGCTTGCGGACCGCCATCGCGCGCTCGGCTCGAAGCTCGAGGACTGGAGCGGCATGGGCACCGCCTGGACCTACGACAAGGACGCCGACGAAGAGTATATCGCCATCCGCACCAAGGCCGGCCTGATGGACGTGTCCGGCTTGAAGAAGGTCCACATCACCGGGCCGCACGCCTCGCACCTGATCGATCTGGCGACGACGCGCGACGTCGAAAAGATCTATCCCGGCAAGTCGGCCTATGCCTGCATGCTCAACGAGGCCGGCAAGTTCACCGACGACTGCATCCTCTACCGCACCGGCCCGAATTCCTGGATGGTCGTGCATGGCTCGGGCACCGGCCATGAAGAGCTGCAGCGCGCTTCCGTCGGTCGCGACGTGTCGCTGCGCTTCGACGACAATCTGCACGACCTTTCGCTGCAAGGCCCGACCGCCGTCGATTATCTGGCAAAGCATGTGCCCGGCATTCGCGACCTCAATTATTTCCGCCACATGCAGACGCAGTTGTTCGGCTTTCCGGTGATGATCTCGCGCACCGGCTACACCGGCGAGCGCGGCTACGAGATTTTCTGCCGTGGCCAGGACGCCGGAACGATCTGGGACAGGATCCTCGACGAGGGCAAGAGCGCCGGCATCATCCCGTGCCGCTTCACCACGCTCGACATGCTGCGCGTCGAGAGCTACCTGCTGTTTTACCCCTACGACAATTCGCAGAAATACCCGTTTGAGAACGAAGGCCCGGGCGACACGCTGTGGGAGCTTGGTCTCGACTTCACCGTCAGCCCCGGCAAGACAGGCTTTCGCGGTGCCGAGGAGCACTACCGCCTCAAGGGCAAGGAGCGCTTCAAGATCTTCGGCGTGCTGCTCGAAGGCAAGGAGCCGGCCGACGAGGGCGCACCGGTCTATCGCGACGGCAAAAAGGTCGGCGTGGTGACCTGCGCAATGTATTCGCCGCTGGTCAAAAAATCGATGGGCATCGCCCGGCTCGACGTCGACTGTGCGGTACAGGGCACCAGGCTCGAGATCCGCAACAAGAGCGGCACCATCAGCGCAACCGCCGAGCCGCTTCCCTTCGACGATCCGAAGAAGACCAAGCGCACGGCGAAAGGCTGAGGCATACTGCGGGTATGGCAGCGAAAAGCATCATCAGCCGGCCGGTCTATGGGACCCTGTCTCCGCAGCCCGGCAAGCATCATCTTTTCATAGCGGATGCAGAGGGAGCGCTGGCGATTGCCGATCTGGCCGCCAAGGCACCGGCGGATTTCTTCGGCGGCGCCCACATCATCTTCATTCCCGGCCGCGATGGTAAATATGCCGATGCGCTCGAAGCACTGAAGCCGGCGCAGCTCTACCTCGGCCATTCCTTCGCCGGCGCTCTGCCGCGGCTGAAGCAGACGCTGGCCAACGCGCATATGGGCCTCAGGCTCTATCTTGCCGGCACCGAAGGGCTGCTCGGCCAGGCCATGCAGGCGGCGCTCGAAGCCGGCATCGACCACACCTCGGTTCAGACCGAGCATCGCGGCTCGCTGGCGCGCCGCATGCAGTGCGTCCATTGCAAGGGCATCACCGAGAACGTGACGACGCAGCCGGCGACCTGTTCGCATTGCGGCCTCTTGCTTCTGGTGCGCGACCACTATTCGCGGCGCCTCGCCGCCTTCCAGGGCGTCTGCATCAACGCCGAGGACCGCAGCGAAATTCCTCCGATCGAGGAGGTCTTTCGATGAGCACCGGCACCACCAAGCTCGATGTCGTCGTCAGCGATGTCGTCTCGGTCAACGAGCTGGTGACGCGCTTTCATTTCCGCCGGCGCGACGGCGAGCTTTTGCCGACCTTTTCCGGCGGCGCCCATGTCGTCGTCGAGATGCGCGATGGCGAACGCACCAGGCTCAATCCCTATTCGCTGATGGGCTCGCCGCTCGACACCCGCGAATACACCATCTCGGTGCGCCGCGACGACGCCGGCCGCGGCGGCTCGCGTTTCATGCACAGGCAGGTCAGGCCGGGCACGGAGATGGTGGTCAGCTATCCCGTCAACCTGTTCTCGCTCGATCTGCGCGCCAGGAAGCATCTGATGCTGGCCGGCGGCATCGGCATCACCCCGTTCATGGCGCAGACCGCGCAGCTGGCGGCGGAAGGCGGCAATTTCGAATTGCATTACACCTGCCGCACCGCCTCGCTCGGCACCTATGCCGACCTGCTGAGAGAGCGCTACGATCGCCGGGTCAGGCTCTATCACGACGACCGCGACGAGCGCGTCGATCTCGACCGGCTGTTGTCATGGCAGCCGCTCGGCACGCATCTCTATGTCTGCGGCCCGTCCGGCATGATCGGCTGGGTGCGCGAGCGTGCCGCCGCCCTCGGCTGGCCTCCCGAGACCGTGCATTTCGAGCATTTCGCGGCCCCGCAGCCCGGCGCCCCCTTCGACGTGACGCTGGCGCTCAGCGGCAAGACCATCCGTGTCGACGAGCAGCAGAGCCTGCTCGAGGCGATCGAGGCGGCCGGGGTCGATCCGCCCTATCTCTGCCGCGGCGGCGTCTGCGGCCAGTGCGAGACCAACGTCATTTCGCATGACGGCAAATTCATCCACAACGACCACTGGCTGAGCGAGGAAGACCACCGTTCAGGCTGCAAGATCATGCCCTGCGTCTCGCGCTTCGAGGGCAGGTCGCTGATGCTGGAAAGATAGGACGCGAGCTTGGGCATCACCTTTCGCAAGGAAACGTTCCGCGACGACTTCACCTTCAGGAACAGCCCCGAGCACATCAGGCGGTTCCCGTTCCCGTTCCATGAAGACAGCTACATGTATGCCGTCAACATCGAGCCGCATGTCGTCGGGCCGAAGGGCAGCGTGCTGGAGAATTTGATCGACGTCGACGAGCACTATGTCGCCGAAATGCAGGACCGCGCTTTGGTGCTGGCCGAGGATCCGCTGCGCTGCCAGTCGCTGCCGCACATGACGCTGGCCGGCTGGGATCTGCTCGAGCTTTTGATGGAGCAGCAGGCGCTGGGCTATCCCGAGCATTTCACGCTGACGCGCGATGGCGACCGCTGGCGCTGGGTCAACCGGCCGCTCGGCATCGACGACAGTTTCACCTTCGGCGACGTCTCGACGCTGCCCTATGGGCCGATGGAATACATCACCCGCCAGAGCCAGGGCGATTTCTGCATTCTCGACCAGCGCGACGGCAATCTGTGGATGGATGCCGGCATGGTCACTACCCAGGCAGACTGGTCGCTGGATTTCGACATCGGCATGAACTTCTTCGAATGGCACGCGCCGGTGCCGCTGGCGCATGAGAAGGGCATATTCGTCCGGGCGCTAAAATTCCTCACCAACATCCAGCAGGGCAAGCCGGCACGGCGGCTGAACTGGACGATGACCATCAATTCGCGCCTCGATACCAGCCCGGAAAATTACCACAAATGGGGTCCGGACCGCGCCACGGTGACGCCGGAAAACGTCGGCGACAAGGTCCATCTGCGCGTCGAGCTGCAGAGCTTCTGGCGGCTGCCGCGCTCGAATTCGATCGTCTTCCCGATCCGCTGCTATCTGATCAAGATGGACGAGCTGGTGACGCAGCCGAAATGGGCACGGCGCCTGCACCGCGTCATCCGCGACCTGCCCGAGGAACTCGCCAACTACAAGGGCCTGACGCGTTACCGTGCGACATTGGTCGAGTGGCTGTCGAAGTTGGATGACGGCAGTGCGACGTCGCCGGGGTTTGGGCCTGATTGACTGCTGCCGTCGCCGAAGCTGCCGATCTCCCCCCTCGTGGGGGAGATGCCCGGCAGGGCAGAGGGGGGCGCGAAGGAACGCAACCCTTTCCGACCCCCTGCGACCAATCGAGGACGAGCTTGCCCTGCAGTTCAACGTAGCAGCGCGTGGAGATTACGGCATGGATCCTAGGGTCTCCGCTACGTCGCTTCGCTCCTGCTTCGCCCTAGGATGACGAAGTGAGGGATGCTTCAGCTAACCTCGAAACTTGCGAATTGCCGTCGGCCACCAACCTCTAAGCCGCGATGCAACTGCCAATCTCCGACATCCGCGATTAGCCTTGGACCCCACGCCTTCGTCATCCTAGGGCGGAGCAGAAGCGAAGCGACGTAGCGGAGACCCTAGGATCCATGCCGTTACCGTGGCCGTGGAGTGCAGCGATCCAGGATTGCTTGCGCGCCCTCATCTTCGGCTCACCCCGCGCTCTGCGGGTAGCAGATGATCGACAGATAGCGCATCGGCAGGACGCTCAGCACTTCCGGTCCGTGCGGCGCATCGGCGTCGAAGAACAGGCTGTCGCCGGGCTTCATCGGGTAGAGATTGCTGCCGTGCCGGTAAACCACCTCGCCCTCGAGCATATAGAGGAATTCCATGCCCTCGTGCTGGAAGGTCGGGAACACGTCGGAATCCTCGGTGAGCGTGATCAGATAGGGTTCGACGACGACGCCGCTGGTGTTGGAGCCGATATGGCCGAGCAGATTGTACTGGTGGCCGGCGCGGGTGCCGCGGCGTTCGACGTCGAGGCCTTCGCCGGCCTTGACGAAGACGGCACTGCGCTCTTCCTCGAAGCGGCGGAAGAAGGCGGTGACGGGAACGCCGAGCGCCCGTGACAGCGCCTGCAACGTGGTCAGCGATGGCGAGGTGATGCCGTTCTCGATCTTCGACAGCATGCCAAGCGAAATGTCGGTGGCGGCAGCCAGATCGGCCACCGTAATGCCGAGCTTCTTGCGGAAGGCACGCACCTCGCGGCCGATGGCGACCTCCAGGACCTTTTCGCGGGTGTCGCGAATGGCGTGCGGGTTCTGGGTGAGCGGCGCGCGTATCTTGCGCGGATCGATTGCAGCGACCGACGGCTTGGCTTTGGCGGCGACGACGGCCGCAGCGCGCTTTAGACTGGATGTTTTTTTCGCCATGTTGCCACCCCGGACCTTGCCGATTCATTTCACTCACGGTGAACATATTCGGTGCCGATACAGAAGCGCAACTGCCACGGCAAGCCACCCGTGTCGAATTGCGCAATGTCCGGATTTCGCCCGAGCTACTGCGTCGCTTGGAAATCCAGCTGGGCGAAACGCGGTTTCGCGACAAGCCTGTTGACAGCATCGAAGGGGCAATTACTGTCCTGTCAGTGAAATTTGTTTCGCTAGGGAAATGAGATCGGGAGGCCCGCAATGAAAAATCGTGTTGCCGTCATCGGAGCCGGGCCGTCCGGCATGGCCCAGCTCAGGGCCTTCAAGTCGGCCGCCGACAAGGGCGCCGACATTCCCGAAATCGTCTGCTTCGAAAAGCAGTCCGACTGGGGCGGCCTGTGGAACTACACCTGGCGCACCGGCCTCGACGAGCACGGCGATCCGGTGCACGGCTCGATGTACCGCTATCTCTGGTCGAACGGGCCGAAGGAATGCCTCGAATTCGCCGACTACTCCTTCGAGGAGCATTTCGGCCGGCCGATCGGCTCCTATCCGCCGCGCGCCGTGCTGTGGGACTACATCAAGGGCCGCGTCGAAAAATCCGGCGTGCGCCAATGGGTGCGCTTCAACAGCCCGGTGCGCATGGTGACCTTTTCCGAAACAACAAAAAAATTCACCGTCACCGCGCATGACCGCACCAGCGACGTCACCTATTCGGAAGAGTTCGACAATGTCGTCGTCGCGTCGGGCCATTTCTCCGTGCCCAACGTTCCCTATTTCGAAGGCTTTTCGACCTTCAACGGCCGTATCCTGCACAGCCACGATTTCCGCGACGCGATGGAATTCAAGGGCAAGGACATATTGATCATCGGCCGCTCCTATTCGGCCGAGGACATCGGCTCGCAATGCTACAAATACGGCGCCAGATCGATCACCTCCAGCTACCGCTCGAAGCCGATGGGCTTCAAATGGCCGGAGAACTGGAAGGAAGTGCCGCTGCTGCAGAAGGTCGTCGGCAAGACCGCGCATTTCAAGCACGGCAGCACCAAAGACGTCGACGCCATCATCCTGTGCACCGGCTATCTCCACTCCTTCCCGTTCCTCACCGAGGATTTGAAGCTGAAGACTGCCAACCGCATGTGGCCGGACGGGCTCTACCAGGGCGTCGTCTGGGAGAAAAACCCGAAGCTGTCCTATATCGGCATGCAGGACCAGTTCTACACCTTCAACATGTTCGACGCGCAGGCCTGGTTCGCCCGCGACGTCATCATGGGCCGCATCAAGCTGCCCTCGGCCGAAGCGATGGCCGAGCACGGCCGGAAATGGCGGGCACGTGAAGAAACACTTGAAGACGCCGAGCAGATGATCTGGTTCCAGGGCGACTACACCCGGGAGCTGATGGAGCAGACCGATTATCCGGGCTTTGACGTCGAGGCCGTCAATCAGACCTTCATGGAGTGGGAGCATCACAAGGCGCAAGACATTATGGGCTTCCGCGACCACGCCTACCGCTCGCTGATGACCGGCACGATGGCGCCGCTGCACCATACGCCCTGGCTGCAGGCGATGGACGATTCAATGGAGAGCTATCTCGAGGTGAAGAGCGTGGCGGCGGAGTAGGCCAGGGGTCGAATACCCAATCGTTTGGACGGGCTGCGTCGTCGCAGAGGTCCGGACGACGCAAGTTGACCCTGTGGTTTCGGTTTTGACGCCTTCTCGGCGCTGCGGGAGATCGCGGTGTCGCGGGAAGCAAGCGTTTGAAGGCCCGTCGTTTCGCTGATTACGGTCCTGGCGCTGTTCACTACCGGCTGACGCAAAAAACCTCTCGTTTTCCCACTGTTGTTCCCACTGCACGTCAAACGCTGCCGGCCGAGGTTTAGCCGTCCGGGGCGATCCCGGTCGCGCAACATCCGAACCCAGGAGTGAATGACATGCAGGACGATACAATGGTCATGGAAAAGGCTTCCGTTAAGAAGGCGTCGCGAGAGCCGAGGAACGGCGTCAATACGCCCACCCTTCTGGCCACTATCAATGCCGTCGCGGGCCAGCCGGAGCTTGCCAAGTTCCAGTTCCGGGCCAAGAGCCGCTGGATCACCGGCACGCACAGCCGCAGCACGATGGCCAACTTCTTCGGCGCTGGCGCCGAGCAGCCGCATGTGACGGCATACCAGGCCGACAGCGATCATCCGGCGGTCCTGTGCGGCGAAGACAACGGCCCGACGCCGGTCGAATACCTACTCCACGCGCTTGCTTCCTGCCTCACCGCCGGCATCGCGAACATCGCGGCCGCGCGCGGCGTGACGCTGCATGAGGTGGAATCGACCGTCGAAGGCGACATCGACCTTCGCGGCATCCTCGGCATCTCCAACGAAGTCCGCAACGGCTACCAGGGCATCCGTATCTCCTTCAAGATCAAGGGCGATGCTTCGGCTGAGAAGCTCGAGGAAATCGTAATGCAGTCGCGCGCCCGTTCCGCGGTGTTCGACGTGCTGACCAACGGCGTGCCGGTCTCGGTTGCCGTGAAGGGCTGATCTCCAGTTCGGAAGAGCAATATCGCCGGCCTCGTCCCGTAAAAGGATGGCGCCGGCGATCTCGTACCCCTGCTTACAAGGCGCGAATTCCATGCGACGCACAGACGTGGCCGTTATCGGCGCCGGACAGGCGGGTTTAGCCATGAGCCGGTGCCTGTCCGAGCGCGGGGTCTACCACGTCGTGCTGGAGCGCGGCCGCATCGCGGAGCGCTGGCGCAGCGAACGGTGGGATTCGCTGCGCCTGCTGACGCCCAACTGGATGACACGCCTGCCCGGCGGCGGTTATCGCGGAGCCAATCCCGACGGCTTCATGACAATGGCCGAGACGGTGGGGTTCCTAGAGGATTACGCGTGCTCGATCACCGCACCGGTGGAGGACGGTGTGGAGGTGCTTTCGACCGAAAGGGTCGACGGAGGCTTCCGGCTGCTGACCGATCGCGGCCAATGGAGCGTGCGTGCGGTCGTGGTCGCGACCGGATACAGCGACCGGCCACGCATTCCGCCACTAGCAAAGCAGATCTCCTCCCGGATCAGGCAGGTCGTGCCGCGGGACTATCGCAATCCTCAGCACCTGCCCCAGGGTGGCGTTCTCGTGGCCGGGGCCTCGGCGACCGGCATACAACTTGCGGAGGAGATCAATCGCTCCGGACGCCCGGTGACCCTGTCGGTCGGCAGTCATACACGCCTACCGAGGCTTTACCGCGGGCACGACATCCTGTGGTGGCTCGACCGGCTGGGAATGCTTGCCAAGCCTGTCGCTGAAGTTCCGGATCTCACCGCGGCACGGCGGCAGCCCTCCCTGCAGCTGATAGGCACACCCGAGCGCAGGACGCTCGACCTTGCCGGTCTTCGGGAGCAAGGCATTCGTCTTGTCGGTCGAGCGGCTGCCGCCTGCGATACACGCATTCGGTTCAACGGCGATCTCGCCGAAACGACCATGGCGGCGGAACGCAGGCTGAGGCGCGTGCTGGCCAATATAGACCGCGCGGCCGCCGGCGATGGCCTCTACTCGATCGATCCCGGTTCCATTCCGAGCCTGATCCTGAGCGCCGAGGCGACCGAAATCGACCTCATCGACCAGGGTATCCAGACGATCATATGGGCTACCGGCTATCGCCGGGAATACCCATGGCTGAAGCTGGATGTGTTCGACGCCCGGGGCGAAATCCTGAACGATGGCGGCGTCTGCGCGTATCCGGGACTCTACGTGCTCGGCCTCAATTTCATGCGCCATCGAAGCTCCAGCTTCCTCGACGGCGTCGGCCGCGATGCGGAGGCGCTGGCGGCTCACCTGGCAATGTTTCTCGACGTCTCCCGCCGAGCAGCGGCCTGACCGCCGAATACAACGCTAGCGCGGCAAAAATCGACGTTGCCTTCAACGATGAAGCTCACGGCGGACAACGACAAGGGCTCACTGGCGCCGTAGTCAGCGCCCGCAACCATGGAGAAAATCAAAATGAGTGAAATGGTGAACCCATCCCTGTGCCTCACCAGAACGCGAGGTTTGCGCTGGGCTGGCGGAACAATGTTGGCCGCAGTCTGGCGTTTCATTCGTATCCAACGGGACCGTAGACAGCTTTATGAGTTGCCGGACTACATCTTGCGCGACATCGGCATCACCCGCTTCGAGATCAACTGGATCACTTCGTTTGCCGGGCGTGATCCCAGCCGCCGCACGCGTTTTTTGAGGGCGGAGGAGGGCGGGGCTCGATGATTGCCGCATCGACGTCCCACGTCTCGCATAGGGCGTGCCAGGCACCGCTTGTCATCGCCCTGCACTGCTCAGGCGGCAGCGGACGGCAATGGCGCAGCCTGGCGGAGCGGCTCGATGACAGCTACCGGCTCATCGCACCCGATCTGATCGGGGCGCCGGGCGGCGGCACCTGGACTGGTGCCGGCGCTTTCCATCTGACCGACGAAGCCGCCGGTATCCTGGAGATGATCGACCACCATGACGGGCCTGTGCATCTTGTTGGCCATTCCTATGGTGGTGGATTGGCCCTGCATATAGCAGCGGTGCGTCCAGACCGGCTGGCCAGCCTCTCCCTTTATGAGCCGTCTGCCTTTCACCTGCTGCGCGAGCTGGACTGTGAAGGCCACGAGGCGCTCGGCGAAGTCTTGGCGATCGCAGGCACCGTCCATGACGGCCTGATCAACGGCAGTTACCTGACCGCGACAGCTCATTTCATCGACTACTGGGGTGGGGCCGGCATCTTCGCCGCGATGAAGCCGGAACTTCAGGCTGCACTCGTGCGGTTTCTGCCGAAGGCCAGCCTGGACTTCCACGCATTGATCCATGAATCGACGCCAGCAAGCGAATATGCCCGATTTGGCTTTCCGGTCTTGGTATTGCGCGGCGAATTTGCACCAGTTCCGACGCGGCTCATCGCCCGCGAACTCGTTTCCCGCGTTCCGGCCGCAATCGGGGCGATTGTTCCTGGCGCCGGACATATGGGACCGCTGACCCACGCAGACGTGGTGGCGGATCGTTTGGTCCGGCAGATATCGTTCCATGACACCGCGGGGTCGCGAGCTGCGTGACCGCGGCTTGCTTGCCCTACAGGCAGCGCAAACCTTCGAAGCAGATCCCTGGATGCGGAGGGATCAAGCCGTAACCGCCATGGGAACGCGATCGGGCAGGACACTTCCGGTCGGCTCTTCCATGCCGGAGAAATCCTCCCGCATCTGCATTTCTGTGTAGAGCTTGGCCGCTTGCGCGAGAGTTGCATCCGCGCCAGCAATCTTGCCGCGCCGCTTCGCGAGCCCGAGAGCTAGCAAGGAGCGGGCAAGCTCCGGCCGCAATTCAACCCGCCTGGCAAGATTGCAGGCCTGTTCGAGCCAGCCAATGGCCGATCTGGAAGGCTTCAGCTCGGCAAGGCCGCGCAGTACGATGATCTCGCTCCACGGATCGCCGCGTCCCCGCGCAAGCTCGAGCGCATGGCCGAGATTGGCCGCAGCTTCCGGCTCACAGAGGCGCGCACGCACGCATGCGAGCACCGCGCGCGCGTGACATTCGAACTGGGCAAGATCGAGCCGCTCAGCCTCGGTCACCGCCATTTCCAAGGTGGCGCCCGCGTCGTGGTTGCGGCCGAGCAGGAATTCCGCATGCCCGAGCACGGTCAACAGCCATGGCCGGAGTAGGATAGATGCGCTGGTAGCGGCTTCGGAGGACCACAATTGCAGCGCCTCGACAAGCGCCGGCTCGGGGCCGCGCAGGACGCCCACCACACCGGTGAAATAGGCGGCCGCGCAGCTATCGATCGGGCGCGCCACTTCGGCGGCGACCTTCTGCAGTTCGGCAAGCGAACGTTCCGCATCATCGAACCGGCCAAGGCGTGCTTCCGCCTGCGCGCGGTGCCCCAGGTACCAAACCGCACGCGCACCGAGCTGTCCGAAACGCTCCAGACGCCAAGCTTTGGTGAACCTCTCCTCATGCGGAACAAGCCGCTCCAGCACCTGCCGCGCCTCGCTGCGGATCAGAAGCGCCTGTGAGGCGGCCAGGTCCGACTCGCTTATGCAGCGCTGCACGCCATTTGCCGTCGCGCCGCGCTTGAGTGTGTCGGCCGGTTCCAGCGCCTCCTCGTAGCGGCCGTGGGAGCTGTTGAGATAGCTCAAGTGGAGCAACACGTCGGAGATGAGTTGCGGATCGCCCAGTTCCATGGCCAGTTCGCGCGCTTCCAATAGCTGCGGCAGCGCCTTCCGATAGGCACCCAGGGCGCCGTAGGCGGGCCGCATCCGCACCCGCAGGTTGATCGCCTGGGCGAGGGTTTTCGGATTTCGGGGCAGCGCGGCGACTGCTTTGCGGGCGTTTTCGAGGAACTGGACCGCGGCGGAATAGGCCGAGCGTTCCTCGGCCCGGCCCGCCGCTTGCAGCAGATAATCCGCGGCCGGTTCCCAAGCCTCGGCACGAAGCGCGTGTTCGGCCAGTTCCTCGATGTGGTGGTTCAGCGATCCGGCATAGAGTCTGTCCATCGCAACCAATGCAGCCCGATGCAGCCTTTTTCGGTCCTCCGCCAGGAGAGATTCGTAGGTCACCTTGAGCGTCAACGCGTGCTTGAACGTATACTCCACGTGAGGATAGCTCTGGACCTCGAACAGGAATTCCAAACTCTGCAGTTTGGCCAGGCATACCCCCAGCTCCGCCTCCGAGAGCGGCGAGAGCGCCCTCAGCAGGGGATACGGAACATTCTTGCCGATAACCGAAGCGAGTTGGAGTGCCTGCCTTTCCGAGTCACCCAGCTGCTGGATACGTGCGGCGATGAGCGATTGAACTGTCGACGGGATGGTGATGGAATCCACTGGCCTCTTGAGCTCGTAGCGGCCGGACTGGCCGGCAAGTGCACCGTCCGCAACCAATCCGCGCACCATTTCTTCCAGGAATAGCGGCGTGCCCTCGGCCCGCTCGGCAAGCGATTGCCGCAGTTCCCCCAAGCTGGGATCGGATCCCAGCAATTCGGTGAGGAACTGCTCCATTTCGTCCCGCGCGAACCGCTCCAACCTTATCTGCTGGAAATAGCCGCGGCGGTTCCATTCGTGTCGGTACTGCGGCCTGTAGGTGGCGAGCAGCATGATACGGTTGGCGCCCATGACCTCGACCAGCCTGTTCATTACGGCCTCGCTCTCGGCATCGATCCAGTGCAGATCCTCGATAAGCACGGCTACGGGCGAGGCCCGGCTCAAGGCAACGAGAAATGCGCTCATCGCCTCGGATACCCGTGAGGTCCGCTCCCGCGCATCGAGATGCCACCAGGAAGAATCGTCGACCGGCAGGTCCGCGAGGAAGGAAAGCGGCGCCGTATGACTTGGATCCAGGTCCAGTTCAGCCCGTTTGAATGCAAACAGGCGCTGGGCTTCCGCCAAGCCGTCTTCGCCACGAATGCCACAAGCCGAGAGCAGCAGCTTCTTTACAGCACCCAGAGTAACTGATGAATCAAACTCCAGACCGCCACATTCAAGCACAGTAAAACCGGCCACCTCGTCGAGGGAGAGAAATTCATGGGCAAGCCTCGACTTGCCCATGCCGGCGTCGGCGACGATCCCGGCGACCTGGCCGTGGCCCTCCCTGACCCGGCGCCAGATTGCAAGAAGGATTTTCAGCTCGAGCTCGCGCGCCACCAGTCCGGTGAGGCCGCGATTGGCCCTCAGGTGCCAGCGCGACAAAGCGTGATTTTCGCCCAACAGCTCGTAAATGCGTTCCTCGTGGCCAAGTTGCGGATGCTCCGAATGCGCTAAGCGGTGCATCTGCACATAGCCCCCGGCGGCTGCGCGCGCCCGGCCTGTCGCGGCGATCGTCGCACGGTGCAAGGCACGCATCAGCCGGTTGGCCGCACGCGGCGCGGCTCCGGCCAGTTCAACCTTGCTGGCTTTGGTCGTCCATTGCTGCCGCACGATCACCTCGCCGGTGTCTATTCCGGCCCTCAACTGGATCCCGCCCTGGGAAAGCTCCTCCACTGCCAGCTTGGCCGCAAGCGCGGCGCGGCATGCAAGATAAGCGTGATCCTCGGTGGCGCGAGCGAGGCCGAATGCTGCGGTGATTGTCCCGTCAGCAGCCGACGTGACGACGCCGCCATGGCTCTCCACGACGTCTATCACCCGATCCTCGACGGGCTGGAATTCGCGGATCGCCACTTCCGGATCCTCCGTTTCGAGGAGATGCATGGGACTGACCACTTCCGCGGCCAGCACTGTTATGTATTGCCGAGAGCGGTTGATTCCCAAGGACGCCGGAGGGCCTGCCAGTTGCTGCGTCTGTTCGGGGTCGGCAAGGAAACGACGCGTTTCGTCGACGAAGGTCGCGAATGCCGGTTCGTGGCCAAGCAGCACGTGGTTGACGCTGTCTAGCGCAACGAAACGCGCGCCGGGGATTTTCCCAGCCATCGCCTGGCCATGATCGAACGGAATGACCGCGTCTCCCGTAGCATGCATCACCAGGGTCGGGACGCGGACCCGCGGTAACAGCTCGTCAACGTCAATGACGGCGCCTTCCTCGAAGATGCGATGGGCAATCTCCGGCGAGACGGTATTGCGTTGCAACTCGTTATACCAATTCCTCTGTTCCGGCGTTGCTTCCGGAATGAAGAGGGAGGTGAACATTTGCCGGAACACCGGGTCGTCTTGGCCCCAGCCTTCCTGAATCAGCGCTCCCATCGCTTCGCGGCGCGCTATTTCGCGCTGATTGCCCCGTTTGCGCCAACCTTTGGTGAATCCGCCATACAGCACCATCCCCGCCACACGCTCTGGATGCCGGACGGCATAGGCTATCGAAACGGCGCACCCCTGGGAAATGCCAAGCAGGGAAACGCGGCGCAGACCAGCGGCATCGATGATGCTCTCCAGGTCGGCAACCATGGCCTCGAAGGACAGGTCGGCGGGATACCGGTCCGACAGGCCGTTGCCGCGCTGGTCGTAACGTATCAGCTGGTAGTGCGCGGAGAGGCCCTCGATCCAATGCTTCCACACCGGACTGTCCCATTCGAGCTCGAGATGGGACATCCAGTGGGCGGCCCTTACCAAAGGGGGGCCTTGACCACTCAAGGAATAGGCCAAGCGCGCGCCGTCGGGCGTCGTGCACCGGCGAATCTCCTGCGCAAGGATTCGCTCCGGCGGAGAGGCAAGCTGTATCTCCGACGCAGGCAAAACACGCGTCGGAGGGACGTTCTCATCGGCGGGAGCGACCCCGATGTCGCTACTCGAAGCGCGGCTCTGGACCATGGCGGATTGCCGTGCTGCCTCGCTCAGCCGGCGGATGTCCGCTCGAAGAGCCTCGTCCCCAGGCTCCAACCCGTCCAGGACATGCGCGTACGGAAGTGCCCGCGCCGGCTCAAGCCGGTCGACGAGCACCCGAAGGATGCGCAGATGCGTCACGTGCAGTTCGTCGGCGGTCGCAATGCGCCAGGCTTCGAATTCCGGACAGCGCGGCAGTGAAAGATCATCCAGGAAACGGCCGCGGAACGCTCCGGCGAGGGCCTCCAGTTTCTCCGGTCCGAGAGCCTCTATGTCACGACCGCCGAGGCCCCGGAGCGGCGCGATGTCCAGCACGACTTCGCTGGTGTTCAGGCGAACTGCGTTGCGGTCGGCTTGCAGGATCTCGCCGTTCCCGAGGTCGACGACCTGTCGGATCTTCGAGAGACTCCAGCGCAGGGCGCCGCGAGGATCGTCCGGTACCTCCCAGAACATCTCGCAAAGGCGCTCGCGCCGCTGCGGGCGCTCTACGAGCGCAAGATAGGCCAGTAGCGCCCGCGTCTTTTTCGAAGGCGGCAAGGAAACGACCTCGCCAAGGCGAAGGACGGTCAGACCTCCGAGAACGCGAATTTCGAGCGACACTTTGCCAATCCCAGTCGCTGCTAAATTAGCCATGGATTGTATCAAGTCCGTGCCGTTGCCGAAAGCGTTCGTTTCCGGAAGCGTGAGGTTTCCGCCTGCGCTCTGATTTGCCTTCCCTTCGTGGGAAGGCCGACACGGACAAGTCCACATGAATGCCGAGCCGGAACGGGATCACGCCCGTTCCGGCTCGCTTTGATGGTGGCGACCGCACTCTGAAAGGCCCGGAGGCGGGGTCTCACGCTGCCGCGCGCACCCATCGGGGCAGCAGGCTCTCGGGATTTGCGCATGCGCCGGGCGTGTAGTTTGCGCCAACGAACTCCAGCCGGGCGGCGAGCGTGCCGTCCCGCCAGGCCGCAAGCGTCTCCATGCAGCCACCGATATGCTTGCCGCCGACAAAGACCTGCGGAATTGTAGGCGAACCGATCCGGGCCCTCAGAGCCTTGCGGATTTCCCCGTCCCGGCCGTTCTTCTGGAATTCCGGAGCATCGATGTCGATGGACCTGTAGACGATTCCGGCACGGTCGAAGAGCTTTCTTACCGTCCAGCAGAATTCGCACCATGTCAGGGCGAATATGACCACCGGATGCTCCGCATCATAGATCGCCTCATCGACAAACGCATGCGCCGACTGATCGATTTGGATTTCGTTCACGGGCGCCGATGAAAGGGCGAAGGACGGCGGCCGGTCGAAGCGGTAGCCGGGTGTGGAGCGAGAGATCGCCTCTTCGGCCGGCGACATTTCCTCGCTGATGTGATCGAACAGGATCGTGCTGAGATACCGCTCGCCCGTGTCAGGCAACATACACAGCACGTTCCGGTCCGGTCCGACGCGTCGAGCGATTTCCAGTGCGCCGCTCAAGGTAGCCCCGCCGGAGATCCCCGCCAGTATTCCTTCTTCCGTCGCAAGCCGGCGCGCAGCTTCCAAAGCGCTGGCGCCTGAAACCGGCAAGATTTCGTCCACAAGATCGTCAGCCATCGCGTTGCCGACGATCTGCGGAATGAAATCAGGGCTCCAGCCCTGCATCGGGTGTGGCCGGAAGCGAGTGTGCGCCCGAGTGGGCAGTCCGTGTTCGTCGAAAGTTTGGGGAATGCCACTCGACAGCAGCGCCGAATTGTCGGGCTCGCAGACGATGATCCGCGTTTGCGGGCGCTCGCGCTTGAGTACTCGCGCCACACCGGCCAGCGTTCCGCCGGTCCCGGTGCCGGTGACCCAGTAATCGAGTGGACGGTCCTGGAACGCCGCGAGGATTTCGAGCGCTGTCGTGCGGGCATGGACATCGGCGTTGACGGGCGTCTCGAATTGCCGGCAGAGGAACCAGCCGTGCGCTCCGGCCAGCTCGACCGCCTTGGCGAGCATGCCGCTGCCGCGCTCGACGGCAGGGGTCAACACGACCTTGGCACCGAAGAAACGCATCAGCTTGCGGCGTTCGAGGCTGGCGTTCTCCGGCATGACGATGACGAGAGGATAGCCTTTCCGCGCGCAAACCATGGCAAGTCCGATGCCCGTGTTGCCGCTCGTCGCCTCGATCACCGTCAGGCCGGGCCGAAGTGCACCCGAACTCTCCGCTTCTTCGATGATCGCGGCGGCAAGACGGTCCTTGACCGAGCCGCCAGGATTGAACGCCTCGATCTTGGCATAGAGCGAAGCGGCACCATTGTTGATGCGGGAAAGGCGGACGACCGGCGTGTCGCCGATCGTGTCGAGAATGCTGTCGTAAATACTGCTCATCTCAGCTGTCCTTGCCTGGTGATGACGGTGCTCCGCCCTCTTCGATCTCTAAGGTTGGCAGGAAGGCCGTGGTTTGCAGCGTTCGAACCAACGTGGAATTAAATGGATTTCGACGTTTGAATCAGCGGCTCATCGCAGGACCGGCAAGGCGGCGCATAATGGGACCTGCGCTCTTGCGCCGGATGATGCCGCCAATACGCCCAGAACCACGAGATTGGCCGCGCCTGCGACAGATGCCACCAGGAAAGCGCGCCCATAGCTGCCGAAGCTGTCATAGACGAAACCGCCGAAATAGCCGGCCACGCCCATGCCCAGCCAGGCGACCAGCATGACGATGCCGAGTGACTGGCCAAAGCGTTCGGCTGGCGCAAACTGGCGCACGCAAAGGATCAGGCACGTCATGTTTCCGGCGAAGCCGAAGCCGAAAACCGCCGACAGCGCCAGCAGGCTCAGCTGCTGGTCCAGCGCGGGAAAAATCGCAACGCATGCCGTCTGAATAAACGACGCCAGGGCATAGGCGGCAAGATTGCTTGTCCGGTCGGCGAGGAGCCCGAACGCGATCCGCCCGACGGCGCCGAACAGCATGGCGGTCAGCAGGCTGAGCGATCCGACATCCGAAGACCCGCACACAGCCGTGACGAAGCTCGTGAGGTGCATCAGCGGGACGCCCATGCAGGCGCAGCAAAGGAAGGCTGCAGCTGATAGCAGCGCCACCGGAGAAAGCCGGCCACTTTGGAACCCTGGCTTTGCTGAAAAACGCACCGGCGCGGGAAGGACCTCACCGACGGGCGGCGCCTGAACCGCCGGCATGAAGATCGCCAGCGCAGCCATCGTCGCCACAGCCATGATCGCGTATGCGAGGCGCCAGCCGACGCCGTCGATCAAGGCATTTGCAGCGTAGGGCATTATGCCCTGGCCCAAGGCTCCGCCTGCTGTGACGATCCCTATCGCCAGGCCGCGGCGGCGGTCGAACCAGAGTCCGGTCACTGCAAGTACCGGCGCGTACAGACAGGCAAAGCCTAGCCCGCCCAAAGCGAAGTTGGCCGCATAGATCTGCCAGAGCGAAGTGGCGGAGGAAAGCGCGGCGAGCGCGATCACCATGCCAGCTGAGCCGATGAATAGCAGGCTTTTGACATTCAGGCGGTCCGACAGCCGGCCCCAGAACAGCCCGCCCAACGCCATGCCGACGCTTGATAGCGTGTAGGCAAGGCTGATGTCGGCTCGCGACCAGCCAAACTCCGCCTCAAGCGGTCTGATGAAGACGGATGTCAGCGCCAGGCTGCCAAATCCGAACGCCATGGCGGTCGTGGCGCCGGCCGCAGCCAACAGGCCGCGTAGCCGTATTGCGCCGTCCCGAACCTCCCTGCCTCCAGTTGGTGGTGATTGACGATTCGACATGTTTCTGCCCTCGAAGGACCTCTTCGAAACTGTCATCGGCCAGCGGTATGGAAGCAGGCGTGTGCGTCAGCGTGGAAAGCTCCAACGCGGGCCGTGGAAACGCCCCGCCTAAGCTTGCAGCCTCCTCTCGGTGAACGGCGGATCAGGGAGATCTTATGATCATCGCCAGCGCCACCATGACGGACTGGTTGACGCCGAGCATGATCTCGGGACCGGCCAGCGGCAGTTGAACGCGAAAGAAGACAGGGTCTGTATATGGCCAGTCGCCAACTATCCGTCGGAGTAGCTGACCCTTTAGCTAACCTCCCGCGCCGGATCGGCTGCCAGCGCCAGGGAATTTGCGACGTGCTCGAGGTGCTCCTCGTCCAGAATGCTGGTCGCGACGCGGACAGCGTTCGTTTTTCCCGTCGAAAACTTCGCTCCGGCATGGACCGCGATGCCGTGGGCGGCCAGCGTGACCATCGCGTAAGGTTCCGAAGCAACCGGAATGAGGACGCTGAGACCGTGTCCGGCGTCGATATCGACATTGCGTTTGGCCAGTTCGCCGGCGAGCCGTTCGCGACGGCCGCGGTATACCTCCTTCGCCTGCTCCACCAGGGCGGCCGTGGCCGCGTCTTGCAGCAGCCAGGCGGTGGCTGCCTGCAGGATGCGGCTGGTCCATCCCGAGCTGAAGCTGCGGTAGGACTGGATCTGCTCGACGATCGTCGCCGATCCGGACAGCACGGCGAGCCGCAGATCCGGGCCGTGGGTCTTGGAATAGGACAGGATATGGACGACGCGATCGGGAAAACGCCGGCCAAGCGAAATACGCGGCGCCGAGGCAATATCGCCGACGCCGTCATCTTCGACAATCAGCACGTCGGTGCCGGCGAGCAGGTCGCCGATGACTTCCAGCCGCGCCGACGACATGCAGGCGCCGGTAACCGAATGGACGCGCGGCTGGAACAGGAACGCGACGGGCCGCTGCCGCAGAGCGTTGGCAAGTGCATCCGGCAAGGGACCGTCGCTGTCGCAGTCTACCGGGATGATCGGCACATCGAGATCCTCGAGGATGTCGAGCAGGCGAAGCGCCGTCGGGTTCTCGATGGCCACCGGCGCCCCCGGCGGGACCAGCGCATGCAGCAAGGTGTAGATGGCGTTGTAACCGCCATTGGTGGCCAGGAACGCGCCGGGATCGTACGGCCATGACGGGCGCACTGCGGCCTCCAGCTCGGGCAGGATGCGCACCCGCTCGTAGCTGTTGAGCTTTTCGGCGCGCGCACCATGCGCCAGCGCGATGTCGAGCGGCGGCAAGAGCCTCACATCGGGCTCCGCGATCGCCAGGTTCAGAACATCCTGTCCGTAATTGCCGCCGCTCATGTGGCGCTCGGGCCGGGCGGCAAAGCGGTTGCCCATGATCCAGGTGCCGTTGCGTCCGCGGCCGCCGATGATCTTGTAGCGCCGCAACTCGCTCCACGCCTGCGAGACCGTCGCCGGGCTGACGCCAAGCACATAGGCCAGATCGCGCACCGGCGGAAGCTTTGCGCCGACAGGCAGCGCGCCGCTTCTGATCAGCGCACTGGTCTCGCGCGCGATGCCGCGCATCGTGCGGTCGCCAAGGCGATCAGCGAACCATCCTGCATCGAAATCCATCGGCACCCGCGACCATTAAAGCAAATGTTCAATAACATAATAACATTTGATCGGCCAAAAATAAACATTTACCAATCGCCGGTCAAACATAGCGTTGAAGTTCATGCGGATGCCCGTTTCCATCACTGTAGCCACCCGCGATTGGGACTATCTCACCCCTTTGGTGCTGGGTGACGTCACTTCGAGCCGCTTGTCGGTGAAGGTTGATCGCGTCGCCACGCTCATTCCGGACCTCGGTACCGATCCGAACTACGATGCGGCGGAGGTCTCATTCAGCCGTTATGTGTCGGCGATGGCTTCGGGCGTCGATACGGTGGTTGGATTACCGTGCTTCATCATGCGCGGCTTTCGCCATCGCTGCATCATAACGGTCGAGACCAGCCCGCTGGAACGGCTTTCCGACCTTGCCGGCAAACGCATCGGCGTGACCGGCTGGCGCGAATCCGGTAACACATGGACGCGCGCGGCGCTTCGCCGGGAAGGCGTCGGCGTCGAGGATGCCTATTGGTTCGCCGGCAGGCTGACATCGGGGCACCCGATCGCCGACCGCCTCGACGGATTCGGCAGGCCGGGGCGCATCGAAGCAGCACCGGGCGAGCGCCCGATGATGGAGCTGCTGGCGCAAGGCGAGCTCGACGCCGTTTTCACGCCCTTCATGCCGGACGGCTTTTTCGGCCCGGCTTCCGGCTTCCGGCAAGTGCTGCGCGATTTTCGCGCGGCCGAACGCGCCTATTTCGCCGACGTCGGTTATGTCCCGGGCATGCATCTGGTCGCCGTCAAGGCCGCCCTAGTCAGAGAGCGCCCCTGGCTGCCGCAGGAACTCGCCAGGCTGATCAACGAAAGCCAGCGCGTCTGGACGGCAAAGCGCCGAAAATATGCCGATACCTCGCCCTGGATCCTCGAGGAGCTGCTTCATGCGGGGCGCGACCTGCCTGCCTTCTGGAACGCCAGCGGCCTGCCGGCCAACCGGCGCATGATCGAGGATTTCGTCACCGAGCTCCATGCTCAGGGCATTCTGGCGGAACCGATTTCCGCCGAAGCCTTGTTTCCTTTCGAGGCCAGATCGCGGGCCACCGCAGCCTGACAACGCACAACGAAGAACACGAAGGAGAATGCCATGAGGACAATCAGCTTCATATTCGCCTCGCTCGTCACCATGCTGGCGCAGGCCAGCTTTGCCCAGGATATCCAGAAGCAATCGGTGAACGAGGATTTGCGGGCCCGGCTGCCGGAAGAGATCCGCGCGGCGGGAAAGATCACAGCCGTCAACAACGGCTCATTCCCGCCCTATGAGATCGTCACCGGCACCGAACTGTCGGGGGCGACCAGGGACATTTCCGACGCCATCGGCCAGCTGGTCGGTGTCGAGATCGATCATGCCTCGGTCGCCGGCCTGCCGGCTTTGCTGAGCGGCATCAATGCCGGCCGTTATCAGTTCGCGATGGGGCCTGTCGGCGACTATCCCGACCGGCAGAAATCCAACGACTTCATCGATTGGGTGCGCGAATACGTCGTCTTCGCCGTCGAGAAGGGCAACCCGCAAGGCATCACCTCGCTCGACACCGCGTGCGGCAAGCGCATCGCCGTCATGTCGGGTGGCTCGGCCGAAAAGGTCATCAAGCAGCAGGCGCAGAAATGCACCGAGGGGGGCAAGCCGGCCGTCGAGGTGCAATCCTTCACCGACCAGCCGAGCTCGATACTGGCCGTCCGGTCGAAACGCTCCGACGCATTCTTCTCCTCGCAGGCGCCGCTGACCTATTTCGTCGAGCAGGCGAAGGGCCAGCTGGAACTCGCCGGTGTCGGCCAGGCCAACGGCTTCAAGGACATCTATCAAGGCGCCGTCGTCAAGAAGGGCTCGCCGCTGGGCGGCGTGCTGCTCGACGCGTTCAAGATCCTGATGAAGAACGGCACCTACGCCGCGGTCATGAAGAAGTGGGGTCTCGAGAAGAACATGATCGATGCGCCAGGCATCAACCAGGGCCAGTAGAGGCTGCCATGACCGACGCCACCGCTGCCTACGCGGCCGGGCTGCCGCGACGTCCCGACGACGCGCTGCGCGACGTCAAACGAGCCCACCGGCCGTTTCCGCTCGTCCGGCTGGCGCTCTGGGCGTTCACCGTCGCCGTGGCAGCCGGCTTCGCCTATATCGTTGCAGTCAACCCGAATTTCGGCTGGCCGGTCGTCGCCCAGTATTTCTTCGATCCGACGGTCATGCAGGGGCTTTCCGTAACGCTCGGCCTGACGGTCGTGGCGATGATCCTGGGTATCGTGCTCGGCCTGCTGCTCGCCATCGCGCGCATGTCGACGGCTGGCATCCCTTCTCTCCGGCCTGTTCATCTGGTTCTTCCGGGGAACGCCGCTGCTGGTGCAATTGATCCTGTGGTACAACCTTTCGACGCTGTTTCCGCGCATTTCCATTGGCTTCGCCAGTTGGAACACCAACGACCTGATCACGCCTTTGACGGCCGCCGTTCTTGGTCTGGCGCTGAATGAGGCCGCCTACATGGCCGAGATCATCCGTGGCGGGCTATTGTCGGTGGACAAGGGACAGGCCGAAACGGCTGAAGCCTTCGGCATGACCCGCGCGCGGGCCTTGCGGCGCATCATCATCCCGCAGGCGATGCGGTCGATCGTGCCGCCGACCGGCAATCAGCTGATCAGCATGATCAAGGCGACGTCGCTTGTCAGCGTCATCGCCATGGCCGACCTACTCTACTCGGTGCAGTCGATCTACAACCGCACCTTCGAAATCATTCCGCTGCTGATGGTTGCAGTGCTGTGGTACCGTACGCCTCCGGCGAGGGCCGCCTTGCGGGAGCATGGCCCGGTAGCGAAGCTGCGCTCTTAAGGTCGTCCTTTCGAGCGTAGTTA
>NZ_JAMYQW010000047.1:0-37353 GCF_040321085.1 Mesorhizobium sp. M0522
GGCTCAGGGCCCGATCACGCCGCGGAAGCTTCTCCTATTTCACCTCAATGCCGCGACGCTTCTCGGCGCTCCAGTAATCCTGAAGCGCAACCCAGAGAATTTCGACGCATCCGGGCTGGTGGTGACGCGCCACGAGGCAGTCTGGACCGATGGGGCGATGATCCCCTATACGCAGGTCGGTCCGGCGAACGGGAACGGGGATGCCCCGGTTCACCTCACCGCCTCCGGCGGGTACGGCAAATCGGTCCTGCCCCACTACAACTCCTCCCCCGGCAAGCTGTGGCTCGAACGCGGCGGCACGTGCGTGGTGGCGAACATTCGGGGCCGCGGCGAGTTCGGCAGCCGTTGGCACGAGGCCGGGCGCAGGGAGGGCAAGCGTCTCGCCCATGACGATTTCGCCGCCGTTGCCGCCGACCGCGTGCGAAGGGGCATTACGCTGCCGAGGCGGATTGCCGCCGAGGGCGGCTCGAATGGCGGCCTTCTGATCGCCAATATGCTTACCCGCTATCCTGAGCGTTTCGGCGCGCTGTTCTGCAAAATGCCGCTTGTCCACATGCGCCGCTACACCAAGCTTTTGGCGGGCGCGAGCTGGATTGACGGATATGGCGATCCCGACAGGCCGGGGGAATGGATTTTCCTAAAGGAAATCTCCGCCTATCACGCCGCAACGCCGGGACAACCCTACCCGCCAATCCTGCGCGCCACCACGAAGCGGGACGACCGCGTCCACCCGGGCCACGCGCGTAAGATGGCCGCAAAGCTGCAGGCTCTAGGCTATCCCGCTTACTTTTACCAGCCCGGCGCGGGCGGCCACAGCTACGGCAAGGACAATCGGGAGCGGGCCGGATTCATTGCCCTGGGCAACAATTTCCTCGCAGTGCGATCGGTTGGCAAGCCGATGGCGTTCGATAGGTGGGCGGGACCAGACAAGAGCAACGTTTCTATCGGTGAGTACAGGTCAATAATTGCGAGCACGGCGCAAATAATGTGTGCACGGTCCAACGCAAATGCGCATGAGCGCTCCGCCAATCTCAAGCAGTTCGAGCAAAATTTTTCGTAATTCAGTCCACATTTCTGAAAAGCAAGGAGAGAATATCATGGCGAGAAACCAAATGCGCGCGGCGCGGGGAGTAACAGCGGCCGTGGTCCTCATCGTGATGGGACAGCAGGCCGTCGCGGCGGACCTTGCGCAAGCCGCGAGCGTCCCGCAGGCAGGAACCCCGGTCACGCAAGAGCCAAGTCCTTGGCAACTCCGCCTGCGTGGGTTGGGGGTCATCACCGAGGATTCGGGCTATGTCAATGCAGTGTCAGGCTCGGGTCTTTCCTATTCCGACACCGTGATCCCGGAACTCGATATCTCTTACTTCTTCACGGATAACATCGCCGCCGAGCTCATACTCGGCACCACCTACGCCAACATCGACGGCCAAGGAGCCACCGGCGGGCTGGGCAAGATCGGCAAGGTTTGGCTGCTGCCGCCCACGCTCACATTGCAGTATCATTTAACCAATTTCGGCGCTTTCAAGCCCTATGTCGGCGCCGGCGTAAACTACACGATATTCTATAACCAGGATGTCGGCAGCGCCAATGCTCTCAAGGTTAAGAACACGTTCGGCACCGCGCTGCAGGTCGGGTTCGACTACATGGTGGATCAGCACTGGGGCGTCAACTTCGACGTGAAGAAGCTTTTCCTCAAGCCAGACTTCGACGTCACGGTCGACGGCGCGAAGCTGACGGGGAAGGCGGAGCTCGATCCCTGGTTGATAGGCGCAGGTGTCGCCTACCGCTTCTGATCACGCAAGGCGAAGGCGGCTGCTGGTAGCCGATCTGAAATGAAGGGCGCCTCGTGCGCCCTTTCTACAGTGGTCCCTGCACAGGCGACACTTTGAAGAAGCCGTTGTCGAGGCGGGGCCGCCCTCCTCTAGCGGACAAGAAGGGTACCTCTTGGTCAATGCGGTCTCGACTAACGCCTGAAATGGACGTGCTTAGCAGGCTGTTGAAAAAGGCCCTCGCCACCGGACCGCAGCAATGATTCACTGGCTCCGAAGGGATTCGGAGGTGACGAGTGCGCGGCGGCGACGATCGAACTGGCGAACTTTTCAGCTACGTGGACCTTGAGGTCCGGGTTCGGCGCAATCATCCATTGCGGGCGATCAGGACGATCGTGACTGAAGCCCTGTCGAGGCTGGAGCGTGAGTTCGCGGCGCTATATTCGCCGATCGGACGGCCATCTATCCCGCCGGAGAAGCTGCTGCGGGCGATGCTTTTGCAGGCGTTCTATTCGATCCGCTCGGAGCGGCTTTTGATGGAACGGTTGGAATACGACCTCCTGTTCCGCTGGTTCGTCGGCATCGGCGTCGACGACGCAGCCTGGGACCATTCGGTGTTCTCCAAAAACCGTGACCGGCTGCTGGAGGGCGATATCGCGGCGAAGTTCCTGGCGGCCGTGCTGGCGCAACCCAAAGTCAAGAAGCTCCTGTCCACGGATCACTTCTCGGTCGACGGCACGCTGATCGAGGCCTGGGCTTCGATGAAGAGCGTCAAGCCAAAGGGCGGCCCAAGCGGCGGTCATGGCGAACCGCCGGCAGACGGCGGCGGACGCAATGCGGAAGCGGACTTCCACGGCGAGAGGCGATCGAACGAGACGCACACCTCGACTACCGACCCCGACGCCAGGCTCTACCGCAAAGGGCGGGGCAAGGAGGCCAGGTTGTGCTTCATGGGACATGGGTTGATGGAGAACCGCCACGGCCTGCTGGTGGAAGCCTGTCTGACGCTGGCCGACGGACATGCCGAGCGGATGGCGGCCCTGCACATGATCGAACCTCGTGCCGACCGGCCGCGGGCGATCACGCTCGGTGCCGACAAGGCCTATGACGCAGAGGACTTCGTCAACGAGTTGCGCTCGATGAAGGTGACACCCCACGTAGCGCAGAACACGAACGGCCGTCGTTCGGCGATCGATCGCCGCATCAGAAAGCGCATCGAAGAGGCGTTCGGCTGGATCAAAACCGTCGCTGGGCAGGAGAAGACCAAATTGCGCGGCCGCGACCGCGTTGGGTGGGCCTTCACCTTCGCGGCCGCCGCCTACAATCTGGTGCGGCTGCCCAAGCTCTTGGCGGCGTCGAAATGACCGTGCCCGCAGGCTGCCAACTGATCGGCCGCTGGCGGATCATCGAAGCCGATCTGTGGGATCGCGGTTACCTGAACCTCGGTGGACCCGCAACCATCGCCATCGGACCCGACAACAACGGCGAGATCGCCTTTGGCGCCCTGCTAGCCGGTCTCGAACTGAGCTACAGCCCCTCGATAGTTCACTTACATGGGCCGGGTGTGACGAGATGGATGAAGTCACAGGCGATGGCTATGCCGAATTGCTCGACGATGGCTCGATCGAGATCACATTCGCCTACCACAACGGCGACGAGGCCATCCTCAAGGCAATACGTCAGACTTCTTCAACAGATGGGGTGATTGGGGTCTCGCCCGAGCCAAATTGAGGGCGGCTGCTCCTGTCGAGATGTGAGAACGTGGTCGATGTAGATCGCCACAAACATCAGGAGGAGCAGCCATGAAGTATTTTGCCGGACTTGACGTGTCTTTGGAAGAGACCGCGATCTGTGTCGTCGACGAGAGCGGCCGGATCGTGAAGGAAGGGCGGGCGGCGAGTGAGCCGAGGGCGCTTTATGAAGCCTTGCGGAAAATCGATCTGCCGCTGGAGCGCATCGGGCTCGAAGCCTGTTCGCTGACAGCCTGGCTTTATGACGGTATTCGCGCCGAAGGATTGCCGGCGATCTGCATCGAGACCCGGCAGGCCAACGCGGCGATGAAAACGATGCCGAACAAAACCGATCGCAACGACGCCCGCGCCTTGGCGCAGATCATGCGCACCGGCTGGTATCGGCAGGTGCATGTGAAGAGCCAGCAGTGTCGGCTCTGGCGATCCCTCCTCGTTGCGCGACGCACGGTCCTCAATGAAATGCGGACGATCGAAAATGTCGTCAGGGCGATTCTGCGGGAGGCCGGCATCAAGCTCGGCACTCCAGGCCGCGCAACTTTCGCTCATCGCGTGCGCGAACTGATTGGCGCAGATACGGTCATCATGGCGCTTGTCGAGCCGCTTCTGGCGATCGTGGCAACGATGTTGCGCGAGTTCGGGCGACTGACAAAGCAGGTCTTCCATATCGCCCCCAATCAGAGAAGTCTGCCGGCGCCTCATGTCCGTGCCCGGTGTGGGACCCATCACCGCGCTCGCCTTTCGTGCCACGGTCGATCAGCCGGACCGCTTTCGCCGATCGAGGGATGTCGGAGCGCATTTGGGTCTGACCCCGGCACGCTATCAATCTGGCGAGACGGACATTCAGGGCAAGGTAAGCCGATGCGGTGACGAGCTCGCCCGCACGGCCCTCTATGAGGCGGCTCATTCACTGCTTGTGCTCAGCAAGAAATGGTCGAGCCTCAGAGCGTGGGGTATGAACGTCGCCAAGCGGCGCGGTATGGCCCGAGCCCGAGTTGCTGTTGCTCGCAAGCTCGCTGTCATCCTGCATCGCATGTGGAGCGATGCGACAGAATTCCGCTTCGGCAAGGCACCCGGCCCCGTACCGGCATGAAATACGGGATAACGGACCAACGAAGGAGGAGTTGATTCCGCCCGAAAGGGCGTGAGCCGGATCGTTCCCGTGGGGACGACGGGCAAGGCGATCTCGTTAGCAGGCACGATCCTGGGACGAACTCTCCCAAGGTCGTTCAACAGATTGAGAGGCCTCGCTCTACTGACCCCATCATGCGGCGGCTTAACGTCGACCGCGAAGAGAAGCGAGTGACCCGCGGGGCGACATGGTCCGGAAAAATATCAGGAGGAGCTTGACCTCAACGACCCCAATCAGAGAAGCCTGCTAGATCTATTCAGAATGAGGGTTGCGTAAATCGGCCGGCTCGATTCCGAGCGCCGGCACCTGCTGGCGGCAAAGCTCAGGCGTTCCAACATTGACGCCAGCAAGGCAGTGGTCGAGGAGGTCGAGCGAATCGTGCGGCAGATCCGCGGGAAGTGGCGCAGAGTGCGCATTGTCCTGGGCGCCGATTCCGGTTTTGCCAGGGAAGAGCTGATGGCCTGGTGCGAGGCCAACGGCCTCGACTATGTCTTTGGCCTTGCCGCAACGAGCGGCTGGAGAAGAAGATCGCTCCAGCCTTGCAGGAAGCTCGCCTGGCATCCAGGAAAGCGACCAGGCCGCGCGCGTGTTCCGCGACTTCATGTGGTCGACGAAAGACAGCTGGTCACGCCGACGGCGGATCCTCGCCAAGGCCGAGTGGACGACGCAGGGCGCCAATCCGCGCTTTCGTCGTGACCTCGCTCAAGCCAAAGCGTTGGGCGGCACGGGAGCTTTACGAGGATCTCTACTGTGCCCGCGGCGACATGGAGAACCGGATCAAGGAGTGTCAGCTCGACCTCTACGCCGACCGCACCAGCGCTCACACCATGCGCGCCAATCAGCTGCGGCTCTGGTTCGCCTCGTTTGCCTACGTCCTGATCTACGCCTTACGCCGCCTTGGCCTCGCCCACACCAGGCTCGCCAACGCCACCTGCGGCACGATCAGGCTGAAGCTGCTCAAGATCGGTGCGCAGGTTCGTGAAGATGAGCAGCGCCGACCCGCGCCAGTCAAGATCCGGCTCGAGCCTAGGCGCGGTGAGAGAAGGGGGCTGGCTGTCGATGCGGCCGGCTCGTCAATCCACAGCTCCGGCCCCGAGAATGGCGGAAGCAAATGGCAGCTGACAGCATTGTCCGTAGCATCGGTGTCTAACGGCGCACGGATCCGCATCAAGGATCTTCTGGATCGTCAACAGGCACAGCGAACGTTGCTTTGACCCTGTCGACGACCACCATGGTCTTCAGGCTCTTTATGTGCGCGTTCTGATAGAAGAACTTTCGCGTGAATTGTTCGTAATCCTCCATGCTGCGTGCGGTAATATACAGCACAAAATCGGCCTCGCCGGTTATGTAGAACCCTGTCGCGATCTCGGGTGAGGATCTGATATCGCGCTTGAACTTGTCGATGATGTCGGCGCGTTCTCGCTCCAGGGTCACCATCACGATCATCTGGATGGGTCGGCCGATGGCCTTCGCCGAAATTATCGAGACGTCAGCTTCGATGATCCCCTCCGCCCTCAGCCTCTTAAGGCGACGCTGGCACGCAGTGGCGGAAAGCCCCACCTTTTCCGCAATGACATCGGACGTCAGGCGGTTATTCCGTTGAACCGGTTCCAGTATGCGGGCATCGATCCGGTCGTATTTCATCTACGGTGATCTCGGCTGTGGCGGTCTTCTCCAACGTCGAAGTGCTGGATTAAAAAGCCGAAGGCAGATTTTCAGCGCTCATAGAGGCTATCTCGCCGTCAATGCAACGCGCTGCGAAACCAGCAGTGCTGACCTTCCGCAATCGGCGCCGCTTGGAGTAACACTGCGCGGGACGACCGAATGGCGCAGAAATACTGCTTTCCTGGCCCGCAGATCAGCGGAAATCAGAGCATGTCTGACAGTAGATTACTGGCCATTACCAACCCGCCTCCCGCGCCTCCGCGACAAGGCTACAACAGGGTTTCCAATAACCAGCAAACTACCGTCCCATGCCGAAAACGTGATCATCGGAGGTGGCATTATTGGCCTCTCGATAGCTTACCATCTCACGCGTTTGGGGCACCGTGATGTTCTGCTTCTGGAAGCGACCAGCTGACATGCGGCACAACTTGGCATGCTGCAGGCCTCGTGACGCAACTCCGCGCCAATGAAACCATGGCCAAACGTGCTCAATACTCGGCCGAGCTGTTCAGGGATCTCGAGAAACTGGTTCATTGCCTTGCCGACCTTCTCAATCGCTGGCGCATTGGCGAGTTTCCGATGGAGGTGATCGCGGTGGCTCCAATCACGGATTGGAACATCTTGCCTCCACTGATCTCAAGGATCTCCCCTTCTTCCACCTTCCGTCAGTCGGGACAACAAGGCGCAGCACTTGTTGAGTTATCGAGCGCACCGACCCCGATCTCATTGTTCTAGCGCGCTACAAGCAAATCCTGTCAGATGGTTTTGCGTCCAGGTTGGCTGGACTGTGCTAACAAGGCGGCTTCGTCGACGGGCTTTATTGGACAAATGCCGACGAGGATGTTCGGCTGTTCAAACGTTATGATATCCATCTATTTGCCCTCCTTGGTTGGGAAATTCACGCCAGCCGCCCCTGTCGCAGTCGCAGATAACCGCTGAATTCGGCAAAGACCTGGTCCATCACGCCACGCATATAGAGCTGACGACGCACTCCCAGTTCATCAGCCAGTCGACTGACGTTTTCCCTTTGCGTCCGCAAAAGGATGGCGAGCTTCTCTTCTTCGTAAATTTTATCTCTCTTCCGACCATTCCCGGTTGCCTGTGGTTGAGAAACGTCCCTTATTTGTCTCAATGCAAGGCACTCCCCTGCTGTCCGGAACGACTGTTTGTGAAAAGTGCAGGATAGCGCTCGACGAGAAGTCCGTGATGCCCCTCTTTGGGCTCCGAAACAGCCGGCTCCCGGCTAATACTATTCTGCAGTCATATCCCGTCCCGATCCCGCCAGATTGGCGGCCTGACCGCGGCGCGACCATTTGCGTCCACACACTTCGCCTGGACGGCTGCATCTGGGTCGGGCCCGACGATCAGCAAATCCCCGTTTACCGACCTCAGCTGCGCATTTCGCAAAAACGGGACAGTCGTTCCGATAAATCACGGACAGCAGTTTCACTAAGTCCCGGACAGCAGGATGGGGTCGGCCCCCGGCTGCCCAGCGGCTGCACTCGGCGCTCAACTATTTAACCCCGGAGGAATACGAACAGAAACATTCACGCAGACGACACATGGAAATGGCCGCATAAGCTTAACATGGCGAACTGTCCGCTATTTTCTCTGTCTCAGTCCAGGGGTGCATTCCATGGGTGTCCGCGAATTTGTGAAACACGAACCTCAGCCTCAAAAGCTCGACCGCCTTGATCCGCGCCCGCAAAGCCAATCGGAGCCACGGCCAAAGGTCACCACTGGGCGATCATGTCTTCAAGACTTCTCGCGCTGTGATCTTAACGATCCAGATGCCAGAATAGTCCTTGTGACGATTTGAGTGCCGGGCCCTTCTGCGACGGCTGGAACTCGCCAGTGGGGTCCCGTCGTCGTAACCTGCAGCGACCGTGAGGATCGCGTCGGAGGGTATGATGCCGTAGTTATTGCGACGGGTGGTTACGTCTGCATATTCGCTCATACAGGTCGCCGAACGTCGCCGCCTCAATTATCTCCTCCAGTTGCGGCGACCTCCAGCTGTCATTTTTATCCAAATGAGCTTGGAGTTCTGCTGCGATAAGGCTGTCTCCACCAACATCAAAGAAGTTATCATCCAAGCTTATTTCTTTGGCGCCGATAATAGTCTTGACTTCGTCAAGAAAAAGCCTCTTCTTATCATCGTCCGTCAACATTTTGTCCTTTCCTGTTTCAATTTCATCTTCCGGTTTAGATCTTTTTCCTTCTTCTATCTGCTCTTCTGGCGTCGTGAACACTTTCCCCTCCCTGCCGTTCTCGCTCCGCGGGCTGCCGCGGAACCGTCGGGCCCGCAGGCTGATCGTCCGGCCAGCATCGGTGACCGTCGAATGAGTACGTTGGAAGGGGAATGCGACGGCGAGTACCTAACGGTTCCAATTGATCACTGGCCCGTTTCCAATCCACCGTAACACCTGCGGCCCAGAGTGCCCCAAGGCATTCCAGAAGGACATGGCGGTCAGTGGACTCTTCATCGTTCTCGTCGCGCGCGGCTGGGACAATCGATGGAATTCGGGTCTTGCGATCCTCCGGGTTGATCGCCCCATGTGCGAAACGCGCCAGATTGCGCGAAGGGCCAAGGTCAATGAGCGCAGTTACACCAGCCGCGACCGTGGTCTGGATGGAGCGATCGAATCGGATAGTCCTAGTTGCTTGCCCACTCCAGTGGCTCCCCGGCAAGGGTACTTTCACGCCATGCAGGGATCCTGAATTCAGAGTGATGGCGACATCGGGCAACCGCTTCTCAAGGATGCGGACCTGCGCGTCAATGATATCAGCCGCTGGTTTCATCAGCGGAGAATGGCTAGGGACCCCAGCTGCATCAAGGAGGTGGTTGGGTATCTGTGCTTGTTCGAGCCTCCCCTGAAGCCTTTCCAGAAGTTCCCGCGTGCCGGTGAACACGACGTCGGCTTTTGAGTTCACGACGCCGACGCAGATCTCGCCAGCTTCAACTCGATCACGCCAAGCGTCCTCCAGGAGGATACGCTCGGCTTGGTTGAGGCCGCATCCGGCCGCAAGCATAGCACCGTCGATACCAAGGTTCGCCATCGCGCGGCTACGAACGACCGTCAGCCCTACAGCATCTTCAAGTTTCAGAATGCCCGCTAGGGTGGCCACCACGTATTCGCTCATGCTATGTTCGACAAGATAATCGGGACGCACTCCAAACAAGTCTAGCAAACGCGCCATGGCGTATTGCACGGAGAAAATCATGACACTGATTTCTTCGAAGGAAGCGGTCGCGTATGCGTCGTCTTCCCCAAACATGACCGTCTCCAGGTCACGATCCAGAACCGGCCGACTAGCGACGGCACAAGCCTGGAAAGCCTTGCGAAAGTCAGGCACGTGATCAAACAGGTCCTTGAACATTCCCTGGTGCTGCACTCCGCTGCCCGGCAGCATGAACCCAATTGACGGCGGGGAAAGGGTCCGATCAGCCGCACGATCCACCTCTTTTTCTAACCTCGCGATGGCCATGTCCAAGTTGCGCGCCACAACGACGGTTCGATGCTCGAACTGGCATCTCGCCACGCGCAGCGTGTGGGCGACGTCACCAAGGTCGACATCGCGGTTGCGGCGCAGGAACGTGGCTAAATTCCGGCAGGCCCGGCTTAGCGCCGACGGGGTCTTTGCAGACAGGCAAAGGGCGTTAGATCCCCGCGCAACCGATCGGGGCCAAGCCCTAGCGTTATTGCTGTCCCATTCCTGCAGCACGACATGGCAGTTGGTTCCGCCTATACCGAGGCCGGTGACTCCGGCAGTTCGCGGACGTCCCTGCGGCCGGGGCCAGGGTCTGAGCTGCTCATTGACGAAGAAGGGCGTGTCATCCAGACCGAGATCTTCGTTCAGCCGGTTGATGTTGATGGTCGGGGGTATTACACCGTGCTGAAGCGTGAGAACTGTCTTGATAAAGCTCGCGACCCCCGCGGCGGCATTGGAATGGCCGATATTCGGTTTGATTGACCCGAGCGCACAGGCGTTGCCCGTTTTCTCTTGCCCCGCGAAAGCCTCTGCCAGAGCGCGGACCTCGATCGGGTCGCCGACCTTGGTGCCAGTCCCATGAGTTTCGATGTATTCCACGTCTTCAGCGCCGAGTGCCGCGGAGGCAAGTGCTTGGCGCACAACTGCGGTCTGGCCTTGCGCGCTAGGCGCTGAGTAGGAGGATTTGGTGCGGCCATCGTTGTTAATGGCACATCCTTTTATAACTGCGTGGATTGGGTCGGCCGCCGCCAGGGCATCTTCGAGGCGCTTGAGAACGACAACCCCTACCCCGTCTCCGAACACCGTGCCATTGGCATCGGCATCAAAAGCTCGGCACACGCCGTCCGAAGAATTGATGAAGTTTTTGACATACTGATACCCCGCTTGAGGGAAGGTGATACTCGAGCCGCCTGCCAGCGCCATGTCGCAATAGCCGGCCGAGAGTGATTGAGCGGCGACCCCGATTGCCACCAGCCCAGTTGAACATGCGGTTTGCACCGCAATGCTTGGGCCGTTGAGGTTCAGCATGTAGGACACGCGCGAGGCAAGGTAGTCCTTCTCGTTGCCGAGCTCCGTCAGGAAAGCGAGCGGCGCGTTCGTGGGATCGATGAGGCCGCCCCCCTTCAAATGGTGTAGTAGATAGAGGGGGAGCGATGAACCTGCGAACACCCCGGTCCGGCCCTCATGCTGAGTTGGTGCATATCCGGCCGACTCGACTGCCTTCCAGCAGCATTCGAGAAACACGCGATGCTGCGGGTCCATTAGCGTTGCCTCACGCATTGAGAGATTCCAGAAATCCGGATCGAAAAGGTCCACATCGTTGAGATGGGCGCCCACGCCCACATAATCGGGGCGATTCAGGACAGCCTCCGGAATGCCCCGGGCCTTGAGTTCCTGCGTGGAGAGCGAGGTGATCGAGCACACCCCGTGGCAGAGGTTCTCCCATAGCGTGTCCACCGTCTCCGCGCCAGGAAAACGCGCGGCCATACCAATCACCGCAATGTCCATACCGGGGCTGCGTCGACGGTCCAACGCCTTCAAATGCGGCCTACCCGGCAAGACTGGCGGCGTTTTGGGGAGCTTGCCGCTTTGGGGACGTCTCTGCTCGCCGGTCCGTTTGCGGAGAAGAGCCGCGAGTTCGTTAAAGGTCGGATTGAGGAAGACCTCCACTACGCGGAGCTCCACCTTCAGACTCTCACGAAGCTGCGTGCAGAGACGGGCAGCCAGAAGGGAGTGTCCGCCGCAGTCGAAAAAGTTGTCGCCCGGATCGGCAACTTCGGCCTGGAGAAGGTCGCGCCAAGCTGCGCGAAGTGCCGATTCGACCTCGTCGGTACCGGTCACCGGAGCGCCCGCCTCTTGCGCGAGCCCGCGAAGGCGGGACCGATCAAGTTTCCCGTTGGCCGCAATGGGCAATTCCGTCAGAGCAACGAACTCTGACGGGATTGCGTAGTGCGGCACCTCAGACTTCAAATACGCCCGCAAAGAAGCCTCCCACCCCTTGCACGGATTCCCCAAGACTACATAGGCGATCAGTCGATCAGGCTGGCCTGTCGTCGGATTGAGCTCCGGCAATACGGCGGCGGAGCAGACGCCGGCGTACTGAAGCAAAGCAGCTTCTACAGCCGCTGGAACGACGCTATATCCTCGGATCTTGACCATGAAAGCGAAGCGCCCGAAAATCTCCAGTTGGCCGCCGGGCAGCATGCGGCCGAGATCGCCAGTGCGGAACATCTTGCCATCAGCGCGGAATGGGTCGGTAAAGAACCTTTCCCGTGTCATCTCCGGGCTGTCTAGATATCCATGAGCCAAGACATCGCCGCCGACGAAGGCCTCGCCCAAAAAGCCCAGTGGTACGGGGTCGCGTTGCTCCCCGAGGATATAGACACTGGCATTGTGCTGAGGCGGACCGACCGGGACGATCTTCTGTGTTGTCGCAGGATCGATCTCGCTCAAGTCAATATGCGAGATATCATGTGCCTCCGCTGCGCCATAGTAATTGATGATTCTGACGTGCGGCAGCGCATCCCTCACACGCGCAAACAGCGCTGCTGTTAACACCTCGCCTGATAGGAAGATCAGTCGGAGATCCGGAAGGCAGGAAGGGACGTCGAGCAAGCCGCTGCCGAGAAGCACATCAAACAGTGAAGGGGTTAGCAATATTCTCGAAATTCGATTTCGTTCCAGGTAGTCGACCAGCTGGTGCGGATCGTAGATAACGTCATCAGGGATCAGATAGGCTGGAATCCCGGCGAGGATCGGCCGCATTATCTCCCAGACCAAGAAAAGATTAACCGCCTCGCGCTCATCCGGCGCATATGGCAGCGCGCAATAGCGCCACTGGTGAGAGGAAACAGCGCTTCGGTGAGGGCAGACAACCCCTTTTGGTTCACCAGTCGTGCCAGACGAAAATGCAATCTGGGCCGGCGCATCGAGATCCACCTCTTGGGGATTGGCCGGGCTGGCCTTGCCGAATTGCGCTTGCCAACCCTCCTCGAGCGACAGCACAAGGCCCGACCAGTCAGTCGGAAGACTAGCCGCGAAACGGTTCCTAGTGACAACGACTTCCACACATGCTTTCTCAAGTATTCGTTTTACCGCAACAACTGGCAATGCTTTATCAAGCACGACGTAGGCCGCCCCTGTCTTAAGAATACCGAACAGCGCAACGGCATATTCAGGTGAAGTATCCATCAGGATACCGACGCGCGAACCTCGGCTCTGACCATGTCCGAGGAGATGTCTGGATAGAATCTCGCTCAGGTCATCGAGTTCACGATATGTGATGGTCGCAGCCTCTGAAACGATGACAGGACTGTCTGGGGTGAGAGCCGCTTGTTTGCGGAATTGCTCATGCAGTGTTAGATTATTATAAGGGAAGACGTCGCCGTGTTGGATGGAAGCCGGAAGTTGTCCCTTCACTTCGCTAACCTCGCGCAGGAGGCTAGAGACCACTTTCTCCGTCATAGAATGGGTATAAAAGTGATCACCATCAAACATAATCCGGGCGAAGCGCGACGTCGTAAGCCGCCGCCATTCGTCTAGGTCATTGGCATTGACAGTTTCGTCATGAACTCCCCCCATTGCGGTGATTGCCGCGCCTAGAGGCGTTGGTAAGTTGCGGTCGTAGGTCTCCACAAGTTCGAAGTCGGCCCGCAGCGGCGGCAAAATGAAGTCTTGTAGGAGTACCTCATTTGCCAGCGCTTCCTTGGGGACCATGCCAAGGATACGAATTACATCGGTTAGTTTGTCATCCGTATATCTATACATGGGCGGCTCATCCGCCGGCACGTCCGCCGACTTGTGAGCGGACACGACAACATGGAAGGGAGACGGCCGACCGGCCTTTTCCAAGGAGCGGGCTATCTCGTAAGCAACGAGGGCACCTACGCTATGACCGAAGAAAACAAAAGGCCGATCATTGTACTCGCGGAGAGCCTGAGTGACCATGGGTACTAGTGTGTCTATGCTGCGGATCGAAGCCTCCGCTGACCGTTTGCTGCGCCCGGGAAGATCCAGGCAAATAAGCTCAACGTCTTCCGGGAGATAGGCAGACCAGGTATGGAATGATTTGATGCTACCGCCCCCATGGGGAAAGACAATTATGCGATACGATGGATCAAGTGACGTCTTTATGATGGTCAGAAATGCTGCGCCTTTCTCGGGACCTTGTTCCATTTCTCAATTACTCCACTTCGATTCAGCTTGAAATACACGCCTTACGCATGACGCGCCCGAATTCGTATGGCCCGCTTTTCAACAAGTAAGCCCAATTTTTCGATGCCGTGTATAGCAATTACTGGCGATCTCGTGAAGAAAATATTTGCTAAAGTGTTTTGCATTTAATTTAACAATTCTTATTCATATATTAAATCCCTTTTAGCGGATGATATGATGCCGCGCCGTAGTGTTGATTGTCATGAAGCGCCTATAATATTAGTTTACAATATCCATCCTGGCACCAGCCGCACGTGGACCGTGTCGGCAATAGCGCCTGTGCTGCCTTGCCCGCTCAATTCGGCGCTCTTTAATGATATCTTCTGTATTGCCTCAGTTTCATGGCTCATGCTGTGCTGCTAACTACGCTCGTAAGGACGACCTTATGAGCGCAGACACGCTACCGTGCCATGCTCACGCAAGGCGGTCTTCGCCGAAGGCGTACCTTGCTATGCCACCGGCTTGCGCATCTCGGAAGCGGTGCAGCTGAAGCCCACGAACATCGACAGCCAGAGAAGGGTCATCCGCATCGAGTAGGGCAAAGGCCAGAAGGACCGCTATGTGATGCTGTTGCCCAAGCTGCTGGAGATCCTGCGCAACTACTGGAAAGTGCGTCGGCCAAAGGCGTGGTTCGTCCGCGGCGATCGCGCCGGACAGCCGATCACCACGAGTGCAGTGGGACGAGCCTGCGCGAAAGCGCGCGACCCCTCCGGATTGTCAAAACCGGTCACAATATGCGGGCCGTTTTGCGGTTTCTTTCTGCCGCCGGCCGTTGCCAGGCCGACCTCGACACGGCGGGGCCGTCGTTTGCCTCCTGCCGGCTGGCGGAACGCCCGCGGTATCTCTCGCGAGAGGAACTCGACCGCGTGATCGCCGCTTGCGACGGTCACTGGCGCCGACGCCGGCGTGACAGGGCGATCGCTCTGCTTCTCGCTCGGATGTTGTCGGGCCTGTTCGATGCCGGCCTCGTCACCATACAAGATAGGAACTAATCGCATCCCGCGGCTCGTGAATACCCGACGGGGGGGGGCCGACGCCCCGAAAAACAAACCCGCGACCGCAACCCGCAAACCCCCGCCGCCCGGAAATCTGCCCCGGTTACAAACGACGTCACGAACTTACTGAAATCCGTGTCCGGGACTTTGTGAAACCCGCAGTTGCACAATCCGGAGAGCCCGCGGCGCCAGTACGCCCTGACGACCCGTCTATCGGGGGTCTTGTTCCAGACGATTATCTGCGCCCCGCCGGTAGCCGATCGCCACCGTCGTGTGCAGCTCGCAGCGCGCCGCTTCAGGCGGATCCGCGCGGCACTGTCTCTGGTGTTCGGAAAGTTTCGTGAGATCGGCAGCGTGCGCCAGCTCGTCCTACTGCGCCAGGAGGGGATCGACCTGCCGACTGCTATGCGTGGTCCTCAAGGGCGGGCGGTGCGGTGGGGCCCGCCACGCTACCATGCCGTCTATCGGCTGTTGACCACGCACCCACCGCGACTCCAGTCGCCGATAATCAAACGGTGCAACAATTCCTACAAGTACTCTTATATAAACTTTGCGACGGCCAATCGCTGACGATGGTATGTCCACGCAAAGTCTGAGGTTGTGAGCGACCCAAGAGCCGGAACGTCAACCCTGTTCCGATAATCCGGGTCGCGTCTCTTAGCGGCAAATCACATCAATGTACCCGACGAGGAAGTGATATGGCTATTCAAAATTCCACCCATCCTATCGGTCCTAGCATTTCCACTAGAGGACTTCTCGAAGCGGCCGCCGATGAAGTTTGGAGCCCATACATGTGTCACCAGACATTCGATGGCGCAGATGCGGCTCAGCTTAGCGCCGAACATGGGCAGCAGCCAAGGGTACATTCTACCGACGCACTTTGTTGCGGCACATTCGGTGAGTTGCTGCAAGGCCAGTTGCCGGCGGACTCCCTTCCCGGTGATCCTCACTTCTTGGTAACGATGCCCATCGCGCTCTTCGCGCGTGCTCACTTCATGCCGATCTCAGGCACACGGTCCGTAACCGTTTATCCGTCACATAAAGTCAAAGCTAAACGGCTGGCTGAGAATCTCGTGATTGCGCTCGGCGCCTCAGGAGGAATCCTCCTTTTGCAATCTGAGCTCCCCGAAGGCAAAGGGCTGGCGAGTTCATCTGCGGATCTTGTTGCGACGGCACGGTCAATCGCCTGCTGCTTCAAGCGTAGCGTCCGAACATCATTGATCGAGAAGCTAATGGCGGAGATCGAGCCTTCCGACGGGGTGATGTACCCAGGAGTGGTCGCATATCAGCAGCGTGCATGTAGCCTTCTCTCCTTCCTTGGGCAAATGCCGCCGCTTGCAATCGTTGGCAGCGATGAAGGAGGGACTGTCGAAACCGTCGACTATGATCAACGGCGAGGTGAAATCTCCGCCAGTTACAGAGCAGAATATCACCAATTACTCGAGTGCGCACGGATCGCGATTCCGCAGGGTGACACGGCCGCGATAGGCAGAATAGCTACGACCAGCGCGCTCCTGCATCAGGAGCGGGCTCCAAAAGAGCATCTGAACTCGATGCTGAAAGCATCCGAGGCCACTGACGCTCTCGGGGTCATAGTCGCGCACAGCGGCACAATGATTGGGATCCTGCTTGATCGAATGGCGGCTGACTTTCCACGGAAGCTTCGGTCCGCGCTCGCCCATATATCGCGGTTCGACAACTCGCCAAAAATATATCTGACCATGACTGGCTGCAGGTGAGGTAAGCCATATGGACGCTGTTCGCAAACGCCTGCCATTCTCCTGCTATTCTGAGGCCTATGCTCTCCCCACCATTATTAGGCGTGAGACAAACCTTTATCTTGCGCAGTTCGCGTTCATGAAGCTTCTCCCTGCGAAGTATATCATCGAGGAAGCGCTGGCTCGAGGGACTTTGACGCACGGCATGAAAGTTCTCGAGACCTCGAGCGGAACCTTCGCGCTGGGTTTGGCCGTAGTTTGCCGGGAACGTGGATTTCAGCTCGAAATCTTCACAGACCCAGTGATGGACAAAGGCCTGGAAAACAGGTTGAGCTCATTGGGAGCCGAGGTCTTCATTATAAATGAAAAGGCGAAGCAGGGCGGCTATCAAAGAAGCCGCCTCGACGCACTACACGCTAGGATGAGACAGTTGGGCCACTCCTGTTTCTGGCCCCGGCAATACGAAACACCGGACAACCCCGCAGCCTATAGGCTCTTCGCCGATCAAATATCGGCGATGTTGGGCGCCGATGTAACTTTGGTCGGTTCTGTGGGGTCAGGCGGCTCTACTTGCGGAACGATAGAGGGTCTCCGCCAAAAAGCCCCTGGCGCGCGCCTGATTGGAGTGGACACCTTTAATAGCGTCATTTTTGGCCAACAGGATGGCGAACGGAAACTGCGGGGTTTGGGGAATAGTCTTGTCCCGAAGAACGTGAAGCATGAACTGTATGACGAGGTGCATCTCATCTCGGCTCCGGTAGCATTTGCTGCGACGCGAACCCTCCACGAGCGGCACGCCGTTTTCGCCGGTCCGACCTCCGGAGCGAGCTACATTGTTGGGCGTTGGCGCGCTCGAGAGTATCCAGAAGAGACCGTAGTCGTCATATGTCCTGATGAAGGGCACCGCTACGTAGAAGCTGCTTACGACCACGAATGGCTCAAGCAGAACGGATGTCTAGATGAAGATGTACTCTTGGACGCGCCGGTAACGGAAAATCATCCCTCGACAGCTCTCCCACCATGGAACCGATATCATTGGAGTCGGAGAAGCCGGGAAGCTGTCCTAACGTGCTGGAGAGTGCTTCATGATGAACCGAGGTAGCTTCCTCTTCGTAGAAAGCAACACGACGGGCACGGGCGAATTATTGATGAAGCGGGCCCGAGTCTTGGGCTATGAGCCCTATCTCGTTGCACGCAATCCTACGCGCTATCCATTTCTTAAGGACTCTATCGCTCAAGTGATCGAAGCTGAAACTCGTAGTCGGGATGAACTCATCGGGGTCGCCGGAAAATTAAGAAGGCTGGCAGGAATATACTCGTCATCGGATTATTTTGTGGAAGCAGCGTCAAGTGTCGCGACGGCGATAGGGCTACCAGGCGCGAATCCGGAGGCTATAGCCACATGCCGGAACAAATGGAAGCAAGCGGCCAAGTTGCAGCGACGATCAATCACCATCCCTGAAACTCGGCTGGCCACGTCCGTCAGAGACGTCGAGAATATTCTTGCCCAAGCTACTCTGCCGGTGATCGTCAAGCCAGTGTCCGGCAGTGGTAGTAGCGGCGTGCGGTTGTGCGATAGTGCCGCAGCCGTCGTCGATGCGTTTGAGAGTGCAAAGGACGTATTGTTGGATCAAGTGGGTTTGGCCAGTCCAGACATTCTGATTCAGCAATATATAGAGGGTAAGGAATACTCTGCAGAGATAATAGCTTACGATGGGACGCTGCATTGCCTTGGAATTCTTGCCAAGCACAAGGCGCCGACTCCCTACTTCGTCGAGGTAGGGCACGACTTCCCGGCCCCGCTATCGGAGCCATCCCTACGGGAATTGGCCTCCTTTGCCTCGGGCGCGGTATCGGCTCTGGGCCTGGAATTCGGACCGGCTCATGTGGAGTTCGTGATAACCGAGTCAGGCCCCGTCATCATCGAGGTCAACCCCAGGCTGGCTGGAGGAATGATTCCAGTCATGCTCTCGCACGCCTTTGGTACGTCAATCCTTGACATGGTGATTAGACTTTACGCAGGAGATGCGTTCACGCCTCCACGCGCGAGCGCAAGGGCGGGAGCCATCCGTTTCCAACTCGTTCATAAATCCGGCAAGCTCAAACGCCTCGGCTTTTCTCGAAATCCAGACCCGACAGTGCCAGAGGCCGGGCTACTGAAATCTGAGGGAATGGAAGTTAAAATTAATGGCGACTTCAGAGACCGAGTAGCCTACTCCGTAGGCGTTGCTGATGAACTGAATGTCGCCGTCGCGGCAGCGCAACGGATGATCGACTCCATTGTAATCGAAATCGAGGCAGCTACTGACGAAACGGCCAACACGGAGGTTGCCGGGTCAAGCGAGGGCGGGTGGAACCTACATCCCGAAGCGATGAGGTTGCTCGCCCCGCCTATAGAAATCTCGCGCGATGGCCACCTTCTGCAGCACCAGGCGGCCATAGACGAAGCACATCTGGTGATGCTTGCGGACAAGGGCTTGGTCAGCCAAGCAGCCGCTGCCGATCTCCTCAAGCACATCTTGGACCTCCAGGACGGGGGCTTTCAGTCTTTGGAGGGCCGCGAGGCTCCGCGTGGCCTCTATCTTGCTTATGAGGCCGAACTTGCCACCAGAGCTGGCCCGGAAAAGGCCGGCTGGCTGCACCTTGCGAGATCCCGTAACGACTTGAACGCGACCATTTCTCTTCTGGTCCTTCGGGAAGCTGCGTCTTCCATTTCTCAACAGATAGGAATTGCACAAGATGCCCTGCTTCAACGAGTGGAAGAGGCATCGAGACTTGTGGCTCCGTTATACAGTCAATACCAGATCGCACTCCCTGGGTCGCCAGGGCACTATCTGCTTGGCGTCTTCTTCGCTCTGGGGCGCGAGCGCCAGCGCCTCCATAGCCTGCTGGAAGACATCAGGAACTGCCCTATGGGAGCTTGTGCCGGCGGAGGCACCACTATGCCGATAGATCCCTTGAAAACCGCAAGTCTTCTAGGATTTGCACTGCCGTCGTACAACTCACTTGATGCGGTCGCGAGTCGAGACCATCACCTGCACGGGCTTTCAATCTTTGCTAGCATCTCAACCTTGCTCAGTCGTGTGGCCCAGGATCTGCAGGTCTGGACAACACGCGAGTTCGCTCTCATCGATGTTCCTCACTACCTTGCCGGCGGCTCTTCCATGCTGCCCCAAAAGAAGAACCCGTTTCTACTTGAACACATCAAGGGGTCGGCAAGCACCGTAATTGGCGCATACGTTTCTGCGGCAACGGCTACCTGCAAAGCGCCTTTCAGCAACTCGATTGAATCAAGCAACTACGGCTGCTCTCCTCTCAGGCTCTCAGAGGAGGCCCTGAAGAGGGCCATCATCCTCACATCGCTTATCGTGAAATACATGTCGTTCAACGTGAGGTCGATGCGCGAACATCTGGAAGATGGGTCATCAATGACGGCCATCGCTGCCGAACGGATGGCGTCGCGAGGCATCCCTTTCAGGGAGGCCCACACACAAATTGGCGAGATCGCCCAGTGCCTGTCTCAGGATAGCTGCGCCACACAGCGCCGAAGCAAGCTAGCCGGCCAACTCGCTGGCGTGTTCCCGGGGAGTCTTGAAGAGTGCAGGGATGCTCTGCAGTTCGGAGGAGGACCCGGAAAACGATCAACCGATGACCAGCTTTCCGTCGCAAAAACGCTTTTTGGGCACATGGAGCTGAAATGCGCCGAGATATCGGAACGCTGTGCGCACGCCGACGTGCACCGCAAAGGGAGGGTGAAAGAACTCATCGATAAACACCGATCCACTTGAAGGAGTGGAGTGTGTGGACAAAGTCGGGCGGGTGTCTGGGGACCGGACAGGGGTTGCGGTCCGGAGCGCGAACCGACCTGATCGTATCGGGATTGAACGAAGAGGGGGTCGCGTATCCGTTGTCGGTTCGTAGACAGGTTTGTGAGGTTCAGGGTCCCCTCCCATGTTTCAAGTCAACGGTTCTCGGGACTATCAGGAATTCTGCGCGCGAAGCCGGTTTCGTCATGGCTGACGAACCTTTCGCCGAAAACGACGGCGAACTGGGTCCTGGCCTCGAACCATTCGCGCGGTGGTCGTTTCCACTCTTCGGCCGCGTGGATCAGAACAAGATATAGCAGCCTCATGTCGTTAGAGACTCCAAATTCGAGGCTCCTTACCCTCCAGACGTTCCGACGCGACTCTATCATGGCGCAGAATTTGCAGTGAGAGCCACGTACTCAGGAGAATGCCTACATGACGCAGGCTGGCAAAACGCGACTCGACGATTTCGACATAAAAATCCTGCAATTAATGCAGTTCGACAACCTCATGCAGCAGCGCGAAATTTCGGACCGCGTTGGCCTCTCGGCAGCGGCGGTAGCGAGACGCCTAAAACGGCTTCGTTCCACCGGGATAATCAGTAAGGACATCTCCATCTTAAACCAGAGAGCGGTAGGACATCCTCAGACGGTCTTCGTCGAGGTGACCGCTAAAAACGGAAAACTGGAACTGCTCGACTGGATGAAAAGACGGTTCATGAACTGCCCTCAGGTGCAGCAATGCTACCACGTTACTGGAGAGGCGGACTTCGTCCTCATAATTAATATCAGAGGCATGGATGAGTATACCTCTCTTACGCGAGAATTATTTTTCGAGGAAGGAAATGTGAAGTGCTTCCGAACTTGCGTCATGATGGAAAAGGTTAAGTCCGCTGGCCCAATCCCGCTTTAGCCATCGCTATTCCGCACCTCGACTTCAGCTTCGCCGCTTCACGCTCAGGGGTACTGGGTCAGCTGGAGAGTGTGAACGGGTTAACGCTGCGATGATCAGGCAGACGTCGGCAAAGGAAACACAATAGTCACAAGTTCAGACGCAATTTATCTCACGCTCAAGAACATTTTGCAAGCCGAACTTATCGAAGTAAGTAGCGCCCGTGTCCAAAAACCCGGACTTTAGATAAATATGTCTAGCCATTGCGTTATCTTCGTCAACGGTAAGCATCAGACGGCTGACAGATGGGCGGTTTTTCGAAATCCATTGAGAGGCAAGTCCAGTCGCCGCTTTGCCATATCCGTTACCTTGGTAATCTCGGCCCACGCGCAAGCTGTGCAAGGTAATGACTCCTCGCGGGGCCCATTTAGGCAAGGCCGCTTTTTCGCGCAGGACAAAGAAGCCGACGATCTGATGGCGGACAACGATTGAAAATGGGTGCTCCACGTCGGGGCGAGCGTTACCTTGAAGCTCTAAGAACACCAAATCCAACGGGTCGACAAACTGTTCTTGCTCGGGCTCGAGCTCGAGATGGGCGACGCGAGCTCGATCAAAATGAGATAAAGTGTTCAGCGTCGCATGCATGCTATCTAGATCTCCCTATCGGCGGCAGTTATAGCCTCTGATGAAGCACGAATGAATTGACTCACCGGCCACCTGAGGTGGGCAGCTCCTTCCGACTCCAAAGGGATGGGAGCAAAAGTCGTGCCACCTGAGCGGAAATAACTTCGAAGGGTATTTAAGGGCTATGGTTCAAGAGCATGAGAGTGAAGTTGGAGGACGAACATCGAACACCGTGTCGCGGACGCGACAAACGCGATACAGGTAGCGCAGCTCCGCGTTTCCAAGGATGGCGGCCTCAGTCTTGGGGATGTTCATTCCAATCACGCTTCACATAAGCGCCTACCTGTCAGAGCGAAACGATGGGGGCGGCGCGCGACACGACAACCGCGGATTCGCGCTCGCGGTTCATCGCGTGGGATCGGCCTGCCCGCAACTTCGCGCTCCCGGTGCTCCGTCCCGGATGGGTCGCACCATACTCCGCGATCCTGGAAGCCGCAGCCGGACGTCGGCATAGGATCAATCTGACCACCGGCCGCAGCGGACAGATTCTCGATCTCGTTATAGTTATTATAGTTATAGTAATCGTTATCGTTATCGTTATCGTTATCGTTATCGTTATCGTTATCGAAGCGGGCAACTGAGCCGATAGCGAGCGTCTACTGCCAATGGAGCCGCTGGATCTATCGCAAGCTGCGCAACTTCTGCGCTGGTACCAGGCCTGCATCTCCTGCCTGAAACGCGTCTATGGCTTGTCCCGGGCACGGCGAAAAGCGGTGCGCACCACAGGCCGAAGCACAGCGGAGGAGACCGGCGACCGGAAACATTTGCTTCGCGAGGAAGCCGCAGGCGAGGACATTTTTGCGGACGCCGGATTTGCGCAGACCGCGTCCACGTGCGAACGAGCGTCAAAAGCAACAGCCTTGGAGGGGTGAGAGATGAACACCATTGGCTATGTCTCACCGGTTCGCTGTTGGCCTGAAGCGCGGCGATAGATAGGTGGTCCCAATTTATTCACCTTTTGCGGCAAGGTAACGCATCGTGCTGTTTTTCGCGAGATTCAAGAAGCAAATTGCTTCACGGCTCCTGACAATTCGTGTCACCGTTTTGGATATGAGAGGTCAAGGTACCGCGGATCTTTTGGCGCGCCGGTAGAGATGCGGCTTTCTAAATCGGCCGACCAGATGCCAAGCCCACTTTCTCGGGCGTTGTTCTCGGCCAAGCCATACTCGACCAGGTTGATGGCATGGCGCACGGCTCCTCAGCAGCTTCAGTTGGCGCGCGATTGCCACTACGAACTATGACCTGCTCGTCGAACGCGCCTGCCTGCCCTTCAGCGCATCAGGCGGTGCGCTGAGTTCCATCTGCTGAGCACGCTCTAGGAGCGCACCAGCGTCGTCATCACCACCAATCTAAGCTTCAGCGAATGGGCCACCGTCTTCGGGAACGGCGCTGCTCGACCGGCTCACCCATCACTGCCATACTTGGAAACCGGAAACGACAGCTTCCGCTTCAAAGACAGTTCGGCCCCAGGCCACTGCCACATAGAAGGAGAAAGCACCCACCTTGACCAAAACCTGAGATCCGAAACATAAAAGAAGGCGGGTCATGTATGGATGCCCCCGTTCATGCAAGGCTTTCTTCGAACGGCTCGAACGTGTGATCGGGTGCGGTCATGTATTAGGCCTTTCTTGCGACTCGATTTTGAGCGCTGGCCGGTATGGAGCTACGGGACCTGGTGCAAATCACTTCTGCGAGCTCAAGGCTCTTTGACCCGGATGCATTCCCAGACCCCCTCTCACCGATCTTTGTCCTTACCCTTCGTTGACCTCCTCACACGCCGCCGTTCCGTCTTGCTGCTGCTTTGGTTATGCGGCAGCTAGACCGGAAACTCTGTAATCTTCGTTCTTCGTCATCATCGCCCAGATCGAGCGTCCCATTTTGTTGGCAAGGGCAATCGCAAAGAGCATGCGCGGCTTGCGCATTAACATACGTGCCAGCCATGAGGTCTCGGACGGCGCCTTGCGACATGCCCATCGGACCACGGTCATGGCGCCGATGATCAGAAGCCGCCGGATGTCGCGCTGGCCCATCTTCGAGGTTCGGCCGAGCACCTGCTTTCCACCACTCGAATGCTGTTTAGGCACCAGTGCGAGCCAGGCTGCAAAGTCACGCCTTTTCGGGAAGTCGTCATGGTGGGCGCAAAGGCCTCAATTGCCATGGCTGTGATCGGCCCCATTCCAGGTAGACATTAGCCGGGCTGTGCTCTCCGATCGTTTAGCTTCTGACTTGAGCGTCTTCTCCAAACTGGCGATACGAGAGGGGAGCATGTCGATCTGGTCAAGATTAAAGCCGCGCGGTTTTTACGACGATAAGTTCGAGACCAATATTGGTGTCTTCGATGAGATCTGTCAGCGCGGCCAGGTTGGCAATGCCCTGTGGCGCAATGAACCCATGCTCGGCCAAATGCGCCCGGACGGCGTTGATAAGTGCGTTCTTTGGCGCACGAAGAGATCACGTCCGGAAGATCATCGAGCGGGCCTGCTGGCTTTCGGCCTTCGGCAGGACGAACCGCATCGAGGGCCGGCTGGCGGCTTCTGCGATCGCTTCGGCGTCTGCCGCATTGTTCTTCTACCGGTTCACATAAGCGGGCGGTAACAAGCCAACTTCATGGCTGAGTTTTCCGATCTCCCGAGCCCAATAATGCGCCGTCGCGCATGCTTCCATGCCAACAACGCACCTTGTCAGCCCCGTAAAGAAGACCAGGACTTGACCGCGGGGCAGCTTCCTGCGGAACGCGACACCGCCGTCGGCGCCGGCTCCATGAGCTTGAAAAACCCGCTTTGCAAGGTCCAGCCCGACGATGCTAACTTCCTTCATGGATGCTCTCTCCTCTGAGTGACGTTCCGACAAACATCACTTTGGCACATAACGAGGCCGTCGGGAGGGCATCCACTCCATCACTTCTCAGCGGAATCGGGTCAGCTCTCAGCGAAATCAACAAATTGGCCTTATTGTCCTTGACGTGCCTCCCATTTTTCGGACCGTTCAGAGCTGGAATTTTCCACTTGTGATCCGGGTCCGGGAGAAGGAGGATTCCGTGAAGAGGTCAAAGTTCTCGGAGGCGCAGATTGCGTTCATCCTGCGCAAAAAGAAGGAAGGGATGCCGGTTGCTGAGGTGTGTCGCCAGGTCGGCATCTCGGAAGCGACGTTCTATAACTGGAAGAGGCGGTATGAAGGTCTGTCGCCGTCAGAGCTCAAGCGCATGCGTCAGCTCGAGGATGAGAACAACGTCGCCGACCGAGAAGGCGCGCCACCTGTTCAGATTAAGCCACGGCCCGTTCCCGTCTGGCGCCGGACGGAATACCGGAATCTTGTGATGTGACCTGAGCGCAGTGACCCGCTCCCGTTTCCAGCGACTGCCGTGGCCGGTCAACAGGCCGTTTCGGTTGAGGATGCCGGCAATCAGATCATCATTGGCGATGAGAACCAGTTGCCGGTCGGTGGCCAGGATGTCGGCCCGCACTGCTGTTGCGCTGTCCGCGCCGCCGCCTCGGCAGGCGACGTTCGGTGTGGACGCCGCCAATCCAATGGATCAGGAGAACGATTTCTAAGGCTTCTTCATCGATACCGGCGGACCACCTCGTGGATGCGCACGATGCTCTTCTTGAGCCTTGCGTCGGTTCTCGGCGCCCGACCAAACAGCCTTGAGATCGGCGGCGAGGGCGGCGACGTGTATTGGCGATAGAAGTGACGGTTCCAATGTCGAGCCATCATGCGCGGCAATCCTGCTGTCTTTCTCGCCGACTCGCGCAAGCGCCCGGTTCCATCGCAACTCCAGTTCCGCCGCGACCAGCCGGTTCTGCGGATCGATGGCGTCGTATTGCCGGAACGCCCGATCGGCGCTGTAGCGTGCCGCCTCGAGATCGCGCACCAGCGCATCACGAACCTGATCGCGGCGACTGGCCCGTTTGTGCTTCGGCCTTGACGGCCGCGGTAATCGCTCATCGCTCCCGGCTCGACCCGCAGAAGAGCCCGCCTCGAGCGTCCACCGAAGGGGAAAGCCGGTAAGTCCCGGTTAAGCTCTCAGGTACCCGAACAGATTTGGGGATTCGCTGCGGGCCATCCTCGCGCCCATTGCACTGTTCGGAGATTAAAATGCCTAAAATTGTTGTAATTGGCGCCGGAATTGTCGGTGTGTCGACAGCCTATGCATTGCTGGAGCAAGGGCTACGATGTGACTGTTGTTGAGCGGCGACGCTATGCCGCGATGGAAACGTCATTTGCCAACGGCGGCCAGCTATCCGCAAGCAATGCCGAAGTCTGGAATCACTGGTCAACCGTCCTCAAACGAATCAAGTGGATGCTTCGGCGGGATGCCCCGCTCCTCATGAACCCTACTCCGTCCTGGCACAAGTACAGCTGACTGCTGGAATTCGTGTCCAATATCTCGCGATATTGCGAGAACACGATTGAAACGACCCGCCTGGCTATCGCGGCCCGAAAACACCTCTTCGAGATCGCCGACCGTGAAGGGATACTTTGATCACGTCCGTCGGGGGATCCTGCATGTTTATTGGGACAAAGTTGGTTTCGACCATGCGTTGAAGGTGAATGAGATGCTGAACGAGGGTGGCCTGGACCGGCGATCAGTTACGCTCAGCGAATTTGCCGGTATTGAACCTGCCCTACATGGAAATTTTTATGGAGGCTTTTACACCCCGTCGGATTCTACCGGCGACATTCACAAGTATTGCGCGGGCTTGGAGAGGGCCTGCACAAAGCTTGGCGCTCAATTTAACTATGACGCTGCCGTTGCCCGGATTGAACGCCGGGATCGTTTTAACCTCGTTTGCAAAATGGGTGCCGCCGATCAGACCCTGGAAGCTGACGGCATTGTCGTGTGTGCGGGAACAAATAGCCGTGATATTGCTGCGATGTTCGGGGACCGCATCAACATTTATCCGGTGAAGGGCTATTCAATTACGGTGGATTTAGAGGGGTCTACCGCAGATTCCTCGGCCCCTTGGGTAAGCATTCTGGACGACCGCGCTAAAATTGTGACCAGCCGACTTGGCGCAGCGCGTCTGCGCGTGGCAGGGGCCGCAGAGTTCAACGGCGTCAATTTCGACATCCGTGAAGATCGCATCAGACCTTTGGTCGACTGGACGCGGATGATGTTCCCGAAAGTGGCAACTGAACACGTTGTGCCGTGGGCAGGGCTTCGGCCGATGATGCCGAACATGATGCCACGGGTCGGCAAAAGCCGGGTTCCGGGTGTCTTCTACAATACGGGTCACGGGCATCTAGGATGAACACTTTCTGCCGCAACATCGGCGATGCTAGCCACGGTTGTGGCTACGGATCTTCCGGTCGATGCTCGTTTGCCGCATAGAAGACGTCCCTCCTAGCAAGCTCAAGGCAAACTTGAATATGACCAAACTGACATTGGAAGTCGCAACTCCATCATTAATAAGGCGTGCTCCACAGCAAGCGGAAAGGGTCTCAAGCCGTTGAGCATCGCGGTTCTGGATGCTGGCGGCCACCTGGTCGCGTTCCAGAAGCAGGGCGGGGCTTCGATGCTCCGCTTTGAAATTGCATTCGGCAAGGCTTACGGTGCTTTGGCCGTCGGTTTCAGTTCACGCTGGCTCGACAAAGCATTAGGCGACCGCCCTCACTTTGTAGCCGGCCCGACCGCTATATCAGGCGGCAAGATTGTTCCGATCCCCGGCGGGCGTCCTGGTACGAGATCAGGCCGGTCGGTTGCTTGGTGCGGTAGGGATTACCGGAGATACATCTGACAACGATGAAGCAGTGGCCGTGGAGGCGATCGAGATTGGCGGTTTGAATGCTCAGGCGGCCTGACCGAGGCTACCACCGAAGCGCCTCGAGTTCGTCGGGCGAGAGACGCAAATCTGCCGGCCGATCAGGCACATTTGAAATAGCGCCTGTGCCGCCGGCGTGATTTTGAGATGTTTCGAGCACCGGGCGCCTTTAGGATGGCGGCTAGATGCAGCTGCCACGGCTGAAACCGTCCGGACAAACAGGGTTACAGAATGGATCAGGAAGCCTCCTACGGCTTTGCACCGACTGAGTTCGAAGAGCGTGTCGCGCGGGCTCAGCGGTTAATGGGTCAACATCGCCTAGACGGCTTGTTGCTCACTTCAATGGACAATATCCGGTATTTCATCGGTCTCGATTCCACGTTCTGGGAGAGCTACACCCGACCTTGGTTCGTGTTAGTGCCTGCAGCCGGAGCTCCCCTTGCGATCATCCCGGAGATCGGAAGGGCTATCATCGAGAAGACGTGGATCAAGGAAATCAGATCCTGGCCTTCGCCTCGGCCCGAGGATGAAGGCACATCTCTCATTGTCGCTGCGATATCAGACTTGCCCCGGCGACACGGACGGGTCGGGGCTGAGCTTGGTTTCGAACTGCGACTGGGAATGCCGGTAACGCAATTGAATGCGATCATGGGTGATCTGAAAAGCGTCGAGATTGTTGATGGCGCAAGCCTCATTTGGCAGCTCCGCATGATCAAGAGTGCGGCCGAGGTCAGTAAGATCAAAAAGGCTATCGACATCGCGGGTGCCGTGTACGCCCAAGTGCCCGATTTCGTTAAAATCGGCGATACTGAACGTACAATCCTTCGGGAATTCCGCGGTCGTCTCAATACGGGCGGCGCTGGCGCTATTCCGACTCTCATTTGCAGATCCGACGTCGGCGGGCCTTTCGAGATTACAGGCGGGCCAAGGGACCGGCCGATAGCTGATGGCGACCTGCTCTTCATCGACACCGGTACGACCTTTGACGGGTATTTCTGCGACTACGATCGCAACTACCAGGTTGGCAGGGCTACAGATGCCCTACGGTACGCTCAAGAGAAGGTGTGGGAAGCGCTCGAGATTGGGCTTCAGGCGGCAACAGCAGGGGTTACGGCCGGATTTGTCTTTGAACAGATGGCCAAGGCGCTTTCGTCGGGTGGCGCGGATCTCAACAGCAACGGGCGCATGGGGCATGGCCTTGGGTTGCGGCTGACCGAACCGCCGTCAATTCGACTGGAAGACAATACGATGTTGCAGTCTGGCATGGTGCTCTGCATTGAGCCTGCCTTGGAGTACGAGCCCGGTAAAATCGTCCTGCACGAGGAGACAGTCGTGGTCACTGAAGGAAAGGCCCAACTGCTCACAGTTCGGGCTCCGAAGCAGCTAGCGCAGATACGCTGATAGGGTTATTGGCGGCGACGTAGTTAGAGACCGCAGGTCATATGATCGAGAGTTCCCTTGCTATCTCCGCAAACGCCTCAACCGCTCGGTCAATGTCCGCAGTGGAATGCGCCGCCGACATCTGCGTGCGGATGCGCGCCTGGCCTTTCGGCACCACCGGGAAGAAAGCCAATGACATAGATGTCGCGCTTCAGCATGCGCGCCGCCATTTCCTGCGCCAGCGTCGCTTCGCCCAGCATCACCGGAATGAGCGGTTGGTCGGCGCCTGCCAGCATGAAGCCAAGCTTGCCAATTTCTGACCGGAAGCGCGCCGCATTGGTAAAGAGGCGCTCGCGCAAGGCGTCGCCATGGCGGATCAGTTCGAACACCTTGATCGAAGCGCCGGCGATCGCCGGCATCAGTGTGTTGGAGAACAGATAAGCGCCGTAAGCGCTGACGCAGCCAGTCGACCACTTGGCTTTTGCCCGAAGTATAGCCACCCGACGCGCCGCCCAACGCCTTGCCGAGCGTGCCGGTGATGATGTCCACCCGACCCTCGACACCGCAATGTTCGGCCGAACCGCGACCGTTCCTGCCGACGAAGCCGACAGCATGGCTGTCGTCGACCATCACCATGGCATCGTATTTTTCGGCAATATCACACACACCTTTCAGGTTGGCGATGATGCCGTCCATCGAAAAGACCCCGTCGGTGGCAATCAGCCGGAAGCGACAATCATTCGTCTCCTTCAGTCGCGCTTCGAGATCGGCCATGTCGTTGTTGGCGTATCGGAAGCGTTTTGCCTTCGACAGCCGGACACCATCGATGATCGAGGCGTGGTTCAGCGCATCCGAGATAATCGCGTCTTCCTCGCCGAGCATCGTTTCGAACAGGCCGCCGTTGGCGTCGAAGCAGGAGCCGTAGAGAGTGGTATCTTCCAAGCCGAGGAAGGAGGAGATCGTCGCCTCGAGCTATTTGTGTTCCTCCTGCGTGCCGCAAATGAAACGTACCGAGGCGATGCCGTACCCGTAGCGATCGAGCGCCTGTTTGGCGGCCTCGCACAGCTCAGCACTGTCGGCGAGACCGAGATAGTTGTTGGCGCAGAAATTAAGCACCTTCTGCCCGCCGACCTCGATCTGCGCCGACTGGGTCGAGGTGATCACCCGCTCGGATTTGTAGAGTTCGTTTGAGAGATGAGAAATGAAAGCGTCGGTCATCGGCAGACTCACGGCACCATGCCCCCGCACTGGCGAGGATCTCTCGACAATATATCGCGGGACTACGCGTAATTTACCGCGGTCGACCATGCCGGATCGGCATGCTTCTGCCAATACAGATCTGTCAGCTGGCGAGTCAGAGCGCCAACCTTGCCGTCGCCTACAACGGTCTCGTCAATCTTGAACACCGGCATGATTCCGCCCGCTGTAGACGTGATGAAAACCTCATCGGCGCCCTTCAGCTCTTCGCGATCAATGTCGCCGGCGGTGACGGAGAGGCCCAATTCGCCGCATAGATCAAATACGGTCTGCCGGGTAATGCCTGCAAGGACGCCATAAGCCGGTGTCTTCAACCGGCCGCCTTTGACGGTGAAAACGTTGAAGCCGGGCCCTTCGGCAATGTTGTCGTTGATGTCGACGATCAATGCAGTTTCGGCACCGTAGTCGTACGCATCGAACAGTCCCTTCACCAGATCGAGCCAGTGATAGTTCTTGATGGTGGGATCGATCGATTTGGGCGGGATTCGGACGGTGTTGCTGATGGCGACATGCAGGCCGCGCTCAAGTTGCTCCTTGTTGGCGACCGACCCGAAAGGCACCGCGAATGCGATGAACCTATTCTCCGACTGGCGCGGGTCACGACTAAAGGTGGGCGAGCTTCCTCGCGTGCAGATCACCTCGACATACGCCGACTTGTTCCCGGATAGCGCCACACAGGTCGACAGGATCTTTTCGATCTCACTCCGGTTGTAGGGAAGCTTCATGCGGAGCTTTTCCATCCCGCGGAAGAACCGGTCCAGGTGCAGGTCCAGCCTGAAAAACCTCCCGTTCCATACATGAACGGTATCGTAGGTGGCATCGGAATGCAGAAAGCCCCAGTCCAGAACGGACACCTTGGCTTCGGACATCGGCAGGTACTGACCATCCATGAAGGCTACGCCGTGAGGATACTGTCGTTGATCCCGGTGACGTTGTTCTATGGCTGGGAGAGCCTTTGCAGGTTCGGCTGCAAGTGTCATTCCTGAGTCCTCCAAATCTTGCAATCCAGGCGCTCCGCACACCCAGTCACGATTTGCCGCCGCGAAACCGCCCAGCGGCTCCATCTCAGCATTTCGAATGTTGGCGCACCTCGGACCGCCAGCACGCCGCGCGTGCCAAATGTCGTCAGCGCGATGATTACCGCTTGAGCGGGCCATAGGCCCTTTTGTGACCGACCGCCGGTCATCCGGCGACGCAATTAAATTGCAGACTTCGATGCACCGATTGCGATCAAAGTGGCTTCCCGGCCGCAATGCACGCTTCAAAAACGGGACGGGAGTGGCGCAAACGTTCAGCCTTAAAAGGGCTACACTAGCACCCGGGGCTCAAACTTCACGCGGTCCAGCGTAATCATGCTCTTGAACTTGCGGACATTGGGATTTGTGTAGAGTTTGGTCTTTACAAAAACGTCAAATGCCTCGACGTCCTCCACGGCTACAATAAGAACGAAGTCGGCATCGCCTGTCACCATATAGCATTGAGTGACTTCTTTCGCCGCCCTCATCGCTCGCTTGAAGTCATCGACAAGATCCAAACGCTCGCGATCGAGCTCCACCGTTACGACCACGGTTAGCGACTTCCCGAGCGCTTTGGGGTCGACTAGGGAGATATCAGCGGTGATAACGCCGTCGGCACGCAACTTATTGACGCGGCGCATGCATGAGGCAGCAGACGAACCCACCAGATCCGCAAGATCGGCGAACGACAATCTGTTGTTCTTTTGAAGGGCGCCGAGTATCCGCCGGTCAAGGTCATCTATCATCCCAATACCCTGAGGCGAAACCACGATGAGGCTTTAGCGATCCGAAACGCCCGTTGCAAGATCGGACGCTCAATGAAACGCTACCCCATTCAAAAGGTGCTATTATTGCAATCGTCGCGGATACGCGCCCGTTTCTTTCACCTGATGGCAAGTTTTGCCCAAACTATTTCAAACGCTTGCGGCACATTCTGCGCGCATACCCCCATGGCCCTCCGACGGCCGCCATGCGTCAAGAAAGGAGTCAGCATGTACCCAGTCGAGAAATTCCATCACCTCGCCGACGAGGTCACAGCCTGGCGACGGCATCTTCATCAAAACCCTGAGCTCGACTTTGCCGTGCACAAGACCGCACGGTTTGTTGCGGACAAGCTGGCCTCGTTTGGAATCAACCACATCGAAACGGGGATAGCCGGCACCGGCATAGTCGCTCTCATCCAGGGCGAACGCGGCGAAGGGCCGACCATTGGCCTACGTGCAGATATGGACGCTTTGCCGATCCATGAAGCGACGGGAAAGGATTGGGCGTCGAAGACCCCCGGGAAGATGCACGCCTGCGGTCACGACGGCCATACGGCAATGCTGCTTGGTGCTGGAAAGTACCTTGCTGGGAGACGGAATTTCAGGGGCGCGGTCGCGCTCATCTTCCAGCCCGCAGAGGAGGTCGAATTGCCATCCGGCGGGCTCAAGATGGTCGAGGACGGCTTTTTGGACCGTTTTGGCATCTCCCAGGTCTTCGGGATGCACAACTGGCCAGGGATCGATGTAGGTAAGTTCGCCATTTGCCCAGGCCCGATGATGGCCTCCCAGGATGATTTTGACATCGTTGTAAAGGGTCGCGGCGGCCACGCTGCAGCACCGCACTTGACGGTTGATCCGGTCGTAATCGCAGCTCAGGTTATTATTGGCCTGCAGGCGTTGGTGTCGCGCAGCACCGATCCAGTCGAGTCTCTGGTAATATCCGTCACGAAACTCCGCGCCTCGAATGCTTACAATGTGATTGCCGACGAAGTCGAACTGGCAGGAACAGTCCGCGCTTTGGCACCCGCCCTGCGCGACTTCGCCCAGACCCAGCTGGAGACGACTACGCGGAAAATCGCACAAGCCTTCGGCGGCGATATTTCTTGCCACTACCGCCGATCGGTTCCAGCCACCGTGAACGATATCGCCGCGACTGCTCTTGCCGTTCGTGCGGCGGGCGGCACCCGTGCGGCAGCGCTAGACGAGAAGTTGCGGCCGGTCATGGGTGCAGAGGATTTCGCTTACATGTTGCAGGCGCGCCCGGGAGCACTCATTTTCATCGGCAATGGCCCGTCGGCCGCTTTGCACAATGCCGCTTACGACTTTGACGATGCAGCAATCCCATACGGAGTGGCCTACTGGGCAAACGTCGTCGAGGCCGCACTTGGGACTGGCTCGGACTAGCCCGCGACATTTCAAATACCTCGGATTTGCGTTTTAGACGTTTCACGCATCCGGCATTTTTGGCGGAATAGCATCTAACGAGTGTTTCATGATGCCCAAGAACGGGCGGTCGCATCTTTGCCAAGAGCAGTGCTCGTCCCACATTTTGAAATTCTGTCTGTGCGCGGTGAAAGGCATTGGCTGCCGCGGTGCGTCCACGTTCATTTGAGGAGAACTTAATGCCCCTATCCATCAACCGCGAGGTTTTTATCACATGCGCTGTGACTGGTGCAGCGGATACCGCATCAACGTCCCGCAACGTACCCCGTTCACCTAAAGAGATTGCAGCCGCGGCCGTCGAAGCCGCCAAGGCGGGGGCTGCAGTTGTCCACATTCATGTTCGTGATCCCGAGACCGGAGCCCCCTCCAACAGACACGATCTGTATAAAGAGGTAACCGACCGAATTCGACAGTCAGATACCGACGTAGTTTTAAATATTACGGCCGGTATGGGTGGGGATCTTATACTTGGAAGCGCGGAGAAACCGCTGCCCCTGGATCCAAGAAGCGAACTTCTAGGTGTAACGGAAAGATTTGCCCATATCCTTGAGTGCGCTCCAGAAATTTGTACGCTGGACTGCGGCACGATGAATTTCAAAGCCGGCGACACTATTATGACGAACTCACCGGCGACACTTCGCGCTCTGTCTAAGATGATGACTGATTTCGGGGTTCGTCCTGAGATTGAGGTATTCGATACAGGACATCTGTGGTTTGCTAAGCAACTTGTTAAAGAGGACCTCATTGAAGATCCTGTTTTGGTTCAACTTTGCATGGGGGTGCCTTGGGGCGCACCGAATGACCTGCTCACCTTTGCAGCAATGGTGAATAGCATGCCTTCCAACTGGACTTTTTCCGCTTTTTCTATCGGCCGCGACGCGATGGCCTATCCGGCAGCCGCCGTTTTGGCCGGTGGCAATGTCCGTGTGGGCCTCGAGGATAATCTGTACGCCGCAAAGGGTCAGTTCGCTACGAACGGTCAGCTGGTAGAGAAGGCCGTCAATGTCGCTGAAAACATGGGCGCCCGGATCATCGGTCCCGAAGAAGTTCGTCGTAAATTAAAACTCACGAAGCGCTGATTAGTACTCACAACGTTCTGAATATTATTTCACGGCAGATAATCGGCGCACGAGGGACCACCGGCCTGCTGCGTTTCGAAGACTTAACCTCGGAAGGATACCGTTCAATGGTCCAAATTAGGAAGGCCGCTTGCGTAGGCGGTGGCGTCATAGGCGGCGGCTGGATTGCCCGCTTTTGTCTGGCCGGTATCGACGTCAAGGTCTATGATCCCCATCCCGAAGCTCGACGTGAATGCCTTTCCTGGCCGTTATCCAAGCTAACCGACGTCGTCAATCTTGACGATCAGCTTGTTGAAAAAATCGCTTCGCAATCCGATGCTCAGTCCGAGCGGCATAGCATACGGCAACTTGAACGCATTCGGCACCAGAACCTCGTCGGAATCTTGCAGGCGCTTAAGGTTGGTGATGAGGGACGTGGCTGGGGTGCAGGCAAGTTACTGGCCGACTTCGAGAAACACCTCTGGAGCGTTGCGAGACCTCCTCAGGCCAGTCCTAGCCCCGCGACATTGAAGCTATTTGAAGTGAAAGTTGCCCCTGCCTGGGTCGACTATAACGGCCATATGACTGAATACCGTTACTCACAATGCTTCGCCGACGCTTCCGATGTCATCCTAAGGTTGATCGGCGTCGACATGGCCTATGTTAAAGCTGGCCGCAGCTATTACACGGTAGAGGGCCATGTCCGGCTACTGGCCGAGGCAAAGCTCGGGGACGCGCTCTATATTAAGGCGCAATTCCTGCCTTCCGACGGGAAGAAAATCCACACCTTTATGTCGTTGTATAGGGCTTCCGACGATAACGTTTTGGCGACGTGCGAGCATCTGATGCTGCATGTTTCGTCGAAGGAAGGCCGCTCCGTCACGCCGCCGGCGGAGATCCTGTCGCGGCTCATACCATTTATTGGGGCCCATGCTGACCTCCCGGCTCCTGAGGGCAAAGGACGATTCGTCGGCGAGAAGCCAGCCCGCGCACAATAGTCCGGGCATTGGCTAATGAGAAGGTCTGGGTTATAGCGAAGCGGAGGTGTCACGCACCGAACTTTGAGACTATAACCCACAAGGTCATCGGCAGTCGAACTGCACCGCTAAATCACAATAGACAACGCTAACGGAGATGAAATTGGTTCAGCGCGTAATGATTACGGCAGGCGGGTCCGGCATTGGTTGGGCCGTTGCAAAGTCTTTTTTCGACAGCGGCGCAAGCGTGCATATTTGCGATGTCGACCAGGAAGCCCTGAAACGGGTCGGCGAGATACATCCAGGCATCGTCACATCACAGGTGGATGTATCAAACGAGGATGACGTAAACCGCTGGTTCGATGATGCGCTGAATGACCTGGGCGGTCTTGATGTTTTGATTAACAACGCTGGAACGAAGGGCCCGACCGGCTACGTGGAAGAGCTTCGGCTCGACGATTGGCAGAAATGCTTGAGCATCTGTCTCGATGCCCAGTTTCTATGTGTCAAGCGCGCAGCGCCCGTCATGAAGGGCCAGAGGTCCGGCAGCATCATCAATATTTCGTCGACCGCCGGCCTCTACGGTTATGGCCTGCGGACTCCTTATGCTGCCGCGAAATGGGCGGTGATCGGCTTTACAAAGTCTCTGGCAATAGAGCTCGGTCCCTATGGTGTTCGCGCCAATGCCGTATGCCCGGGCTCGGTTGAGGGCGTGCGCATGGATCGCGTGGCGAAGGCTGAAGCTGAAAGCCGCAATGTGTCGATCGACGTTGTTCACAGCGAATATGTCCAGTCACAGTCAATCAAGCGCTTCGTGAAACCGGAAGAGATAGCGGATATGTGCGTTTTCCTCGGCTCACCCGCGTCCCGGATGGTGAGCGGCCAAACCATCGCCGTCGATGGCCACACCGAGACTTTTCATATCGGCAACTAACTCTTATGACCGTGGTCAAGAACGATGGATGACCTTTTTGGCCCTATGCCTTTTGCCACAGGTTTTTTGTTGGCCATTGATGAGGGCAGCACGGAGACGGGATGGGCCTTAGACGACGGTTGATCCAGCTCTTATACGGGTTGGTTACCGCACATCCGTAATCCGTCCTGGGCTATATACCGGCGTTGGGCTGATGCCCAGCCACATACTTAGCACGGGAGTTCCCCACCGTGGCCACATCCCGTCGCCGTGCTGCCCGGTTTTTCCGCTGGGAGATCCGACGCGGGCAGAGCCCTCAATCCGGCGGCGCCCGCGCCAAGGGGACGCTTGCCTGGATCCTGATCTTCGGTGAAGAAGCGGGCTGCATTTCAGTTGACCGGTTCGACCTGGTGGCTGATAGTCCACAGGAATGTGAATCGGCGTGCAAAATTGACCCCATAATGGAGTGCGCCCCTCGGACCGGACAGGATGAACAAGCAGAATTGACTTGGAAGCCGGGCTTTCGAAGGATGGAAGCCCATGGCGACTTATCGCACGCACAGCATCGAGTTCAAACGTCAGGTAATGCAGGAGTTCCTGTCCGGCGAGACGCTGCATGGTCTCGCCAAGCGGCACGAACTGCCGCGTAACCTGATCCGCATCTGGGTTCA
>NZ_JAMYQW010000048.1:0-36784 GCF_040321085.1 Mesorhizobium sp. M0522
CCTGGTATGCGACCTCGCCGGACCGCGAGGTGTTCCTCAGGACCGTGCAGGAATTCCGCCACATCATCGAGCCGGAGGCCAGCGCCTTTGCCGCGATGCGACGCACCGACGAGCAGATGGCAGAGATCAGCCAGGCTTGCCGCGAGATGGGCGAGGCGACCAATCTGCAGGAGCGCACGCGCGCCGACACGCGGTTTCATCTCGCCATCCTGCGCGCCTCGGGCAACGATCTGCTGGTGCCGCTCGGCGTGCTGATCGAATCGGCGCTCGACCATTTGTTCCAGTTCGTCACCCGCGAGACCAGCGATCAGCGGCGGGCGCAGGCACTGCACGAGGCGATCGAGAAGAACATCCGCCTGCAGCGGCCCGCCGCAGCCCGCGCCGCGGTGCACAGGCTTCTTGCCAACACCGACGATGTCATCGGCCGGTCGCGGCGGTGATTTATGCGCCAGGGCTGGCGTTGCTCCGAACGATTGCAAAACGCGCATTCCTTCGCGCTCCTCTCTGTCCTGCCGGACATCTCCCCCACGAGGGGGGAGATTGGATGCCATTTCGGCTTTCGCTGATCATCAACGCTAGGCAATGAGGGCGGCGACCTCGGGTGGGAAAGGAATTCGGACTTTTTTGCCGTCGCAGCTATTTTGTTCTTGCTTTGTGCCGGCAGCTATGCTACTAATTTTGGTATGGTGCTAATTGGCTCCAACGACCCGCCCACCGAGGCGGTTTTTTTGTTTTTGGCCTCTTCCGATCGGAAGTGCGCGTGCTTTGGTGCTCAGACTTCTCGCCACGTTATCGGCCGGTTTCGGCGCTGATTCGATCGTTTCTCGGCCAACTGCGTGTAAGTCGGGTCAACCAGCAACGAAGGTCGATCATTCCCGTTAGTCGCAAATCGCAAATTTAGGAGATTAGCCGAAACCCTCCCTTCGTCATCCCTGGGCGGAGCAAGGAGCGAAGCGACGCGGCGCAGACCCTGGGATCCATGCCGTTACCTTGCGGCAGTGCTCCAGCAGACCAGAACCAAACGCTGCCACCCGGTCCTGCGAAAAAGCCCGAAGCACTCTGGGACTGGTCGTCTCGATCAATTCGGTCTTCCATTGGCGGAGCCAGCGCTTCCGCAGCTTCTGGCTCGCGGTCATGGTGGAAGGGCGACGAGCGCAATGGCGGATACAAGCGCCGTTCTGAGCCGCTGCATTCTTCGGCTGATGTCACGGCATGGATCCCAGGGTCTGCGCGACGTCGCTTCGCTCCTGCTGCGCCCTGGGATGACGAAGGTGTAGTGTCATATGCTAATCGCCAGCGTTGGAGATTGGCGGATGTAGCTGGTCGGCAGCGAACGTTTGCAGTTGCGACACTCCCAGGCGTTAATCCCAACGTTCTCAGATCGTCTGGTTCTTGCCGTCCCTGGTCGGCATGAGGTCGACGCCATTGACCTTGCCGATATGCGTGGCCAGCATCGGCACATACTGGTCGGCGGGGCCGGCCGCGAAGGCGCCGGCGAAGGCGTTCTTGGTGGCGTTGCCGAGCGGGTTGGCGATGCCGGCAGCACCCGCCATGGACTCGAGATAGGTGAGGTCCTTGAAGGCATTGGCGATGGTGAATTTGTGCGCGTCGCGGTCGCCTTCCAGCGTCCAGCGCATGAAGGTCTGGTAGAAGCCGCAATCCATGCGGCCGTTGCGGATGACGCTGTCGAAGCGCGGCGGCGAGATGCCGACCTTCTGCGCCAGCGCCAGCGCCTCGGAATAGATCGCGGCATAGCCGAGCGAAATGAAATTGTTGAGCAGCTTCATGCGGTGGCCATCGCCGGTGTCGCCGATGTGGACGATGCGTCCGGCCCAGGTTTCGAGCACCGGCTTCAGCCGGGCAAAGACCGCATCGGGGGCGCCGACCATGGCGTCGAGCGTGCCTTCCCAAGCCTCCTTCGGGGTGCGGCTGAGCGGGGCATCGACATAATCGACGCCGAGCCCCTTGAGTTCGGCGGCCAGCGCCACCGTCGAAACGGGATCAGAGGTCGAGCAATCGACGACAACCGATCCCTGCTTCAGGCCTTCCTTGAGGCCGCCTGGGCCGCGGATGATGGCTTCGACCTCGCGCGAGCCGGTGACGCAGATGAAGACGATATCGGATGCCGCCGCGACATCGCGCGAGGTCGCCGCTTCCTTGGCACCGCGGCCGAGCAGGTCTTCTGCCGGTTGCGGTTCTTGCGGCCGAGAAACGTCAGCGGATAACCCTTGTCGACGATGTTCTTCGCGATCCCGTGCCCCATCAGGCCAAGCCCGATGAAGCCGATCTTTTCGCTCGCGGCGGTCGTGTTCATGTCGTTTCGTCCTATTTGCAGTGATGGATGACGGCGCTGCACCTTGCCGGCGAATTGTTGAAGCGGGTTTTTGCCGCATGCCATGGCAGGCGATTGCAGAGTTCGATATTGTCTGACAATACACATGAATTCCAGGGAGAGCAAAATGACAAAGCGGATCATGTTCACCGGCGGCAGCGGCAAGGCCGGGCGCCATGTCGTGCAGTATCTGGTCGAGCAGGGCTGCCAGGTGCTCAACATCGACACCAAGCCGCTCGACAATCCCAAGGTGCGCACGCTGATCACCGACATCACCGACAGCGGGCAGGTGTTCAATGCGCTGTCGAGCTATATGGGCCTGCATGAATTCGACCCGTCGCTGCGCTCGCAGCCGGTCGATGCGGTCGTGCATTTCGCGGCGATCCCGCGCATCATGATCACGCCCGACAATGAGGTGTTCCGCATCAACGCGCTCGGCACCTACAACGTCATCGAGGCCGCGGTGAAGCTCGGCATCCGCAAGGTGGTGATCGCCTCCAGCGAAACGACCTACGGGCTGGTATTCGCCAACGAGCCGCGCAACCCGACGCATTTTCCGCTCGACGAGGCGTACGACGTCGACCCGATGGACAGCTACGCGCTGTCCAAGGTCGTCAACGAGAAGACGGCGCGCGTCTTTGCCTTGCGCAGCGGCTTCGACATTTATGCCTTGCGCATCGGCAACGTCATCGAGCCGCACGAATATTCGCTGTTTCCGAAATGGTTCGCCGATCCGGGTTTCCGCAAGCGCATCGCCTGGAGCTATATCGACGCGCGCGACCTCGGCCAGATCACGCTGCGCGCCATCGAGAAGGACGGGCTCGGCTATCAGGTGTTCAACGCCGCCAATGACGACACCTCGTCCGATCTGCCGACGGCCGAACTGCTGAAGCGGTTTTATCCCGACGTGCCGGTCAAGGGCGAACTTGGCGAATACGAGACGCTGCTCTCCAACCGCAAGGCGCGCGACATGCTCGGCTTCCGGCCGGAGCACAGCTGGCGGAAATACGTCAAGACGACCTGACGGGCGCAACTGACGCGGAACCGGCACTGGGCCAGCCCGCAATTGCTCGTCATGAGGCTAGGCTCATGACCCGCTACGACCGATGCGCCTACCCTATGTTCAGGCGTTCGCCGTCGGGTTCATCCATACGATTTCCCAGACATAGCCATCCGGGTCTTCAATGTGGCGGTTGTACATGAAGCCAAGATCCTGTGCCGGGTTGGGATCGGCGCGACCGCCCGCCGCAACCGCGCTGGTCAGTGTTGAATCGACGGCGTCGCGGTTATCGACAGTGAGGACGATCATTGCCTGGCTGTCGCGCCGTGCGTCGCCGATTGGGCGTTTGGTGAATTCGCGGTAGTGGTCATGGGTCAGCAGCATCACCCCGATCGTGTCCGAGAACATGAGCGAGGTGGATTTCTCGCCCGAAAACTGCGGGTTCACAGTGCCGCCTAGCGCCACGTAGAACGCCGTCGAGGCCGACAGGTCACGGACAGGCAGGTTCACGAAAATCATTTTGGGCATCGATTTCGCTTTCTCCAGGGCTGCGCGCTGCGCTATTGTCTTGCTGCAATGTTAGTAGATGCAATGTATCTTGATTGCAAGATACAGGCCGAGGGAATATTTGCCATGGATCGCGCCGAGGCCGCAGCTAAGCAATGGGCCCGCGAGCGCCCCGATCTTCCGTCGTTACCTGTTGAAACGGTAGGTCGTCTGCTTGATGCCGCCGCACGGGTCATCCGCGATCACATGAACCCGTTGCTCAAAGAAGCAGGCCTGAATGTAGGTGAGTTCGATGTGCTCACGCCGCTCAGGCGCGCCGGTGAACCCTTTATGCTTTCACCTACTCAGCTCTACGAATCGGCAATGATCTCCTCGGGCGGCATGACGAGCCGCCTGGACCGGCTGGAGCGCGCTGGGCTGGTTGAACGACGCCCCGATCCCAACGACCGGCGCGGCAAGCAAATTGCGCTGACGACCGGCGGCAAGCGCGCGATAGACGATTTGATCGGTCCAATGGTGGCGCTCGAAGAGCAATTAATCTCCGTGCTGACGCCGGCGGAGCAAGAAACTCTTAACGCTCTACTTAAGAAATTGCTCACCGGCCTTTGAATTAGAACTGTTTTGTCGTTCACGGTAACGCCGAACCGATCTATATTTTTTTGTTTTGAGGCAATTCCGGGCGGAAACTCGTTTCACACTTTTCCTGGAATTGCTTCAGGTCGTGGTCCACGTCAGCAGTCACCTTTGCCCCTGAATCAATGAGTCCTGACCCTACTTGTCTTTCCAGAATTCGGCCTGGAGTTGCGCCGCTTCATCGGCAAGCAGCGGGCCGACGACTTCAGTCGGACGCTGCCCAGCTTCGAAGACGATCCTGCAGGGCAGGTCGAGTGTGGGGTTCTCGACATGTGCGCCCGTCAACCCCTTGAGGTCATGTTCGCTCTGCCCAAAGACGACCCGTCCGATGCCCGCCCAATAGATTGTCCCGGAGCACATCGCGCAAGGTTCGGCCGAAGTGTAGAGTGTGCAAGAGGCCAGCTTTTCGAGACTGACATTCATCCCTGCCCACGAGGCCAGCAGCCTTTCGGCATGAGCGGTGCGGTCGCCCCCTCCGGCTTTGTAACCATTGGGCTGCTCGCGCAACACATTGCCGTCCTTGTCGGCCAGGAGCGAACCAAAGGGATGTTCGCCAGCATCGCGGGCCTTGCGCGCGACTTCGAACGCCTGACGGAGCAGACGCTCATCATACGGGCGTTGTGGCATCGGCAGATCCTCCGGCAGCTGCAGCGGGGTCTTTGCCGTCGTCAATCACTTCGTCGGCTTCCTCGCCTGTCGCAATGCGCATGACATGGACTGCGTTGCCGATCACATCGGCGGGGCGCTTCTGGCCTCTAGGACCGGTTGGTATAGGCTGGCTTCCCAAGTGTCCGGGCATCATTCATGCAGTCGGCCTTTATAGCCTCATAGTCCGGGCCCTGCCGTTCAACCGAGCGTCCGTCATAATGGCGACCGCTAAATCGGTACAAGCCAGCTGAGACCTCGCCAGAGGTAAACGTCCAACCTTCCAATGCGTCTTGATTGTGATCGCTCACGATTGCTCCCATGCTTTCCGGTAAGCATACAGGAGCTCAGCCCGATATGGGAAATGCATATTGCATTCCGTCAAATTTCAAACTGAGACACTACCGGCCGCTGGCGTCACTGGCAAGCTTTGGGAAATCAGTGATATCGTCGCGCTGATCCAAGCCAAAGAGGCAGAGAAGCCTATGGTTCGCGGCCAAAAAGCAGGGAGTGAGGACATTTGAAGTACGAGTGGGCGAACAATCCTCACTTGTTTATTCCAATAACAGCATGTGTCGTTGTCTTGGCCCTGAGTTTCGCAGCCATGTTCGTCGCACTCCTAAGCATAATTCTGCGCACCGATTTCTATGGGTCAATCGATGAGCAGAACCTTCCATGGGGCGAACGACTGGGGAAGCGAGACGCAAGGCTTCGTGCTGGATTTTGGTCAGCGCGCTTCCTGATACCGCGCCGGGTGATTGCATATGGTGCTGTTGTGTTCTTCTGCAGCTTCGGTTCGGTCGAGCTTATTTTAACCGTCTTCGGCCATCCGTCTTGATCGAATTTTCAAACTGACCCACTACCATCAGGCTCAAGACTCGTTGCGATTGGGCCGTTGAGCCAGCCAGATGCTGCCGATGACGAAAACGACGCCGGCGATTTGAGGCAAGGTCAGTGTCTGATCCAGGAATACCCATCCAAGCAGCACGGCGGTCACCGGGCTGAGGAAAAGCAGCGATGACACCACCGAAGATTCGAGTCGCGCAATGCCCCGGAACCAGAGGACATAAGTCAGCGCCGCACCGATCAGGCCGAGCCACACCAGTCCAAGCAGGTTGGCCGCGGTCGGGAACGGGATGGGTGGTTCGAAAAGCAGGACCACCGGAACGAGAAGGAGACCACCGGCAGTCAGTTGCCATGCCGTAAAGGCGAGCAGCGATGCTGGCGGCTGCCACTTGCGGCTCAACACGCTTCCGAAGGCCATGGAAGCCGCCCCGGCGAGGCCGGCGGCTACGCCGACCGCATCGAGCGTCGCATTCGGGGTCAACACCAGCAATGCCACACCTGCGATCCCGACAAGGGCGGCGACAATCGCCAACCGGCGGACAGGGCTGGCAAGCAGGGCAGCTGCGAGGAAAATCACAATCAATGGCTGGACCGACAGCACGGTCGCCGCGACCCCGCCCGGAAGCCGGTAGGCGGCGACAAACAACATGCTCAGGAAGATCGAGATGTTGAGGGCTCCGAGGACGAAACTGCGCAGCCACCAGATGCCCGTTGGCAGTTGCCGAACGATCGCCAGCAGCAGCAATCCGGCGGGCAAGGCACGCAGCATTGCGACCGTCATCGGCGAAAAGTTGGGCAGGAACTGCGTGGTGACGATATAGGTGCTGCCCCATATTGCGGGTGCAATGGCTGTAAGCAACAGATCGGAACGGTGCGTTTTCATAAGATTTCCAGTACTTCGGCAAGAGGGCGGCGCGGCTTTTGCGGCCAGTTGCCGGGCGCGGCGCGGCCGGCCGCGACGAGCATCACCGGCACTTCATTGCGCGCAAGGCCGAACTCGCGGGCCACGCCTTCGGCATCGAAGCCTGCCATCGGACCGGAGACGAGCCCCAGCGCTTCGGCTGCGAAAATCAGCGTTGCGGCGCCAAGCGTTGCCGAGCGCACGGCTTCGTCGCGGGCCGCTAGAGGATCGGCATATTGTGCGCGGGCGCCCTCCTGCCAGCCCGAAGCCATATCCGCCGGCATGAAGCCGGCTTCGACGAAAGGACGCAGCCTTGCATCGAGGGCAGCGTGGTCGGGGAGTACGCCGCAGATGATGAAGGTGACCGCTGCTTCCTGCACCTTCACCTGGCCGTGGGCCACGCTGCGCAACCGCGCCTTTGCTTCCGGCGTCCGCACGGCGATGAAACGCCAATTCTGAAGGTTGTAGGCGCTTGGCGCGCGCGTTGCGAGACGTGCCAGTTCCTCGATCTCGGCATCCGTCAATGCATGCGAGGCATCGAACCGATTGGCCGACATGCGTCGCTCGATAAGGGAGATTGCGGGGTTGGTCATCATGTCATTCCAAACCTGAAAAAGTCGTTCGGAAAGCAGATAGACAATTTACCAAGGAGCGGTAATATGCAACAATTGCAAGACATTATTTACTGGAAGAGAATGGTGCGATGGATCGCCTGACGGCGCTGCAGGTTTTCCGCCATGTGGCGCAACTGAACAGCTTTGCCGAAGCCGGACGGCGGCTCGGTCTCTCGCCTCCCGCGATCAGCAAGAATATCGCCGAGCTGGAGGCGCATCTGGGGGTGCGGCTCATCAACCGGACAACGCGGCGCATGGCGCTGACTGAAGAGGGCAGGATCTACCTGGAGCATGTCACGCAGGGGCTCGATGCGCTGGCCAGGGCCGACCAGGTGCTCGGCCCGATCAAGACGGCGCCGAGCGGCACGTTGCGGGTCAGCGCGCCGATGACTGTCACGTTGACGCGGCTTTCGGCTGCCATCCCCGCGTTTCTATCGCGCTATCCCGATTTGAAGCTCGATCTGCACCTTGACGACAGGCGCGTCGATATCGTGCGGGAGGGATTTGACCTTGCCATTCGCGGCAGCGACAATCTCGAGGATTCCAGCCTGGTCGCCCGAAAGCTTGCGGTCATGCCGCACGTGCTTTGCGCAGCTCCGTCTTATTTCGAGAAGCATGGCCGGCCCAAAGCGCCTGCCGATTTGAAGGCGGCCAATTGCATCCGGTTCAGCCTCTCGGGGCATGCGGACATATGGGAATTCCGCAAGGACGGCCGTACCGAGCGGATCGCCATCGACGGACGATATTCGGTTTCTTCAAGCCTTGCCGTGCGCGATGCGTTGCGTGCCGGCTTCGGCGTCAGCCTGATCCCCTATTCCTATGTCGAGAGCGACCTGAAAGCAGGCCGGCTGCAATCGGCTCTGGATGACTGGGACAAGGTCGAAACCACACTCTACGCGGTCTATCCGGCACGGCAGCATCTTGCCCCGAAAATCCGCGTCTTCCTTGATTTCCTGATCGAGGAATTCAGCCGGGACAAAGAGAAGTCGGTCGTCCCTCTCCGGCGTGAGCGCTCGGCAAAGCGCGGTGTCGGCGAGGGGACGGATGCGGAAAATCAAGCTGAGATATTGCCGGCGATTTCATCTCCTTGACACGCCTCCAAATCCGGACTTTGTGGAGCCATGCAGGACGCGAAGCCGAATAAGGGAAAGACAGCGGCCGAGGCGTTCGCCGAACGCACGAGCGGTATCCGCCGTGCCGATGCGGCGCGCATGCCGGGCTCGAGCGTGCATGCGTCGCTCGCCAACGAGATCGGGCTGAGGATCGTGCGCGGCGATTATCCGCCGGGAACCATCCTGCCCAACGAAGCCAAATGGTCCGAGACCTTCGACGTCAGCCGCTCGGCGGTGCGCGAAGCCATAAAAATGCTGATGGCGAAGAGCCTATTGGCGTCACGCCCGAAGATCGGCAGCTGGGTCGAGCCGAAGGAGCGCTGGAACCTGCTCGATCGCGACGTGCTGGCCTGGTATGCGACCTCGCCGGACCGCGAGGTGTTCCTCAGGACCGTGCAGGAATTCCGCCACATCATCGAGCCGGAGGCCAGCGCTTTTGCCGCCATGCGGCGCACCGACGAGCAGATGGCCGAGATCAGCCAGGCCTGCCGCGAGATGGGCGAGGCGACCAACCTGCAGGAGCGCACGCGCGCCGACACGCGTTTTCATCTCGCCATCCTGCGGGCCTCGGGCAACGACCTGCTGGTGCCGCTCGGCGTGCTGATCGAATCGGCATTCGATCATCTATTTGCTTATACCACGCGGGAACTCGACGATTTGCAGCATGCGCAGAGGCTGCATGAGGAAATCGAGAAGAGCATCCGCCTGCAGCGGCCGGACGCGGCGCGCAATGCGGTGCGCAAGCTGCTGGCCAATACCGACAGCGTCATCAAGTCCAGATAGCGCCGTTCGGCTACAGGTGGAGTGCTCAGTCGAAGGGTGCGGTCGCGAGATGCCGCCGGGTCAGCCCGATCAGCAGCGCCTGGTCGCGGGCGGCGTGTTCGGGTGGGTTGACGACGGCATCGCCATTGACGATCGCTGCCCAGAAGCCACGCATCTCTTCGACGAAGGCTTCGGCGTAGCCGGCACGCAAATCTTTCTTCGACAGCGTGTGACCGTCCGAGGTCGTCACCGTCAGCCGGGTCGGATGATGGTTGAGCCAGGGCGAGGGGAATTCGAGCTCGAGGCTGGCATCGTCGAAGAACAGCGTGATCCGCTCCTTGTAGTCGGCGAGCTTGGGCACGGTGAGATGCGTCATGGTCCACAGTGCCTGCCCGTCCAGCAGCCTGACGGCGCCGTGGCCGCCGTCGCCATTGGCAAAGATCTGCGCGCCGACGACCTCGCCGTCCGGCACGCCGAGCGCATCGAGCAGGCCATGGACGGCATTGACATCGTGAATCAAGGCCGAGCTGTAAGCGCCGGTAAATCCACGGAAAGCGAGATCGGTCAGATGCACGCCGACGGCCTCTTCGACCTGGCGCTTCTGCTTGGCCGCGACAGCGGCGATCATGTCCTTCGGGATATCGGTGCCGCGCCTGTAGGGCTGGTGGGCGATGAACGGCCAGGCGTCGGGATCGTTCACTTCCACCGAGACCGAACGCAGCGTGCTCGATGTGCCCGGCAGCGAAGCGAGCGCCAGCCGGTAGCTCGGATCGAAGCGCTTCATATAGCCGACTTGCATGATTTTCCTGGCGGCATCGCGCGCGGCGACGATCTCGGCGATTTCCGCCAGCGAATAGCAGAGCGGCTTTTCGCAAAAGACGTGCAGGCCGCGCGCCAGCGCCGCCAGCACCTGTTCGTGATGCAATGGGTCCGGCGAGCCGATCACCACCGCGTCGAGGCGCTGGTCGAAGAGCTGGTCGACCGTTTCGAAATTGGCAACGCCATGGGTGTCGGTGACGAATTGCCGCGAAATCTTCGAGGGATCGGCGACGCCGACCAGCTCGAACAATTCACCGAGGCGCTGCAGGTTGGGGATATGCTCGACCTGCGAGATCATGCCGGCGCCGACGACCCCGACGCGTAACCTGCTCATGCCATCATTCCCCGCAATGTCCGATTGTCAGCTCAAGGCGCCGCAGGCGGCCGGTTGCCGATCTGGGCGAGCAGGCCGGCAATCTCCGCCTCGACCGCTTTCAAATCCTCGCCGCCCGACATGATCGAGATGACCTCGTCGCGCGAAATCTCGGATTTGGCGTAGGTGCCGCGATTGCGGCCGCGGTTGAGCAGCGTGAAGGTGTCGCCGACCGGATAGGCATGGTGGATGTTGTGGCTGATGAAGATCACGGCCAAACCCCGCATGCGTGCTTCGATGATGAACTTCAGCACCATCGCCGCCTGGTGGACGCCGAGTGCGGAAGTCGGCTCGTCGAGGATCAGCACGCGCGCGCCAAAATGCACGGCGCGGGCGATCGCCACCGACTGGCGCTCGCCGCCCGACAGCGTGCCGACGGCCTGCGTCGGATCGCGCACGTCGATGCCGATATCGGCCATCGCCTGCCTGGCGATGGTGTTGGCGCGCTCCTTGTCGATGCGCGAGAAGGGCAGGCTGCTTTTGGTCGGCTCGCGGCCGAGGAAGAAGTTACGGGTGATCGACATCAGCGAGATCATGCCGAGGTCCTGGAACACCGTTGCCACGCCGAGCTCCTGCGCGTCGCGCGGGCTGCGGAAGGTGACCGGCTTGCCGTCGACCAGGATTTCGCCCTTGCTCGGCCGATAGACGCCGGACAAAACCTTGATCAGCGTCGACTTGCCGGCACCGTTATCGCCGAGCAGGCAGTGGACCTCGCCCGGATAGACCTTGATGTCGATGTCCTGGAGGGCGCGCACCGAGCCGAAATTGACGCTGACGCCGCGCAGTTCCATTGCCGGTTCGGTCATTTGGGCCGGTTCGGTCATTTGCCACCTCCGCGGCCGAGCGCCTTCAGCCTGATGTAGTTGTTGACCAGCACGGCCATCAGGATGACGATGCCGAGGAAGACCTTGAACCAGTCGGTGTCGATGCCGGTGTAGAAGATGCCCATCTGCACCAGCCCGAAGATCAGCGCGCCGAACAGCACGCCATAGACGGTGCCGTAGCCGCCGGTGAGCAGCACGCCGCCGATGACGGCGGCGATGATCGCCTCGAATTCCTTGAGCAGGCCGCGCGTGGTGTCGGCGGAGCCCGCCTCCATCACCTGGATGGTGGCAAGCAGTGTCGCCGCGCAGGCGGTGTAGACGAACAGGCTGATCTTGACGCGATCGACCGGCACGCCGACGTTGCGGGCTGCGATCAGGTCGCCGCCGGTGGCGAAGATCCAGTTGCCGTATTTCGTCTGGGTAAGCACGTAGCCGGCCAGCGCCGTCAGGCCAAGCCACCAGACGATCGACATCGGAATGCCGGCGACGAAGGGAATGCCGTCGCTGCGGGTGGCGATCCAGCCTTGCGCGCCCATCCAGTGGAACAGGCCGGTGAGCAGATGGCCGTTGAAAATGCCGGCCGTTGCCGGGTCCGGTACGCCTTCGAGTATGTAGGGGATCTGGGTGCGGCCGGTGACGGCGCGGGTGATGCCGATCGACAATCCGCGCAGGATATAGAGCGTGGCGAGCGTGACGATGAAGGAGGGCAGACGCGTCTTCACCACGATCAGGCCGTTGAGATAGCCGGTGAGGATGGCAACGGCGAAGGCACAGGCGATGCCACCCCATAGCGGCAGGCCCCAGTACTTCACCGTCAGCCCGATGACGACACCGGCAAAGCCGACCATGGAGCCGACCGAAAGATCGAACTCGCCGGCGATGATGAGGAGTGCTGCCGCGGTGGCGACGATGCCGAGCTCCGCCGACAGCGTCAGGAAAGTCATCGATCCCTGCAGCGAATAGAGGTTTGCCGCGCCCGGCAGCAGCGCAAAGATGATGATCGTCGCAAGCAGCCCACCGGCGGCACCGGCTTCCGGCCGGCGCAGCCACTGGGTCAGCTTGCCGGTGCTGGCCAGCCGCTCGTCGGCGCCGGCGGCCCGCTTCGACGTCATCCCGAAGCGGTCGGTCGCCTTCAGTTCGCCCGGAGGTATCGCCTTGTCTTCCACGACCGCCATTAGGCTCTCCAATCGCTCAATTCGCAATCTTCGAACGCATCGGGAGAGCGCTTGGCGCATTCTCCCGTTCCGTCGGAGCGCTTGCCTAGCGGATGCCCTCTTTGGCGAGCGCCAGGATCGCCTTGGCTTTTTCCGGCGAGTCTATGAACAGCGGTCCGGTATAGGCGTTGTTCTGCGGCCAGAAGCCGTGCGTTGCCTGCTCGACCAGATAGATCACCGGCAAATAGCCCATCAGATATTGCTGGGCGTCCATGCCGAAGCCCATTTCGCCGGCGACGACAGAATCGAGGACCTCCGGGCTGATGTCGAACGTGTAGAGCTTGAGCTTGCCGAACAGTTCCTTGTCGCGGAACATCGGGATCAGCGGATTGGCGGCGGTGGCGCCAAGCGCAAAGACCGCCTGTGTATCCGGATGCGCCGACAGATAGGCCTCGGTACGGCGCTGGACGTCGGCGGGATCCGGCGCCACGGCCAGAACCTCGGTGCCGCCGCCGGAGGGCTTCAGCCCGTCATTGAGGCCCTGGCAGCGCTGGTCGAGGCTGACATTGCCGACCTCGTGGTTGATGCAGACGACCTTGAGCGTGCCTTCCTTGGCCAGCCGCTCGCCGGCCTTCTTGCCGGAATCATATTCGGAAACGGTGCCGACATAGAGCGTCGTGCCGAGCTCGGCGCCTTCCTTCTCGCCGGAATCCAGAACCACCATGGGAATATTGGCGGCAAGCCCGGATTTGACCGATTTGCCGAGCGCATTGGCGTCGGCGATGGAGACGGCGATGCCGTCCGGCTTGGTGGCGATGGCGGCGTCCAGAAGCCGGGCCTGCTCGACCACGTCGAAGACCTGCGGCGCGTAATATTCGACCTTGGCGCCGGTAAGGGCGGCCGCGTCATCGACGCCGCGCTTGACCACCGACCAATAGGGATCGGACGCCGACCCATGCACTACGAAGGTGATGCGGACGTCCTTCGGATCCTTCAGGCCCGCGGCATGCGCAATGCCTGTCACCAGGCCCGCCGAGACGAAGGCGCCCAATGCCACTTTCAGAAGAGTTTTCATCTTATTCTCCCATTTATCGTTGCAGTTCCAATCCCTCTGGCGCCGTTTTCCGGCCGCGACGATCGGCTCACGTTGCGGATCGGGTGGCCGCTTTGCGGGCCTTTGCCGACGCCAATCGCTGTTCGCCCGCGTTGTTGCCGCGGGCTGTTGTTGATAATCGCCCGGCCGAGAGTGCTGCGCGAAGCTCCTCGCGCAACGGCTTCATGCCGATGACGTCGATCGGCTGTGCGGCGAGCCAGTCGCGAAAGCCCTGGTCGCGGAACAGCTCGTACTCTTCGGTGCGGATATAGGCGGAGCGCGGCTCGATCAGCTCGAGTTCACCGGGCGCGTTGCAATGCAGGCAAAAGAAGGTCAGGCCCTCGCGCACACCCTCGATGAGCGCCTTGTAAGCCGGCTCGATCGGCCTGGAGCGCGGCCGGCCCCAGGTCGTCTGGATGGCGGCGTCGAAAATGGCAAAGCCGCCGGCACGGGCCAGCGCCACGCCGCGCTGGAACGCCTCCTCGGTGACGCCGACCAGATTGTCGTTGGGGGAATAGGCGGACAGGGTCTTGGTCAGCAGCACGGGCAGCTGATATTCGAGCCCGAGCTTGATGTAGATAGCGCAGAATTCCGGCGACAATGCCGCGCCCATATGCGCGTCGAGATGGGTGACGTCGATGCCGGCGCGATAGGCGGTGTCGATCTGGGCGCGAAGCTCGGCCTCGACCGCCTGCGGCACCGCCTTGCGGCGCGTGGTCACCACATCCGGCCAGAAGAAGCCGAACTCGTCGGTCAGGCCGGCCGCCCGCGACGGCGCGGTCAAGGGCCGCCATTTGTAGTGCTGCTTCTCGCTGTTCAGCGTCAGGTGGACGCCAAGGTCGAGGCCAGGATTGGCGGCGGCGCTTTCGGCCATTTCGAGGAACCACGCGCACGGCACCATCACCGCGCCGGAACTGCAGACACCCAGCCCGCTCAATTCGAGGAAGGCGCTGTTGGCGCCGTGGCACATGCCGACATCGTCCTCGTGGAGCACGATCCGTTTGCTGGAGCCGGCGGCGTTCACGACCGGCCGCCTTCCCGCCGGCGCGCCGGTTTCGAGGGTCTTCCAAAGTGTGTCCCGTATTTCATGGAACCAACCGTTTGCCCAACTGGCCGGAATGGAACGCCGAAACCTGCCTTTCCGACAGGGCCACTTTGGCGAATTCGGATGGGTACGATTTGCCTGCCGGCTGAGACACTTAGCTGCCGATTTCCCCAATCACGGTTCAAAACCAGTCATAGGAACCGTCTTCCGGGCGCAGATGGCTTGGTCGAATAGCGGCGGAGTGGTTCTTTCAAACTGTGCCGACAAGCCTACAGCTGTCCACACCATCAAGCGACCACATTATCAAGTGACCCACACTGTCAAGTGACTTGGAGGCCTGTCATGTACACCGCCGGCGAAGAGGAAATCGAAGCCATTGCCAGGGTGATCCGCTCGGGCGCGCTGTTTCGTTACGGCAAGGACAGCGAATGCGACCGCTTCGAGGCCCGCTATGCGCAGCATCTTGGCGTCGAGCATTTCGCGCTGGCCGCCAGCGGCACCTATGGGCTCGCCGCCGGCCTGATCGGCCTCGGCATCGGCCCGGGGGACGAAGTGCTGGTGCCGGCGCACACCTATATGGCGACCGCGACCGCGGTGCTGTCGGTCGGGGCCATTCCCGTCATCGTCGACGTCGACGAGAGCCTGACCATCGATCCCATCGCCTTGCGCGATGCCATCGGGCCGCGCACCAGGGCGGTCATCCCGGTGCATATGTGGGGCGCTGCCTGCAACATGAATGCGATCATGGACATTGCTGCCAAGCGCGGCTTGCTGGTGCTGGAGGATGTCTGCCAGGGCATCGGCGGCGGCTATGAGGGCCGCAAGCTCGGCTCGATCGGCCATGCCGGCGCCTATTCCTTCAACTACTTCAAGAACATGACCTCGGGCGAGGGCGGCGGCATCGCCACCAGCGATCCGAAAGTGGCGGAGCGGGCGCGCTGCGCCATCGACCCTTGCCATTTCTACTGGCAGGGCAGAAGCGACAGCATCAAACCCTTCGCCGGCATCGGCGCGCGTGCTTCCGAACTGATGGGGGCGATGCTCAACGTCCAGCTCGACCGGCTGGACGGCATCATCGAGGCGATGCGAGCCGAGAAGAAGACGGTGCTGGCCGGTACCCGCCACCTTAGCAATCTCGGCCTGACACCGTCGCCGATGAACAGCCCGGACGACGATTGCGCAGCGCAGCTTATGTACCTGCTGCCGAGCGAGCAGGCGGCGCAGACTTTTTCGAAAACCATTCCCAGTGTCGTTGCCGGCAAGACCGGCCGTCACAATTTCACCCAGTGGGACCAGGTGCTGATGCATGAAGGCGCGCATCATCCGGCGCTCAATCCTTACGCACTGCCCGAGAACCAGGGCCTGCGGCTGGATTATTCCGACGACCTCGGCAAGCGCTCGCTCGACATCCTCAACCGCACCGTGATAGTCGCCATGAACCCGGCGCACAGCGATGCCGACATTCAGGACATGATCCACAACATCGACGCGGCGGCGCGGGTGGCGCTGGAGAATGCTTCGCTCGATGATATCGAATTGCGCAAGGCGGCACCGGTTGATCTGCAGAAGTTCGACAGTGTGAACTAGGTCAGATCCGGCGCGGTTTGCTACCCTGCGGTCGAGTTCCTTGTCCGGCGGCCGGGCGAGCATTCCGGCCGGCATTACCGGTCGCCAAAAAATCCGCAGGCCCGTGTCGGATAGGCCGGGCTCCGCTCGTCCTAGGGGGCATCGATCACCAACACGGAGGATTAACGATATGCCCGGCACCGTACGGCTGCACCGCGTTCTGACAACAAGCCCGGAGAAAGTCTACCGCGCGTTCCTCGAAGCGGATGCACTTGCGAAATGGCTTCCGCCGAACGGGTTCACCTGCACGGTTCATCACTTCGAGGCGAAAGTCGGCGGTACGTTCAAAATGTCCTTCCGCAACTTCACCACCGGCGACAGCCACTCGTTCGGCGGCGAATATGTCGAGCTCGTCCCCAATGAGCAGCTGCGCTACACCGACCGCTTCGACGACCCCAACCTGGCCGGCGAGATCGAGGTGACCGTGACATTGAAGAAAGTGTCGGTCGGCACCGAAGTGAATATCACGCAGGCAGGTATTCCAGACGCCATCCCGGTTGAGGCCTGCTATCTCGGCTGGCAGGAGTCGCTGCGAAATCTGGCGAAGCTCGTTGAACCCGAGATCAACCAGTAAGATAAAGCGCTGCCCTGGCGGGTTGGCGTCGCTAACCGGAAACCCAGGGATGACGCCGTTCTTCCCATCCAACATGCGCCGGGGCCGGAAAGGCGGGATCGGCGAAGCAGCCGACCGCGACGGCGATCCATTCAGGCTTTCGCTCGGGCTCCCAGAAGACGCTCGAGCCGCAGCCCGGGCAGAAATGGAAAATGACGTGATGGCCGCTCCGAGCCGATCGCCTGTAGGTACTGGCGTCGCCTTCGGCTTCTACCTTGTCGCGCGCAAAGAAGGCGGCGACGCCGTATGTGCTGCCGGTCCGTTTCTGGCAGTCGAGGCAGTGGCACTGTGCGACCAGCTGCGGCTCTCCGTTACAGGAGATCCTCAGTTGCCCACAGGCACAGGATGCGGTTCTCATGGCAATCCTCATGGTTCAGATGAATGCGTGCCCGCCGTACCGGCGGTGGGCATGCTTCTGGTTTTCGGGGTGGTTCGGCCTTGGGAAGCGCGCTTTGCGCGAACGCCGAAAAACAAGGATCGACGCCCCATCTTCCTAATCACTGCGGGCGATTGACTCAATCCCGCGGTGAACGAGATGGAGAGCCGGCTCTAGCTTCTGTCCAATCTTAGAAACGCGGCGCGCAGCGCCAGCACGGCGCGCAGGATCTGGCGTTCGTCCATCGCTGCATAGCCGAGCAACAGGCCGTGCTCGGGTTCTGTGGAATGGTAGTTGATCGAGATGCCCTGGACGTCGAGCCCTTCCTTGACGGCCGCGGCAACCACGTCGCTGTCCTTATAGGGCCTGACGAAGCTCGCCAGCAGCTGCATGCCGGAATCGTTTTCCGTGACGGTCAGCCATTCGGCCAGATGCTCCTGGCATAGCTTGACGAAGTTCGCCTGCCGGCGCGCATAGAGCCGGCGCATGCGTTTGAGATGCGTGGCGAAATAGCCCTGGGTGATGAAGTCGTTGACCGTTGCCTGCAGGATCAGCGGCGCGAACTGACCGGTGATGCTCACCGCCCGGTCGAAGGGCACCGACAATTCGCGCGGCACGATCAGATAACCGATGCGCAGCGCCGGGATCAGCGTCTTGCCGAAGCTGCCGATATAGACGACGCGGTCGGCATGATCGAGCCCGCGCAGCGCCGGCACCGGCCGGCCGCGGAACCGGTATTCGCCGTCATAGTCATCCTCGACGATCCAGGCGCCGTTGCGTTCGGCGATGTCGAGCAACTGCAATCGCTCCTCGATGCGCATGATGGTGCCGAACGGCCACTGGCAGGATGGCGTCACATAGATCAGCCGCGGCGGCGGCAGCTCCGGATCGGCAAGATGCCAGCCGCGCCGGTCGACCTTCAACGGTGCCAGCCTGGCGCCGCTGGCGAGAAAGGCGCTCTTGGCGCCGAGATAGCCGGGCTCCTCCATCCAGACATGGTCGCCTTCGTCCATCAGCACGCGCGAGACGAGATCGAGTGCTGCTTGCGCACCGGTGACGATGATCACCTGGTCGGCGGTGCAGCTGATGCCGCGCGACAGGCCGATGGTCGAGGCAATGGCCTGACGCAGGCCGGGGTGGCCGGCAAAGGAGAGATAACCAAGCAGGCTCTCGTCGCGGCTGCGTGCATTGCGCACCAGAAGGCTTGACCAGATGGTGAACGGAAACGATGCCGTTTCAGGCACGCCCGGATGGAAATTGATGACGCCGGCATTACGCGGCGGTTGCGGGCCGTTGACGATGGTCTGACCGCGCCGCGACAGCTTTTGCGGCGCTGCCAGTCCGGCGCGCAGGGATGCCAAGGGGCGGTTCTGCTGGATCGGCGCCACCCAGGTGCCCGATCCGGCACGCGCCTCGATAAAACCTTCGGCAAGGAGCTGGTCATAGGCGGCGATGACCGTGTTGCGCCCGACCTTCAGATCTTCGGCCAGCGAGCGCGTCGACGGCAGCAGCGTGTTCTGCGGGATCTGGCCGTCAAGGATGAAGCGTCGCAAGGCGCCGTAGATCTGACGATGCATCGGTTCTTCCGAAGCACGGTCGACCGACATGATGTCGAGGGAAAGGCGCATGTGGTCGGCCACGGCACTATCCCCCGACGGACCGGGCGGCGCGGGCGATCTTTTCCTCGTTGAGCCGGCAGACAGTGTCGAGCACCAGTCGCCTGGTTTCGGGGCGGATCTCGCGGCTGTTCTTCAGCGCGCGATGCACGGTGGCGGCGCCAAGTTCCGCCTTCTCGGCAATCTCCCGGATGGTGCAAAGCCGTTCCATGCCAAGCGCAGCTTCGAAAGCCATGTCGCTCCTCCTCGGTTGCATCAAGGCACGGCTTCCGGCCGGCCTCAAGCTTGAAAGTCGGGGTTTTAATCCAGAGCCGGGATTCTGCGATCCGCGCCGCGCAGGGAGCAAGGCGGCGCGGATCGCCGGGCGCTTTCGCGTCGCTAACCCCATCGAGGCGCGCGCCCATTATGTTCCTCCGGCTCGCAATGCGGGCCGGTCAGCCTGCCTTCCGAGTCGCCACTTCGAAGCCGGCCTCGCGGGCGGTGGCGAGCAGCGAGAAATAGCCTTTGCTGGCATAGGTCAGCGGATGCGCCTTGGCCGGATCCTGCTCGGCTTCGACAACGAGCCAGCCTTCATAGCCGCGCGCAGCGAGGGGTTTCAGCAATGACAGGAAATCGACCGAGCCGTCGCCGGGCACGGTAAAAATGCCGTCCATTACCGCCGCCATGAAGCTCATGTCCTCGCGGCGTGCCCGTTCCAGCACCGCCCTGCGAACGTCCTTGCAATGGAAATGCACGATACGGTCGAGATGCCGTTGCAGCAGCGATTGCGGGTCGCCGCCCGAAAACAGGCAGTGGCCGGTATCGAACAAAAGGCCGACGCTTCGGCCCGTCGCCGCCATCAGCCTGTCGACTTCATCGTCCGTCTCGACGATGGTGCCCATGTGGTGGTGGAAGGCCATGCCGACCCCGAATGCAGCCATGCGGTCGGCGAGGGCGGTCAGTTTCTTGCCATAGGACGGCCAGTCCCTGTCGGCGAGGCGCGGACGCTCGGAGATCGGTGCGAAAATGCCGTCATGGCGACCGCGCGAGGTGTCGGCGTAGACGACGATCCTGGCGCCAAGGTCGCGCAACAGCTGAAGATGTGGGGTGATCGCCGCGAATTCCTCGTCGACCGTGCGGTCGAGAATGCGGCCATCATACCAGCCGGAAACGAGTTCCAGGCCATAGGAAGACAGGAGCGGCCCAAGCACTTCAGCCTGGCGCGGAAATTTGCCGCCGAGTTCGGTGCCGCGGTAGCCGGCCAGCGCCGTTTCCGACAGGCAAGTCTCCAAGGACGTATCCCCGCCAAGCGCCGGAACGTCGTCATTGCTCCAGGTGATGGGATTGATGCCGATCTTGACCGTCATGACGCCAGGCTTTTGCGGGCTTGGGAAGACAAGCCGAGCCTGCAGACTGGCGACAAAGAGGCCCTGTCACTAGGTCCAGTTCAGCCGAATTTGGCAGAACCAATTAATGGTGACCGATTCTAGTCTTCCTTTGGGCGGCCAAAAAGGACGCGCAGTTCATCCTTTGCGTCCTCCAGCACTTCCTTCTGCGCCGCCGGCAGGTTCTTGCCGGCGCGGTTGATGTAGAAATTCAGCATCGACATGGCGGATTGAAACGGCCCTGCCTTGCGTCGGTCGCTGTGCTCGGCCGATCGCTTCAACGAGGCGGCGATTTTCCTTGGATCGTGGGATTCGAAGATATGTTCCTCGAGGTCCAGCGCGTCACTGTGCTCGGTGACGTCGGCGGACCATTTCCGTTGCGCGGTCATGGCAAACTCCTTCCACTAGGTCGTTGCCGGAAAACGCCTTATGGCGCACCCCTGTTCCACTTCGGCCCGAATTGCTGGAGCCACGGATTTGCCTGTCGTGGCGCTGCTCGGCGATGCGAATGCGCCGATAGTGGTCAGAACCGCCGATTCAAGAACTGCGGACAGGAAACGCTCTTGACCCCAATCGTCTCAAGCCAGGCAGGAAGTTCCGGCATCGACAGTGCCTATGCCTGGATACGGCTCGGCGTCTCGATGCTGCTGGCAACGATCGGCGGGGTCGGCATGTGGGCGGTGGTCGTGGTGCTGCCTGCCGTGCAGGCAGAATTCGGCGTCGATCGCGCCGCTGCCTCGATGCCCTACACCGCGACCATGGTCGGCTTTGCCGCGGGCAATGTGCTGTTCGGCCGCGCCATCGACCGCATGGGGTATTGGATCCCGGCGCTGATTGCCGCGATTACACTTGGCGCCGGCTTCATGCTGGCGTCGTTGACCAGTTCGATCCTGCAGTTCACCCTCGTCCAGGGCCTGTTGATCGGCGTCGGCTCGTCGGCGATCTTCGGCCCTTTGATCGCCGATATCTCGCATTGGTTTAACCGTCGCCGCGGCGTCGCGGTGACGGCTGCCGCGTCCGGCAACTATCTCGCCGGAGCGATCTGGCCGACGGCGATGCCCTATGTCATGCAGACCGAAGGCTGGCGCTTCACCTATGCCGCGATCGGCGTCGTCTGCCTGGTCACCATGGTGCCCTTGATCCTGCTGCTCCGGCGCGGCGCACCGCCCCAGGCGGCTCCGGGATCGCCGGGCAGCCGCGTGGTCCAGCCGATCTCCCTGTCGCCGGCGGCCTTGCAGGCGCTGCTCATCGTGGCCGGGCTCGGCTGCTGCGTGGCGATGTCGATGCCGCAAGTCCATATCGTCGCCTATTGCATGGATCTCGGCTACGGCGTGGCGCATGGCGCCGATATGCTGTCGATCATGCTGGCGGCGGGCGTCGTCAGCCGGCTTGGCTCGGGTTTCCTTGCCGATCGCATCGGCGGCGTGAAAACCCTGCTGATCGGCTCGGTGCTGCAATGCCTGTCGCTGTTGTTCTATATCCCGTTCGACGGGCTTGCCTCGCTTTATGTCGTCTCGCTGGTCTTCGGCCTGTCGCAAGGCGGCATCGTGCCCTGTTATGCGATCATCGTGCGCGAATATATGCCAGCCAAGGAGGCTGGCCAGCGCGTCGGCATCGTCATGATGGCGACCATTTTCGGCATGGCGATCGGCGGCTGGATGTCGGGCTGGATCTACGATCTGACCGGTTCTTATGCCGCCGCGTTCCTCAACGGCATTGCCTGGAACCTGCTGAATATTTTGGCCATGCTGCTGCTGCTGTGGAAGGCCCGGCGCAGCGCTGCTGTGGCGGCCTGAAGCACAGCGGTACGGATACAGTCTCTCCGGCCGTCGCTTGACAACAGCCGAAGGCTGCGCGACGCCAGACAAGGTGTGGCAACGGGCCAGTTTGGCATGGCAGCAGTTTCAAAAACGCTGAACATCGTTTCACGGTCGCGTGTGGGCGGTTGCCCGGCGTCCGGACGAGTACGGTGATCAAGCCGCGCTCGCGCCGCGGCGGCGGCCGCCCGACCATCGCCGATGTCGCCCGCAAGGCCGGCGTCGGCGCCATTACCGTATCGCGCGCCCTGCGTGAGCCGGGGCGTGTCTCGGAAGATCTGCGCCGCCAGATCGAGTCGGCCGTGAACGAGCTCGGCTATGTGCCCGACCCGAATGCGCGGGCGCTGGCTTCGGCGCGCGCCGAGGTCTTTGGCGTTCTGGTGCCGTCGCTTACCAACAACGTCTTTGCCGAAGTGGTGCGCGGCATCTACGACAGCCTGTCGGACGGCCCTTTCCGGATTCAGCTCGGCAACACCCACTATTCCGGCCTCGAGGAAGAGCGGCTGCTGCAGGTGTTTGGCCCGCAACGCCCAGCGGCGCTGATCGTGGCCGGCATCGACCAGACGCCGGCGTCGCGAAAACTGCTGGAAACGGCAGGCCGTCCGGTGGTGCAGGTGATGGAGACCGGGCCCGATCCGGTCGACATGATGGTCGGCTTCTCGCATTTCGAGGGCGGCAAGGCGGCTGCGGAACATCTGATCGAGGCAGGCTATCGCCGGATCGGCTTCATCGGTGCGCGCATGGATCCGCGTTCGCAGCGGCGGCTTGCCGGCTATCGCGCGGCGATGGAGGCGGCCGGCCTGTTCGATCCGAGGCTCACCACCACGACGCCGGTGCCCTCCAGCGTCACCCTCGGCCGCGAATTGTTCCGCGACGCGCTGGCCAAGGTGCCGAGCCTCGATGGGGTGTTCTGTAACAATGACGATATCGCCCTTGGCGTGCTGTTCGAATGCCACCGCGCTTCGATCGCCGTGCCGAAGACGATCGGTATCGTTGGCTTCAACGATCTCGACATGATGGAGGTGGCCTTTCCGTCGGTCACCAGCGTTCGGACCTACCGCTACGAGATCGGCCGGCGGGCGGTCGCCATGGCGCTTGCGGCGATCGAAGGCAACAGGCCAGAGCAGCGGGTCGTCGACCTTGGCTTCGAACTCAAGCGACGTGAGAGCACGGCGCGCTGAAGCGAGCTTCGACGCAATGGCGCTTTACACTACGTCATGGTAGCGCTACCAGTTATCGCCGGGCGATACTTCGCCCCGACGATGGGAGGCTGTTTATTATACATAAGCGACAGCTCATGCTTGTTTATTATGTATAATATGATAGTTTTTGTGGGACTAGCCGGGCAGCAAAGGAGGGGATCGGGTCGGCATTCGGCCACCTGAACGCGCGACGGGTACGGCGGGAGGTGCCGGGCCGGAAACGCGCAAATTCATCGGCGTAACAACAAACAAAACTGCAACTGGGAGGAATATCGATGATCAAGTCACTCGTTGGCGGTATCGTTGCCGCCACTGCTTTCGTCATGCTGAGCTCGTCGGCGATCGCCGATCCTGAAATCGTCAAGGGGCCATCGGCCGAGCCTGACTGCTTCGCGCCCTGGTCGGCCGATACGCAGTTCTTCAAGTTCCCCAAGAAAGACGGCCCGTACCGCATCGCTCTGGCCAACGGCTATATCGCCAACACTTGGCGCATCCAGATGGTGCAGACGGCAAAGGCCTATGCAGCGCAGCCGGACGTCGCGGCCAAGCTCAAGGAATTCAAGGTGGTCTCGACCGGCGAAGACGTGCCGGCCCAGATTTCGGCGATCAACAATTTCATCGATTCCGGCTATGACGCGATTGTCGTCAACGCCCAGAACCCGACCGCATTCGGTCCTGTCATCAAGCGGGCCAAGGAAGCCGGCGTGGTGCTGGTCGCCTTCGACAACATCCTCGACACCAAGGATGCCATCAACGTCAATGTCGACCAGAAAGGCCTTGGCGAATTGTGGGCCAACTGGCTGGTCAAGCACGTGCCGAACGGCGGCAAGGTGCTGGAAGTGCGCGGCGTCGCCGGCACGTCCGTCGACACCGATCGCCATAACGGCATCCACGAGGTTCTCGACGCTTCCGGCAAGAAATGGGATGTCACCGAGGTCGTCGGCAAGTGGGATGACGGCGTTGCGCAAAAGGCTACGGCCGATGCCATTGCCACCAACGGCCCCTTCGACGGCATTACCGGACAGGGCGGCGATACCGGCATCGTGCAGGCGATGATCGATGCCAAGCATCCGTTCGTGCCGTTCGGCGGCGAGACGGAGAACGGCTTCCGCAAATTCTGCGCCAAGTTCGCCGCTGACGGCCTGAAATGCTCGTCGGCCGGCACCGGCCCGGCTCAGGTCGCGGTTGCCATCAAGACGGCGATTGCAGCACTTGAAGGCCAGGTCGTGCCGCAAGCGGTCAAGCTGCCGCTGGCGATCGTCGAGGATCCGAACTTCAAGGCAGGCCAGGATTTCTTCCCCGATCAGTCCGACAATTTCTTCGTCGGCAATTCCTTCCCGACCTGCGGCATCAATTTCACGGCGCAGGAAATCATGGGCCAGAGCAAGGAAAACCAGTAAACTCCGACAGCCCGACGCCGCGGGAATCCCGCGGCGTCGGCGCTCGACATCCTGATTGCCAAGCGCCTGGGGAGGGCCGATGGACGGTGCGGTTCCGCTCTTCCGCATGGAAGGCATATCCAAGCGCTATGGCGGCGTGCGGGCGCTGGAGAAGGCCGAACTGTCGGTCACTCCAGGCAGCATCCACGCCATTCTCGGCGAGAACGGCGCCGGCAAATCGACGCTGATCAAGGTTATGGCGGGGGTCGTTGCGCCCGACGAGGGCCGCATGATGCTGGACGGAAGCGAAGTTACCTTCGCTTCGCCGGCCGCTGCCAATCAGGCCGGCATCGTCTGCATCTTCCAGGAACTGTCGCTCGTCCCCGAACTCAGCGTTGCCGACAACATCGTCATTTCCGATCCGCCGAAGCGTTTCGGCATGATCGACCGCAAGGCGCAGCGCCGCATCGCCGAAGAAGCCCTTGCTCGCGCCGGCGCTTCCGATATCCATCCGCTGGCGCTGGTCAAGGATCTTCCCCTTTCAAGAAGGCAGATGGTCGAGATCGCCAAGGCACTGGCGCGCAAGCCACGCATCCTGATCCTCGACGAGGCGACCTCGGCGCTGACTGCGGCTGACGTCGCCAGAGTTTTCGCCGTGTTGAAGCGGCTGCGTTCGGAAGGGCTGGCGCTGCTCTATATATCGCACCGCATGAACGAGATCGCCGAGCTGGCCGACCAGTGCACGGTGTTCCGCAATGGCCGCAATGTCGCCAGCTACGCGGCCGGCACCAAGAGCGACAATGAAGTCGTCGAACTGATGATCGGGCGCGAATACAGCCACATCTTTCCGCCCAAGCCCGCGCGGGCGGCTGCTGCGGCCACGCCGGTTCTGGAGGCACGCAGCCTGTCATGGACGGATCGGCTGCACGATGTCTCGCTGTCGGTCGGGGCGGGCGAGGTGGTCGGGCTTGGCGGCCTCGACGGCCAGGGCCAGCGCGAATTGCTGCTCGCCTTCTTCGGTGTGCTGCGCGGCCTGTCAGGCCAGATACTGATCGACAGCAAGCCAGTTGCGATCGCCAGCCCGGCCGCCGCGCGCGATGACCGGATCGGCATGGCGCTGATCCCGGAGGACCGCAAGACCGAAGGGCTGATGCTGCCGATGACGGTGCGTGAAAACCTCTCATTCGCTGCCCTTGACCGGCTGTCCAGGGCCGGCATCATCGATCGCGCCGCCGAGCAGCGGCTGATCGACGACATGGTCGGTCTCCTGGCGATCAAGACCGCCGGCCTCGACATTCCGGTCGGCGCGCTATCCGGTGGCAACCAGCAGAAGGTCGTCATCGCCAAATGGCTGATGCGGCAGCCGCGCATCATCCTGCTTAACGACCCGACGCGCGGCATCGACGTCGGCACCAAGCAGGAGCTTTACCAGTTGATGCGCAAGCTTGCCGACCAGGGTGCGGCGATCCTCTTCTATTCGACCGACTATGACGAGCTGATCGGCTGCTGCGACCGCGTGCTGGTGCTCTATGACGGCGCCGTCAAGCGCGAACTGGTCGGCGCCGAAATCACCGAGCGGGCGCTGATCGCCAGCGCGCTCAACATTCACGAAGAGATGCCAAGGCAAGGAGCGGACGCGTGAAGGATTGGCGCTACTGGCTTGCCGAACAGCGCGGAACGCTGCTGGCGTTCGGCATCTTCGTCGTCATGTTCGTCATCTACACCTCGAACCATCCGGCGGGCTTCACCGCCAATGTCGTACAGACGGCCTCGAACAAGGGTGTGCTGCTCGCCTTCGTCGCCATGGCGCAGACGCTGGTGGTGATCACCGCCGGCATCGATCTCTCGGTCGGCATGATCTTCACGCTGACCAACTGCCTGGCGTCGTGGCTGGTCGTCGGCACCGGCATCGAGACCGCCTTCGGCGTCATCGCCGTGCTCGGCACCGGGCTGCTGTGCGGGGCAATCAACGGCGCCATCGTCATCTATGGACGCCTGCAGCCGATCGTCGCCACCATTGCCACCGGCGCGGTCTATTTCGGCATCGCGCTGCTGCTTCGGCCGTTTCCGGGCGGCTCGGTCAATGAAGGGCTCGCCGATGCGCTGACCGGACGCCTGTTTGGTTTTGTGCCGGCGAGTCTGGTGACGCTGCTGGCGGTCGTGCTCGTGGTCTGGGTGCCGTTCAGCCGGTCGGTGCTAGGCCGCGCCGCTTATGCAGCCGGCTCCTCGGAGATGGCGGCCTACATGTCCGGCGTGCCGATCCGGCGTGGAAAGTTCGCCGCCTATGCGCTTGCCGGTCTGCTTGCCGCGATCGGCGGGCTGTTCCTGACGTTCTTCACCTATACCGGTGATGCGGCCTATGCCAGCGGCAACGCCTATACGCTGTTTTCGATCGCCGCGGTCGTGCTTGGCGGCGTGTCGCTGTTCGGCGGCAAGGGCAGCGCCATCGGCGCGATCTTCGGCGCGCTTGCCTTCCGCACCATCGGCGACCTGCTGTTCGTCTTCGATTTCGATCCGCTCTGGCAGCCCCTGTTCCAGGGCGTCATTCTGCTGATCGCGGTCAGCCTCGGCGCGTTCGCCCTGTTTCGGGTCCGCAACCGGCTGGAGTGGTTCCTGTGAGCGAAACGACTGTGAGTGGTCTCGCCGGCCGCATGCCGAAATTCCTCCGCCGCGCCGACCCGGCGGTGCTGACGGCGTTCGCCTGCATCGTGCTGCTGCTGTTCCTCGGCAGCCTCTATTCGCGCAGCTTCCTGTCGCCTGAATACCTTTTGCAGCAGCTCAAGGTGGCGTCGTTTCTCGGCGTCATCGCGACCGGCATGATGCTGGTCATCCTGCTCGGCCAGATCGACCTGTCGGTGCCCTGGTCGGTGGCGGCCGGCGCCATGATGGCCTGCGCCGCGGCCGCATACGGTACCGTCGGCGTGGCGCTTGCCATTCCGTTCGGCATCTTCTGCGGTGTTCTGATCGGCATCGTCAACGGCATCGGCGTCGCCTATCTGCGCATTCCCTCGATGATCATCACGCTTGCCACCAACGCCGTCGCGCAGGGGCTGATGGTGGTCTACACGGGCGGTTTCTCGCCGCAGGATTCGGCGACCGGTGCGATGCGCTATCTGGCGACCGGCTTTGCCGTTCCTGCCGTGCCCAACGCCGTCCTCATCTGGGCGCTGATCGGCGCCGCAATGGTGTTCGTGCTGACCCGCACCGGCTTCGGCCGCACCGTCTACGGCATCGGCAATCGCGAGCGTGCCGCCTATCTTTCCGGCATCGATACAAGGCGCGTGGTGATGATCGCCTTTGCGGTTTCGGGCGGGCTCTCGGCCTTCGGTGGCGTGCTTTTGGCCGGCTATGCCTCCAAGGCGGCGCAGTCGATGGGCGATGCCTATCTGCTGCCGTCGATCGCCGCGGTGGTGCTCGGCGGCACCTCGATCCTCGGCGGGCGCGGCTCCTATCTCGGCACCGTCGCCGGGGTAATCCTGATCACCCTCTTGCAGTCCATTCTCTCTGTCATGCAGATGCCGGAGGCGGGACGGCAGATCATCTACGGCGTCGTCATCGTAGCCATGCTGCTGCTCTATGGCCGCGCGCCGGCAAGCCGCTGACCTGCATGACCGGTAAAGACGTGGCATATAAGCCGGCGAGCACTGTTCGAACGACACCCGCCATCGTGGTGATGGGCGTCGCCGGCTGCGGCAAGTCGGTCGTCGGCGAAGCGCTTGCAGCGGCATTGGGCGCCGTCTTTATCGAAGGCGACAGGCTGCATCCGCCCGAAAACGTCGCGCGCATGGCGAGCGGGCAGCCGCTTACCGACGCGCTGCGCGAGGGCTGGCTCGACGCGATCGGCCAGCGGATGGCCGCGTCGGTCGCAAGCGGGCAAGGTGTGGTCGCCGCCTGCTCGGCGCTGAAGCGCAGCTACCGCGATCGCCTGCGCGGCTTTTGCCCGGATATCGTTTTCGTTTACCTGGAGATCGACCCGGCAACAGCAAAACAGCGCGTCGGCAATCGCAAGGGTCATTTCATGCCGGCAAGCCTGGTCGACAGCCAGTTCGCCACGCTCGAGGCGCCAGCGGCGGACGAGGCGGCGATAACCTTGGATGGCACGCGTCCGGTCGCCGACACCGTTGCGACTGCCTTGTGCCTGCTCGCGCGCTAGATTTGCGACGTCAGTTCGACTGGGAAATCGTCATTGTCGGCGTCGCGCATGGCCGCGAGGCTGCGGTTGTCCAGCACCTCGGCGATCGCCTGCCGGACCTCCAGCATCATGTGCCGAACCTGGCAGGTCGCCTCGTCGCAATCCTCGCAGCGCTGGTATTGCGTGCGGCTGGCGCAGGGGATCGGCGCCAGCGGCCCGTCGAGGACACGCACGACATGGCCGATCTTGATCTCGGAAGCCGGCCGGGCAAGGCGGTAACCGCCTTCCTTGCCCTTGCGGCTCTGGACGAAGCCGGCGTTACGCAACTCGCCCAGGATGGCATCCAGGAATTTCTTGGGGATGTTATTGGCGACCGCAATGTCGTTGACGAATGCGAGCTGGCCGACCGGCAGGCCCGACAGATGCACGAGGGCCTTGAGGCCGTATTTGCCTTTTTTGGTAAGCATGCCCCGAGTCAACCCATGAAGCCCCAACCACCCGCGTCTGGCGGCTGTTTGTGTGCAAATCATGACGGTTTGATCACGCGAAGCCGTTCGCGAAAACAAGCCGTCCGTTCTCACGGTAGGCACAAACGCGTTGATTCTTTGTAACGTTTTGGACGGAATGCGCCCGGAAAGTGCCAGAAATCACCTTTCGCGGCGCGAAAGCAAAGAAGCCGGCAAAGCCGGCTTCTGTCAAAGTTGGAAGATCGCCTCAGCGGCTACCATAAGTCTGGTCGAGCAGACCGCCCGCTGCAAAGTGCTCGGCCTGGACCTTGGCCCAGCCGCCGAAGACGTCCTCCACCGTCAGCAGGCGGACATCGGGAAACTCAGCCTTATATTTGGCGGCGACCGCCGCGTCCCGGGCCCGCAGGCCGTTGCGGGCGGCGATGTCCTGGCCCTCCGGCGTATAGAGGAAGTCGAGATAGGTCTTGGCGAGATCGCGCGTGCCATGCTCGTCTGCAACGGTGTCGACGATCGCCACCGGAAATTCCGCCAACAGGCTGACCGAAGGCGTTACCTGCTCGAACTTGTCCTCGCCATACTCCTTGCGGACGCCGCGCGTTTCCGACTCGAAGGTGATGAGTACGTCGCCGATTTCGCGCTGCACGAAAGTGGTGGTCGCGGCGCGCCCGCCGCTGTCGAACACCGGCACGTTGTTGAACAGCTTGGTGACGAACTCCTTCACCTTGGCGTCGTCGTCCTTGAAGGCTTCCTTGGCGTAGGCGGTGGCCGCAAGATAGGTGTAGCGCGCATTGCCCGAGGTTTTCGGATTGGGGAAGATCACCTGCACGTCGTCGCGCACGAGATCGCTCCAATCCTTGATGTGCTTCGGATTGCCGGCGCGCACCAGGAAGGACGGCAGCGAATAGAAAGGCGAGGCGTTGTCCGGAAAGTCCTTCTGCCAGTCGGCGGAGATGAGGCCCTTTTTGACCAGGAAGTCGATGTCGATGACCTGGTTGAACGTGACCACGTCGGCGCCGAGGCCTTCGGCGATGGCGCGTGCTTGTGCCGAGGTTCCGGCATGCGACTGATCGATGGTGACGCCGGGGTGGCCGGCGACGAACGCCTTGTTGACCTGCGCAAACAGTTCGCGGCCGACATCATAGGAAGCATTGAGCAATCTGTCGGCCGACCAGGCTTGGGAGGATGCGAGGAACAAGCCGGCCAACGTGGCGACGCCAAGCAAAAATCGCTTCATCAAAACAGGCTCCAATGCCATGAGCTTAATGCCGGACCATAGCGGCAAGGCATCGTGCGCGACGAGGCACGCAGAGCGGCCGCTCCACGTTGTCGATAGAAGAAATATTCCCGCTGTGGGCGATTTCTAGTCTTTTCTTTCAAGCAGAGTCTCAGGACAGCTTGGCAGCGGCGCCGATGCCGTCGGCGTGCACGATGGTTCCCGGCCGGCCAACGCGGTGCAAGGCGATTGCATCGCCGCCCTGTCTGGCATATACAAATAGTATATACAAGGAGCTGTTGTCATGTCTCAACACCGCCATTCAACAACCCCGCCGAAGGAGGCGAAGCTGTTTCGTAACAATCGCAGCCAGGCGGTGCGCATTCCTGTCGAGTTCGAACTTCCCGGCGAAAAGGTCTTGATCAGCCGTGAAGGCGACCGCCTGATCATCGAGCCGGTCCGCAAACCTGGCCTCACCGCACTGCTCGCGCAATGGGCGAAAGAGCCGCCGCCCGGTGCCGAGGAAGACTTTCCCGAAGTCGAGGATATGCCTGTCAAATCCGAGGAATTTTTTTGATGCGGTTCATGCTGGACACGAACATTGTCAGCGACATGATCCGAAATCCGGCCGGGAAAGCCGCAAGCGCCGTGCTGCGCGTGGGAGACGCCGCCGTGTGTACCAGCATCGTGGTCGCGTCGGAACTGCGATATGGCTGCGTCAAGAAAAGATCAGCCAAGTTGCACAAGAAGGTCGAGGAATTGCTGGCTGAGATTCCCGTCTTGCCGCTCGATGTGCCGGTGGATGCCGAGTACGGCGCGATTCGCGCAGAACTGGAAGGCAGGGGCCAGACCATCGGCCAAAATGACCTTTTTATTGCTGCCCACGCCCGTGCGCTTGGAACTACCCTGGTGACCGCCAACACCGGGGAGTTCAACCGGATCAAAGGCCTGAAGGTCGAGAACTGGCTGGTGTAGCGCCTGATAGAGGATCAAGCAGCCGGAAAAAGCTTCCAGCGCCGCGGCCTAAAAGCCACGCGACTTTTCTGCGCCGCCGGATGATCGACGGGCAATTCGATCTCGACCCGCTGACGTTCGCCGCCGATTTCGAGCTCGACCCGCCTGGTGCCGGCGACGCGGCGGCTGGCGGCGACCGTGCCGGCGATGCAGCCGTTGCATTCTTCCACCAGATCGACGTCGTGCGGGCGAAAGAACAGCGTCGCTTCGCCTTGCGGTGCGTGCGGCGCGGAAAGCCCGATCGGCCGGTCGGCGATCCAGACCTGGCCGTCCTCGACCTTGACCGGAAGCGAACTCGATTCGCCGATGAAGCCGTAGACGAAGGGCGAGTTCGGAGTGTCGTAGATTTCGTCGGCGGTGCCGACCTGCTCGATGCGGCCCTGGCTCATCACTACGACGCGGTCGGCAAGCTCCAGCGCCTCTTCCTGGTCATGGGTGACGAAGACCGTGGTGTGGCCGGTGGCGTCGTGGATGTCGCGCAGCCAGCGGCGCAGTTCGCGGCGCACCTGCGCATCGAGCGCGCCGAACGGCTCGTCGAGCAAAAGCACGGCCGGTTCGATCGCCATGGCGCGGGCCAGCGCCACGCGCTGGCGCTGGCCGCCCGAAAGCTGTGCCGGATAGCGTTTTTCCAGACCGGAAAGCTGAACGAGGTTGAGGAGTTCCGAGGCGCGGCGGCGGATTTCCTTCGCCGACGGGCGTGACGGCCCGTGCCGGACCTTGAGTCCGAAGCCGATATTGTCGGCGACCGTCATATGGCGAAACAGCGCGTAGTGCTGGAAGACGAAGCCGACATTGCGCTCCTGAATCGACTTTTGGGACGCATCCTCTTCGCCGAAGAAGATCTTTCCGCGGGTCGGCCGCTCCAAGCCGGCAATCAGCCTGAGCAGCGTCGTCTTGCCGGAACCGGAAGGTCCCAGCAGGGCGATCAGTTCTCCCGACTTGATGTCGAGCGAAACGTCGCGGAGGGCCGGAAACCGCTCAAACTCCTTGCGCACGTTGGCAACGCGAACTTCCATGCAAATCCCTTTTGTAGTTGATGCATGCCGTTATCCCAAAACCGGTTCCCACTTTTGGGCGACATTAAATCTTTGTTTTATGCATGTCGTTGTCCAAAAACCGCTACACACTTTTGGGCGACATGCATTTGTCAGTGTCCGCGCGTCGCGGCGATCTCGGCGCCGTAGCGCATCTCGAGAAGTGTCTTCAAGACCAGCGTGACGAGCGCCAGGCCGGCAAGCAGCGAAGCGACGGCAAAGGCGGCGGCGGCATTGTACTCGTTATAAAGGATTTCGACATGCAGCGGCATGGTGTTGGTCAGCCCGCGTATGTGGCCCGACACGACCGAGACGGCGCCGAACTCACCCATCGCGCGGGCATTGCACAACAGCACGCCGTAGAGCAATCCCCATTTGACGTTGGGCAACGTCACGTACCAGAACGCCTGCCAGCCATTGGCCCCGAGCGACAGGGCAGCCTCCTCGTCGCCATTGCCCTGTTCCTGCATCAGCGGGATCAATTCGCGGGCGACGAAGGGGAAGGTGACGAAGACGGTGGCCAGCACGATGCCCGGCACGGCAAACAGGATGACGATGCCATGCGCCTTGAGCCAGGCGCCGAGCAGGCCTTGCGCGCCGAACAGAAGTACATAGACCAGGCCGGAAATGACCGGCGAGACCGAAAAGGGCAGGTCGATGAGTGTGGTCAGGAACGCCTTGCCCTTGAACTCGAACTTGGCGATCGCCCATGCGGCGGAGATGCCGAAAGTCACATTGAGCGGCACCGAGATCGCCGCGACCAGAAGCGTCAGGCGGATCGCCGAGCGCGTGTCCGGTTCGCTCAGCGCCTGTGTGTAGGCCTCGATACCTTTGGCGAAAGCTTCCTTGAAGACGATGATCAGCGGCAGGAGCAGGAAAATGCCGAGGAAGGCAAAGGTCACGATCATCAGCACGGTTCTCGCCGTGCGGCTCTCGGTCACCGCCGGCGACTGGCTTTCATGGTGCGGCGCGTAGGATTTGATCTCCGGGTCAGCCATAGCGCTTGCGGCTCCAGGTCTGCACCAGGTTGATGACCAGCAGCATGACGAAGGACAGCGCCAGCATGATCGCCGCTATCGCGGTCGCCGCGGCGTAATTATATTCCTCCAGCCGGATGACGATCAGAAGCGGCGCGATCTCGGATTTGAACGGCAGGTTGCCGGCGATAAAGATGACGGAACCGTACTCGCCGACGCCGCGCGCGAAGGCCAGCGCGAAACCGGTGACGATGGCAGGCGCCAGTCCGGGTAGTAGAACGCGGCTGATGATCTGGAAGCGATTGGCGCCGAGCGTGGCGGCCACTTCTTCTACCTCCTTGTCGATCTCCTCCATGATCGGCTGCACGGTGCGCACGACGAAGGGCAGACCGATGAAGACCAGCGCGATGACGATGCCGAGCGGCGTATACGCGACCTTGATGCCGAGCGGCGTCAGCAGGCTTCCGATCCAGCCATTCGGTGCGTAAAGCGTGGTCAGCGCGATGCCGGCAACCGCCGTCGGCAGCGCGAAGGGCAGGTCGACCATGGCATCGGCGATGCGGCGGCCTGGAAAGCTGTAGCGCACCAGCACCCACGCGACGATCGTGCCGAAGACGACGTTGACGGCGGCGGCAATGAAGGCGGTGCCGAAGCTGATTTCAAGCGCGTTGATGGTGCGGCGGTCGGTGACGATCGCCCAGAAGTCGGTCCAGCCGAGCGCCGCCGAGCGCCAGATCAGCCCGGACAGGGGAATGAGGATGATGAGGGTGAGGTAGGCAAGCGAGAAGCCGAGCGTCAATCCGAAACCCGGAATGACGCTCGGCTGCCTGAATCGCCACCCCGCCTTGGCGGGTGCTGTGGTCATGTCGTCCTGATCTAAATGCTACTGGGCCGGTTTGTAGATCTGGTCGAATATACCACCATCGCCGAAATGATAAGGCTGTGCCTTCTTCCAGCCGCCAAAAAGCGGGTCGTCGATGGTGATCAGCTTGATCTCAGGCAGCTTGGCCAAGTCCTCCGCCGGCACCAACTCGGGCTTCGAAGGGCGATAATGGTTTTTGGCGATGAGCGTCTGGCCTTCCTTGGAATAGAGATAGCTCAGATAAGCTTCGGCAACTTTCCGCGTGCCTTTGGCGTCGACATTAGCGTCGACCACGGCGACCGGCGGCTCGGCCAGGATCGAGGTCGGCGGGTAGACGATGTCGAAATTGTCGGCGCCGAACTCGTCGAGCGCCAGATAGGCCTCGTTTTCCCAGGCGAGCAGCACGTCGCCCAGCCCTTTTTGCGCGAAGGTCACGGTTGCGCCGCGCGCACCGGTGTCGAGAACCGGGACATGCGCATAGAGATTGCCGACGAATTCCTTGGTCTTGGCCTCGTCGCCGCCATCCTTGGCGCTGGCGTAGGCCCAGGCGGCGAGATAGTTCCAGCGCGCACCACCGGAGGTCTTGGGATTCGGCGTGATCACCTGGACGTCGTCCTTGACCAGATCGCCCCAGTCATGGATGCCCTTGGGGTTTCCCTTGCGGACGAGAAAGATGATGGTCGAGGTGTAGGGCGCCGAATTGTTTTCGAATTTCGTCCGCCAGTCGGGATTGATCCTCTTCGCTTTCGAGACAATGGCGTTGATATCGCCTTCGAGCGCCAGCGTCACCACGTCGGCGTCGAGGCCGTCGATCACGGCGCGAGCCTGCGCGCCCGACCCGCCATGCGACTGCTGGACGGTGACCGTCTCGCCTGTCTCGGCCTTCCAGTGGGCGGTGAAGGCCTCGTCGAATTGCTTGTAGAGCTCACGCGTCGGATCATAGGACACGTTGAGAATGGTGGTGTCGGCAAACGCGAAACCGAGCGTGCCGAACTGGACAGACGTGGCGACCAGTGCGCCGAGCAGTTTCCTGAAATGAGGTTTGGTCATTTCCGCCTCCGTTGAACTCGCGCCAAATCTACCGAATTGATAGAATTTAGATGCATTCAATGTTGCCTTTTTTGGCCTATTGAAGCAATTTTTCGCCTAGTTTCGGCGATGCGAGAAACTATTTTCCCGCATGGACCATGATCGCGCTCCCGACGCAATTATCTAGAGACGGCTAGCTCTTCGGCAATGGCTGCGTCGCGCCCGAAGGTTTCGGCCGGCTATTCGGCGGTAACGGGAAAGTTGAAGCGCTCTTTTGGAAACGGCTCGTTCTCCAGCGTGAAGTGCCACCATTCGCGGGCGTAATTCTTGAAGCCGCGGGCACGCATCGCCTCGACAAGCCTTTTGCGGTTAGCCGCCGCTTCACTGGCTATCGGTCGGTGAGCCGTTTCGCTCGCTGGATCGAAACAGTCGAAACCCGTGCCGAAATCGAGCGTGTCGGCATCGGTCGCGCCGCAGGCCGGTTTCGGAGCGCTCTTGCGGTCGGCTCGCGCGATCGCGACATCGACCGTCGATCCGCGCGAATGGGTGGACAGTTCGCCGATATAGCCCTTGGGGATGAGATCCTTGCGCTTGACCTTTGGGTACCATTGCGGGTCCGGTGGTCCACTCGTTTTTGTCCAGTCACCCATGTCGGAGACAGCCCGCGCAGGGCGATAGCAGTCGAACACGACCAGCGTCAGTCCTTCGGCGGCAATCGCTTTCTGCACTGCCGAAAGCGCTTGCGCCGCTTGCCTGGTGAGGACGCATACCGGCGCATCGTAGCCGCTTACCTTGCGATGCAGGAAATTTTCGAGGCCGGCATAGCGGATATCCTGCCGGATATTGGGATCGATGTCGGCCAGCCGAACAAAGCTGGCGGGGAGCTCAGCGGTGAAAGCGGGGGAACTACCGGCGGCCAAAAGCAAGGCGTGAAACCCAATCCCCTGAATCACCTGCCGCATTTTATTCAAGGGAAACTTTCACTCGACAAAAATCTTCACGCTGGCGGCGCGTCCCGCCGCGTCTATCACGGTCAGGGTCGAATAGCCGGCGCCATCAGGCTGCCAGGTCGCGGTGCGCCGCCGGTCGATGCCGACCAGCGGCTTGCCATTGGCCAGCCAGCGGAACGGTGCGCGGCCGCCTTGCAGCTTGAGCACCAGCGGCGAGGCGGCGGCCGAGGAGGCGTCGAGATCGACGCGAGCGCCGTCGGGCGGAAAGATGATGGTCGGCGCAGGTTCGGTCGGCGTCGCCTGCACCAGTCCGTCGGCGCCGGCGCCGAAGCGCGTCAGCGTAACCGGCCGCTCCAAGCGCTTCGGGCGCCGGACGCCGGCCGGGTGGCTGGGGCGCGGGTAGGCCGCGAGGCGGGGACGGACAAAAACGTACTACAGGATGGGCGCCGCCGG
>NZ_JAMYQW010000049.1:0-36078 GCF_040321085.1 Mesorhizobium sp. M0522
AGCCCGCAACAGTTCGAGGACCAACACGCCCGGCAGATGGTCAAAACTGCGGCTTGACCCTGTCCGGTCCGAGGGGCGCACTCCATGAAGGGGGCTAAAAGCTTCCCTGTTACCCCCCGACTTTTCCATCAAGGAGTAGAACGATGAGCACATTCACCACCCATGACGGCACCGAGATTTTCTACAAGGATTGGGGCAAGGGCCAGCCGATCGTTTTCCATCACGGCTGGCCGCTCAGCGGCGACGATTGGGACAACCAGATGCTGTTCTTCCTCGAAAAGGGCTACCGCGTCATCGCACATGACCGCCGCGGCCACGGCCGCTCGTCGCAGACCGCGACTGGCAATGAGATGGACACCTACGCCGCCGACGTTGCGGCGCTGGCGGCGCATCTCGATCTCAGGGATGCGATCCACATCGGCCACTCGACCGGTGGCGGCGAGGTGGCGCGTTACGTCGCGCTTTATGGCGGCGGCGGCCGTGTTGCCAAGGCAGTGCTGATCGGCGCCGTGCCGCCGATCATGGTCAAGACCGACAGCAATCCCGGCGGCTTGCCGATCGAAGTCTTCGACGGTTTTCGTGCCGCCCTGGTCGCCAACCGCGCCCAGTTCTACAGGGATGTGCCGGCCGGCCCGTTTTATGGCTTCAACCGCGAGGGCGCCAAGGTCTCGCAAGGCGCCGTCGACAATTGGTGGCGCCAGGGCATGATGGGCGGAGCCAAGGCCCATTACGACTGCATCAAGGCGTTCTCGGAGACCGATTTCACCGACGATCTCAAGAAGATCGAGGTTCCCGTCCTGATCATGCACGGGGACGACGACCAGATCGTGCCGATCGCCGATTCCGCGCTGCTTGCGGCCAAGCTGGTGAAGCACGGCACGCTCAAGGTCTACAAGGGCCTGCCGCACGGCATGTGCACCACGCATCCGGAGATCATCAATCCGGATCTGCTGGCCTTCATCCAGGGCTGACGGCTTACATGTCGGACGGGCAGCGCGGGCCCGTGCTGTCCGTCCGTCGCTTAAACATGACCGGCGACGGGAGACACACTCGAGCGTGATCCGCTTGCCCTGCCGACGAGATTTGCTTGATGAATGGTCGGAGTGGAGAGATTCGAACTCCCGACCCTCTGGTCCCAAACCAGATGCGCTACCAGGCTGCGCTACACTCCGAACGGTCTGTTGCCTAGTGATTTCAGCCCGCCAAAGCAAGCGTAAAAAGCCATCGGCCTTGCTGCCGGCGGCATTGCGCAGTAATGACGGGCTAGTGCATGGCCAGAGAACAGTAATGTGGTCTCGGGGTCGTGTGCTTGCAACCAGCAATGAGGTGGTCATGTCAGCCCGCATTTTCAGCCCAGCCAAAACCGCGATGCAGTCCGGCAAGGCCAAGACCGGCTATTGGGTGCTGGAATTCGATCCGGAGCAGCGCAAGAAGATCGATCCGCTGATGGGCTACACCACGTCCGGCGACATGCGAAGCCAGATCAGGCTGACCTTCGACACCAGGGAAGAGGCGGTGGCCTATGCCGAGAAGGAAGGGCTCGCTTTTCGCGTCGAGGAGCCGAAGGAAATCAAGCGCCGCCAGATTTCCTATGCGGAGAATTTCCGCTATGACCGCAGGACGCCCTGGACGCATTGACGGCCATGCCGGCCCGTGCCGGCGCCAAGAACAAATCAGCCGGTCGTGCGGCCGGCCAGCGGTCCCGTAGCTCAGCTGGATAGAGCACCGGCCTTCTAAGCCGATGGTCACAGGTTCGAATCCTGTCGGGATCGCCAATATTTTCAGGGTCCATTCCGGACAGTTTCACTCGCCAGTCGCACAGGATCTCCAACACATGACAGCGATGGGCGCGGCGGCACTGCTGATCCTTGTCCTGACCTATGCCGGCGTCGCAATCGGCAGGATACCCGGGCTGCGCCTCGACCGGGCAGGGATCGCGCTGCTCGGCGGTGCGGCGATGATCGCCATCGGCGCGCTCGACATGGAGGACGCCTACCGCGCCATCAGCTTCGACACCATCACGCTTCTGCTCGGCATGATGATCGTCGTGGCGCATCTGAAAGTGTCGGGCGCCTTTCGCGCGCTCGGCGGGTTCGCCATCGAGCATGCGCATGCGCCGTTCATGCTGCTGGTGATGGTGACGCTGTTGACCGGCGTCCTGTCGGCGTTCCTGGTCAACGACGCCATCTGCCTGGTCATGGCGCCGATCGTCGTCCATGTCACCCGCGTCATCAACCGCAACCCGGTTCCCTATCTGATCGCCACCGCCACGGCCTCGAATTGCGGCAGCGTCGCCACCATCACCGGCAATCCGCAGAACATGGTCATCGGCGCGCTGTCGGGGATTTCCTATCCGGCCTTCTCGGCGGCGCTGGCGCCGGTCGCGGCGTTCGGCCTCGTCGCCGTCATCGTCATCATCCGCATCGTCTACCGCGCCGAATTTTCGCGCAAGGCCGAGCTCAGCCCCGAAGTCTATCGCGGCCGCATGCTGCCGGGGCAGGTGGTGAAGGCGGTGGTCGTCTGTGTCGGTTTGGCGATCGCCTTCTTCGCCGGCGTTCCAGTCGCCAAGGCAGCGCTGATCGGCGGCGCCATTCTTCTTTTGACCCGCGCCATCAAACCTGAGCGCATCTATCGCGAGATCGATGGGCCGCTGCTGTTCATGTTCGCCGGGCTGTTCATCGTCGTCGCCGGGGCGGAGAAGACATTGCTGACGCCCGACATTATCGCTTCGGCAAAAGACCTCGGGCTGAACGATGTCTGGCGGCTGTCTGGCTTCACCGCAGTGCTGTCCAACATCATGAGCAATGTCCCGGCCGTGCTGGCGCTGAAGCCGTTCGTGCCCGGACTGGAAGATCCCGAGCGGGCCTGGCTAGTCGTCGCCATGAGCTCGACGCTCGCCGGCAATTTCACGCTGCTCGGCTCGGTCGCCAATCTGATCGTTGCCGAGCACGCGCGGGTCTCCGGCAAACCGCTGGGCTTCATCGCCTTCTTCAAGGTCGGCCTTCCGTTGACGCTGGTCACGCTTCTTGTAGGGACGGCATGGCTGGCGGCCTAAAGCGCGTCGCATTCGACGGCCTCATGCGGCGCGCTTTAGGCTCTTGTTTTATGCATGTCGTTAACGCAAAACCGCTGCACACTTTTGCGCGACATGCAGTAGCCAGTCAGGGCGACGTCACCGTGAGATGGCCTTTCATGTTCGGATGGAAGCGGCAGAAATAACCGACCGATTCCGCCTTCTTCACCGTCAGGCTCGCTGCCTTCTTCGGCGGGATCGTCACTTCCCAACCGCCGTTGACGGTTGCCGTGTGGGCGAACACGTCCTTGTTCACCCACCTGATCGTGTCGCCGACCTTCGCCTCGATCTTTGCCGGCGAAAACACAAGCTTCTCGATCGTCACCTCAATGGTGTCGGCCTTGGCCGGCGCGGCACCCATGGCCAGTGCCAGCGCAACCCACAGATGCCGCCTCGACATCATCGGCCCAATCCTCACTTCAGCATGCCGGCGACGTGTTCGGCGTGCTGTTCGTGGCCCTGGAATATTTTCAGGCCGGTTTCCAGCAGGCTTTTCAGCTCGGCATTGCTGGCCGACGGAATCAGCAGTGTTTCGAGCGCGCCATTGACCTGCTTGTGGTAGGCAACTTCGCTGGCGACATAGGCCTTGTCGAACGCCGCGCCCTTGAGCTTGGCAAGCTTGGCACGTTCCTCGGCCGCCGCCTTGGTCAGCGCCTTGCTGGTCGGATTGTCCTCAGGCGTGACCTTGAGCTTCTTGACCAGGTCGAGAGCCTGTTTGTTGACCGCCTCGTGATCTCGCACCATGTCCTTGGCGAAATCCACGACCTCCTTGTTCTTCGATTTCTTCAGCGCCTGCTTGGCCGCCTCGACGTCAAGCACGCCCGCTGTGTAGGCGATATGTGCGATCTGCGGATCGGTCGGTTTGTCGGCAGCTTGCGACAAGGGCGCTGCGCTAAGCAGGAAAACTGCGGCCAGTGCCGTGGTCGATCGAATAAACATGATGCTCTCCTTCGCCCCGACGCGGAACCGCATCGGGCTTCGTTTTCAGTGATGCTCATTGGATGCAGGTCGCCGCCAAACGTTCCCGCGAAAATCGGCGCGGCCTATCCGGAAAGACCAAGCCGCTGCATCACGGCATTGGTCAGCCGTTCGCAGCGCCAGCCCGCGAAGGGAAAGGCGTCGAGCAGCACCGGGCCGATCTGGTCGTCCAGCGCCTTGCGCACCAGCGCGCGGGCGCGGTGCAGCCGGGTCTTGATGGTTTCTGGTCGCACGCCAAGCAGTTCGGCGGTTTCCTCGATGCTCAATCCCTCGATGACGCGCGCCACGAACACCATCCGGTAGACATCGGGAAGACTGTCGGTTGCCCGTTCGACAAGCTCAAGGATCTGCCGTTGCGCCATCGTCCGCTCCGGATCGTCGCTCGGGTTGAGGGGAAACCGGATGATTTCGGCTTGCGGGTTTTCAGGCATCGCTACCATTCGCCGCCTTTTGCGCAAGCGGCCGAGCGCTTCGTTGATGACGATACGCGATAGCCACGTGGCGAGCGAGGCATCGCCGCGAAAGGCCTCGAGATGGGCAAAGGCGCTGACATAGGCCTCCTGGACGATGTCCTCGGCCTCGCTGTCGTTACGCACGACGCCTCGGGCGATGCGGTAGAGCCTTTGGTTGTGCGTCTTGATGATGGTGCGGAACGCATCGCCATCACGTGCCAGCGCGCGGCCGACAAGCTGCATGTCGCCCGAAGCGGCGGGCGTTGCCGTCAACGCAGCAGGCATAGCCGATCTCCTGATAGGCTTCTCATCGCGACATTGGATGCATCGGCCGACAAAAGGTTCCCGACTGATCCCGCCGGCCAGCCTCAATCCGTGTCAAGGACTGGCAGAGGCTATTCTACCGCCTTCACCACACCGCCGCCTCTATTTTGTAGAGCCGTATCATCGCCCGATCGGTCGCCATGATATCGCTCAGGATCGCAATTTTTCCAGGCTGTTACGCCGATTTTCTGACTCAGTTTGAAAAGGTGCTGGCTCAGGCCCCAGCGGCCGCCGCCAGCCCGCGCGCCAGGTCGGCCTTCAAATCCCCTACATCCTCGAGCCCGATCTGCAGGCGCACCAGCGGCCCGTCATACGGGCCCTTGGCGATGGTGCGGTCGCCAAGGAATACCGGCACGGCAAGGCTCTCATAGCCGCCCCAGGAATAGCCGAGGCCGAAAAACTTCAACGCGTCGAGGAAGGCGTGCTGCTGCTTCTGTCCGCCGCCCGCGAGAACGATCGAGAAGATGCCGCTCGATCCGCAAAAATCGCGCTTCCATATGGCGTGGTCGGGATGGCTGGGCAGCCCCGGATGCAGCACCTGCGCCACGCCCGGCTGACCCTCCAGCCAGCCGGCGAGGGAAAGCGCGCTCTTTTGATGATGCTCCAGCCGCACGCCCATCGTGCGCAGGCCGCGCAGCACCTGGTAGACGTCGTCAGGCCCGGCGCAGCAGCCCATCGTGTTGAACGTCTCGCAAAGCTGCTTCCAGCAGTCCGCATTGGCCGACACGGTGCCGAGCAGCACGTCGGAATGGCCGGCCGGGTATTTCGTCGCCGCGTGGATCGAGATGTCGACGCCATGGTCGAGGGGGCGAAAGTAGAGCGGCGTCGCCCAGGTGTTGTCCATCATGACGATGGCGCCGTTGGCATGCGCTGCCTTGGCGATGGCCGGTATGTCCTGCACCTCGAAAGTGTTGGAGGCCGGCGATTCGGTGAACACCACCTTGGTGTTGGGCTTGATCAGCGCCGCGATGCCGGCGCCGATGCGCGGTTCGTAATACTCGACCTCGATGCCCAGCCGCTTCAGCATCGTGTCGGCGAAGTTGCGGGTCGGATGATAAACGGAATCGACGATCAGCAGATGATCGCCGGCCGACAGGAAGGCGAGCAGCGGCAGCGTCACCGCCGCCAGGCCGGACGGTACCGCGACCGTGCCTGCCGAACCTTCCAGCGCATCGATCGCGCTGTTCAGCGCATCGGTGGTCGGCGTGCCGCGCGTGCCGTAGGTGTATCTCTGGCTGCGTGAAGCCATCGCCGCCGCATTGGGATAGAGCACGGTCGAGGCATGCACCACCGGCGGATTGACGAAGCCGAAATAGTCATGCGGGTTGTTGCCGGAATGGGCGAGCCGCGTGTTGACGCCCATCTCGCTGTCGTCTTTTGCCATTGCTTTTCGTCCCATGGGTTGGTCGTTAGCCATAGTGCGGCGGCATTGGCCGCGCAACCGCACCGCACTCGCCAGGCCAAGGTCTTGAATATGCCAATTCAGCAGTGCGCCGAACATCCTCTGGGCGGCTGCCAGGTGCGCTTGGCAAGTCACGGGCGGACTTTGCCGGCTTTATTGGCGCGCTGACCAATTTCCGAGCGCGTTTATCTGCAATTTCAGGCATTTCGGGCGGTTCGTTTTCAAAGTCTTTCGGATTTGGTCATTTCCCTTGACCTCACAGGAATAATCGCCTTCGATGTTGTTCGTGAATGGGAGGCAGCGCGTCGGTTACGATGCGGGATTCCGATAACGGGCCGGGATACATAGCTGCGTTCACACGGGAAAAAGTCAGGTTCGCCTGAAAAAAACAGAAAAGGGTCAGTGGGTCATGAAACACATTGCAATCGGCGTTTTGGGCGCCGCCGCGTTTGGGTTCGCGGCTTCGGCGGCTTCGGCGGCCACGCTTGACGATGTCAAGGCGAAGGGCTTCATCCAATGCGGCGTCTCGACCGGTCTGGCCGGCTTCTCGGCGCCGGACGACAAGGGTGAGTGGCAAGGCATCGACGCGGACTTCTGTCGCGCGGTGGCGGCCGCCGTGTTCGGCGATGGCACCAAGGTGAAGTTTACGCCGCTCAGCGCCAAGGAGCGGTTTACCGCTCTGCAGTCGGGCGAGATCGACATCCTGTCGCGCAACACCACCTGGACCATCAATCGCGACACCGCACTCGGCCTGAACTTCATCGGCACGACTTATTATGACGGCCAGGGCTTCATGATCAACGCCAAGAAGCTTCCAGGCGTGAACTCGGCGCTGCAGCTTTCGGGCGCGGCGGTCTGCGTGCAGAGCGGCACCACGACCGAGCTCAACCTTGCCGACTATTTCAAGTCGAACAAGATGGAGTACAACCCGGTCGTCTTCGAAAAGCTGGAAGAGGTCAACGCCGCCTATGACGCCGGCCGCTGCGACGTCTACACGACCGACCAGTCGGGCCTCTATGGCATCCGCCTGACGCTGGGCGCGCCGGCCGACCATGTCGTGTTGCCCGAGATCATCTCCAAGGAACCGCTTGGGCCGGCCGTACGCCAAGGCGACGACCAATGGTACCACATCGTCAAGTGGACCTATTTCGCGTTGCTCGACGCCGAGGAGCTCGGCATCACCAAGGCCAATGTCGACGAGATGAAGAACTCGGATAGTCCCGAGATCAAGCGCGTGCTCGGCCAGGAAGCCGACACCAAGATCGGCACCGATCTCGGCGTCTCCAACGACTGGGTCGTCAACATCGTCAAGGCCGTCGGCAATTACGGCGAGATGTTCGAGCGCAATGTCGGCTCGGGCAGTCCGCTGAAGATCGCGCGCGGCATCAACGCGCTGTGGACCAAGGGTGGTCTGCAATACGCTCCGCCGATCCGCTGATCGAAAATGGATCCGGAAGGCAGATCGTCTGCCTTCCGGTCTCTCTTTCCAGGGGACTGTCGAATGGCATCGCAGGAAGTTCTTCGCGAGGAGCCAAGCCGCGGTTCCTTCATCAATGATCCTCGCGTCCGCGGCATATTCTTTCAAGCACTGGTCCTCGTCCTGCTGGTGGCGGGGGTCTGGTGGGTTACCCACAACGTCATCGTCAATCTGACGCGGCTGCACATCGCCTCCGGCTTCGGCTTCCTCAAGGGCCGCGCCGGTTTCGACATCAGCGAAAGCGCCATCGCTTATTCGTCGGATTCGACTTATTTCCGAGCCATCCTGGTCGGCTTCATCAACACCGTGATTGTGGCCGTCGTCGGCATCATCACCGCCACCATTATCGGTTTCATCGTCGGCATCGGCCGACTGTCGCGCAACTGGCTGATCAGGAAGATCTGCACGGTCTATGTCGAGGTCTTCCGCAACATCCCGCCGCTGCTGGTCATCTTCTTCTGGTATTCCGGCGTACTCGCCGTGCTGCCGCCGCCGCGCGAGAGCATCAATTTGCCGTTCGGCTCCTTTCTCAACCAGCGCGGCTTTTATTTTCCGCGCGCTGTCTGGGGCGAGGGCTCCTGGCTGATCCTGGTCGCTCTGCTCCTCGGCATCGCTATGGCCTGGTTCGTTGCGCGCAAGGCGCGACAGCGGCAGATGGCGACGGGTCAGCCATTCCCGGTGCTCTGGACATCCATAGCCTTGATCGTCGGCCTGCCGCTGCTGGCCTACGCGCTGAGCGGCTTTCCGCTGAGCTTCGAATTTCCAAAGCAGTCGACCTTCAACCTGGTCGGTGGCTTTCAGGTCAGGCCGGAGTTCCTGTCACTCTATCTGGCGTTGTCCTGTTATACCGCCGCCTTCATCGCCGAGATCGTGCGCGCCGGCATCAGGGGCGTCAGTACGGGCCAGACCGAGGCGGCCGCGGCACTCGGGCTGCGCTCGGGATCGATCCTCAGGCTTGTCGTCGTGCCGCAGGCGATGCGCATCGTTATTCCGCCGCTGACCAGCCAGTATCTGAACCTGACCAAGAACTCTTCGCTCGCCATCGCCATCGGCTATCCGGACCTGACGGCGACTGCCGGCACTGTCTTGAACCAGACCGGGCAGGCGGTCGAAGGCGTGGTGATCATGATGGCTGTCTATCTCGCGCTCAGCCTGATCACGTCGGCGATCATGAACGTCGTCAATGCCAGGATGGCGCTGGTGGAGAGGTAGGGCCATGCAGGAACACGACATGTCCTGGGTGCGGACGGAGATGACGCTGGCGCAGCCGGCGCCGTCGAGCGAGCGTGGCCTCACCGCCTGGATCCGCAAGAACCTGATTGCCACCACGGGCGACACCATCTTGACCATCGTCGGCATCGCGCTGGTTGCCATGATCCTGCCGCAGATCGTCAATTGGGCTTTCATCAACGCCCAGTGGACGGGACCGGACCGCACGGTCTGCGCCACCGTGGCGCAGGGCGGCATCCAGTCGGACGGCTGGACCGGCGCCTGCTGGGCTTTCGTCAACGCCAAGTTCGGCCAGTTCATGTTCGGCACCTATCCTGTCGAGGAGCGTTGGCGGCCGATCGTGGTGGCCATCCTGTTCGTGGCACTGCTGGTGCCTTTGCTCATACCGCGCGTACCGCGCAAAGGTCTGAACGCCATTCTTCTCTTCCTGGCGCTGCCGGTCGTCGCCTTCGTTCTGCTGGTCGGCGGCATGTTCGGCCTGCCGCATGTCGAGACGTCGCGTTGGGGTGGGCTGCTGGTGACGCTCAGCCTGTCCTTCGTCGGCATTGCCGTGTCGCTGCCGATCGGCATCGTGCTGGCGCTCGGCCGGCGCTCGAACATGCCGATCGTCAAGCTGCTGTGCGTGGTCTTCATCGAGACGGTACGCGGCATCCCGCTGATTACGGTGCTGTTCTTTGCCAGCGTGATGCTGCCGCTGTTTCTGCCGGCCGGCGTCAGCTTCGACAAGTTCCTGCGCGCGCTGATCGGCGTGTCGCTGTTTGCCGCCGCCTACATGGCCGAAGTGGTGCGCGGCGGCCTGCAGGCGATCCCCAAAGGCCAGTATGAGGGCGCCGACTCGCTCGGCCTCAGCTATTGGCAGAAGATGGGTCTGGTCGTCATGCCGCAGGCGCTGAAGCTGGTCATTCCCGGCATCGTCAACACCTTCATCGGCATGTTCAAGGACACCAGCCTGGTCATCGTCATCTCGATGTTCGACCTCCTCGGCATCGTCAAGCAGAACTTCTCCGACGCCAATTGGGCGACGCCGCAGACGGCCAGATCCGGCCTGGTGTTCGCGGCCTTCATCTTCTGGCTGTTCTGCTTCGGCATGTCGCGCTATTCAATGTACACGGAACGCCGTCTCGACACCGGCCACAAACGCTAAAAAAGGGGACCTTGTCATGGCCATAGAAAACGCCGTCAGCGCGGAAGAGATCAAGGTCAATGCCGCTAAGATGCACATTTCCACCACCGATGTCGCCATCGACATCATTGCCATGCACAAATGGTACGGCGAATTCCATGTGCTGAAGGACATCAATCTGAAGGTGATGCGCGGCGAGCGCATCGTCATCTGCGGCCCGTCTGGCTCCGGCAAATCGACGATGATCCGCTGCATCAACCGGCTGGAGGAACACCAGAAGGGCAAGATCATAGTCGACGGCAAGGAACTGACCAACGATCTGAAGAAGATCGACGAGGTGCGCCGCGAGGTCGGCATGGTGTTCCAGCACTTCAACCTGTTCCCGCATCTGACCATTCTGGAAAATTGCACGCTGGCGCCGATCTGGGTGCGCAAGATGCCGCGGAAACAGGCCGAGGAAATCGCCATGCATTTCCTCAAGCGCGTCAAGATCCCGGAACAGGCCAACAAATATCCCGGCCAGCTTTCCGGCGGCCAGCAACAGCGGGTGGCGATCGCCCGCTCGCTGTGCATGAACCCGCGCATCATGCTGTTCGATGAGCCGACCTCGGCTCTCGATCCGGAAATGATCAAGGAAGTGCTGGAGACGATGGTCGGGCTGGCCGAGGAAGGCATGACCATGCTCTGCGTCACCCACGAAATGGGCTTTGCGCGCAAAGTCGCCAACCGGGTGATCTTCATGGACCAGGGCCAGATCGTCGAGCAGAACACGCCGGCCGAGTTCTTCGACAACCCGCGCCATGAGCGCACGAAGCTGTTCCTGTCGCAGATCCTGCACTGATCCTGTACGCCGGTTCGGACAAGAGCGGCGGACCGGGCTCTCTGTCTTGCCGGCTTCGCGCGCATTCGACGAGCAGTTATGCTCGGGAGGATCTGCCCTTTGGTCGATGGCGAGCATCGGGAACTATCTTAGCACCCACAATCCTCCTGCGACGATCACCGCATATCGTGCAGCCTTGCCCAATGCGACAAGCATCACGAATATGCCGAGATGCATGCGGGCCGCGCCTGCCGCGACAGTGAAGGCGTCCCCGACGACCGGCAGCCAGGCGAATAGGAGCAGCCACGCGCCAAAGCGGCGAAAGCTCCGGCTGGCCCGCTGGTATCGTTCACGGGTGATGGGAAACCATCGTCTAGATTGCAGCGTATCGATGCCACGCCCCAGCGTCCAGTTCACCACCGAGCCGAGCGTGTTGCCGATTGTGGCGACCGCAAGCAGTAGCACCGGATCGCCACGGCCGCCGGCGATCAAGCCGGCGAGCACAACTTCCGATGAGACCGGCAAGATGGTTGCGGCTAGGAATGCGCTGGTGAACAGGGCGCCATAGATTGCCAGTGCAGCCACGTCGAGCGACCGGCTAGGCCTGCACGTCGACGACGCCCATCATGCCGAGCTGCTCGTGCTCCAGGATGTGGCAATGATACATCCTCCGCCCGGGGCGATCCTGGCGCAGCAAAAGCCGCATCGTTTCGCCGCGCGCCACGTTGACCGTGTCCTTCCAGGCGAGATAAGCCGGTTTCGAGACCTGCCCACCACGTTCGTGCTCGACCACTTGGAACTGCGTCCCGTGAACATGGAACGGATGGTCCATGTCGGCCTTGTTGACGATTTCCCAGAGCTCGACCTGTCCTGTTTTCGACACCACGTCGATGCGGCCCATGTCGAACGCCGCGCCGTTGATCAGGAAGCCCATCTGCATATCCGTCGCGCTCATCGTCGTCGTTTCGGTGAACACGAAACGCCGGCTGACGGCAGGGGTGCCAAGTTGCGCAATTGGTCGAAGCTTTTCCGGCAGCGGAGGAAACGTCTCTGCAGGCGTGTCCAAAACATTGACGGTAAGCAATGTCAGGCCTGCATCGGCGGGGCGGCCCGCGCCCATCCAGCCGCGATCGTAGTCGAGCGTGTTCAGGGTGACGGGGCCGCGCTTCTCAAACGAGACGATCAGTTCAAGGCGTTCCGCCGGGCTGAGCAGGACATCCTTGGCTGCCACCGGCGTCTCCAGCAGACCGCCATCGGTGCCGATGATCGTCATGGGTGCGCCGTCGAAGGAGAGCCGCAAAAAGCGTGCGTTAGTCGCGTTGTAGAACCGAAATCGCCGCTTTGTTCCAAACGGGACGGATAGCGCGGGATTTTTCTGTCCATTGACCAGCACGTGATCGCCGACGCGCCCGTTCATCAAATCGACCATGGTGTTGTCCGGCATGGTGCCGTCGGCGGCAAGGCGAAGGTCTGTGAACACCAGCACAGTGTCGCCATACTCGGCCGGGATCGGGTCCGCCTTCGGCTTGACCACGAACGCGCCGGCAAGTCCGCGATAGACCTGCTCGGCCGTCTTGCCGTGCGGATGCGGATGATACCAGTACGACCCCGCGCTTCCTTCGGGCAGTTCGAAGCTGTAGGTGCGCTCCGTGCCCGTCGCAACGGGGTCCATAGGATTGCCATCCTGGTCAGCTGGAACCGGCATGCCATGCCAATGGATGGTGCTCGTCTCTTCAGGAATTCGGTTCGTGAATGCAATCTCGACACGGTCGCCTTCAGTCACCTCGATCAATGGCCCCGGGCTCATACCATTGTATCCAAGGATTGGCGTGTCGAGCCCTTCTGCAAAGCGAACCATGGCGGGTTCAGCCGTGAGGTTTGCTCTGAACAGGCGGGGCGCATTGGCTTCATTGGCTAGCAGCGGCAACTCGCGCAACGCCTGGCCCTCAGGCAGCATGGTCGCGCTTTTTGGTGCCGCGCCCATGTCGTGGCCCGCGTGCCCCATATCCATGCCGGGCATCTCGTCCATCTTCATCTGGGCGATGGCGCGCGGGCTGGCGAGAACCGTGGCAACGCCTGCCGCCAGAAAACAGCGTCGATCCATGTGTTGTCTCCGAGATTAAGGTCACGCGCGTCGGCACGCGGTGTAACTCACGTGGCACGCTCCGTAGCCAGGTTGACACTAGCCTCGGTCACGTCATGCCGCCGTCCCCAGCGCCTTTCAAGCGGGCGACACAGGAGGCGGAGGTCATGCCCTCGATCCCAATCTGAATCGCGGGAGCGGAAACAGGCTCGGCTGGGTTATGAGCGACAGCGTTCATGGGTTTGCAGCTCCAACTGGGTAGCTGCGACACGATAAAGGTTCCCATCACGGGAAGGTCAAGGGGCAAATTTCGAGCGCTGCTTCGGCACGACAGCGATGATTTGAGCTGGCTCAAAAGCCCTTGACCTTCCTGTGATGGGAAGCCCCATAACAACCTCACTAGAGGAGAGCCGCAATGATAAGACTGACAGTTCCGGAAATGAGCTGCGGGCAGGCGTCATCAGATCAGTCGGTTACAACGAAAATTGGCCTGCCTGAACAGCGTACGGTCGGCGCGGATCATAAGCGCGCCTTCCGCGTTCATTTCCATTGGGAGTTGTATAACAAGCCGCGTGGGCGCGTGCGGCGGCAGGTCAAGGTTTCATCCTGATGCTCATCCAACCGATCGATTATTTTCTTGTCGTTTGGTTCGCGCTGGCGCTGGCTTCGACGCTTTATGTCGGCTTCGACCAATATCGCATCAATCCCGAGCCGTTTGTGATGAAATGGGGCTTCATCCTGGTCACCCTCTATATGGGTCCGCTCGGCTTGCTGCTTTACGTGCTCGCGGACAAGGAGCCACGGCCGGGCGAGCATGAGGTGTTCACCCGGCCGCTCTGGAAGCAGGGCGTCGGCTCCACCATCCACTGCGTCGCCGGCGATGCGACCGGCATCATTCTTGCCGCCGCCGTCACGGCGGCGCTCGGCCTGCCGATGTGGATCGACCTGATCGTCGAATATCTCGCCGGCTTTGCCTTCGGCCTGTTCATCTTCCAGTCGCTGTTCATGAAATCGATGATGGGCGGCACCTATTGGGAAAACGTACGCAAGAGCTTCCTGCCCGAGTTCATCTCCATGAACTTCATGATGGCCGGCATGGCACCGGTCATGAGCTTCCTGATGATGGGCCGCGACATGCGCGCGATGGAACCGACGGAGCTGCTGTTCTGGGGCGTGATGTCGATCGGCGTCATCGCCGGTTTTGCGCTTGCCTATCCGGCCAATGTCTGGCTGGTCGCCCGGGGGCTGAAACATGGGTTGATGACACAGCGCGCGCAGGCAGCCGGCATCGATGGTCGAGAGCAGCCTGCAACGAGGCAACATGTTCAGATGCAAATGCAGCAGGCCGACGCCAGTGGCCATCGCGGACAGCGCCACGATATGGCTTCCCACAAAGGCAAAGGCGGCGGCCATCACATGGAGACGGATGCCACGACGCCGCAGGTCGCTGCCCTGGGTGCCGTCTCCCTGCTGGCGCTCGCCATCGGCATGGTCGCGCCGGCAAACTGGCTGAACCTGACGCTGTCGGCACGCGACGTCGGCGGGGTGATCATGCCGCAAGGCATGATCATGGATCGCGACACGCCGGCCGATACAATGCGTGACATGGCCGCTACCGATCCACGCCTCGTGGCCGCCTCTTATGGCCTGACGGCAAGGGGCGACCAGGAACTGCCGTTTCGGATGGAGAACGGCATCAAGGTGTTCGAGCTCAGGCCTTCAGTGGTCCGCTGGCAGATCCTGCCGGACGTCGCGGTCGACGCCTATGCCTATAACGGCCAGATTCCCGGTCCGCGAATTCACATTCGCCAAGGCGATCGGGTCAGGATCAACGTCACCAACGGCCTGCCTGAGGAAACGACGGTGCATTGGCATGGCTTGATCCTGCCTAACCAGATGGATGGGCCGGCCGAGATCACCCAGGCGCCGATCGAGCCCGGGCAATCCTATTCATACGAATTCACCGCAACCCAGCACGGAACCTATTTCTATCATCCCCATGCCAAGCCGGACCGGACCCAGGCGCTCGGCCTCTACGGTGCGCTGATCATCGATCCCGCCAATCCTGCCGACGAGGTCGCGGCCGACCATGATTACGTCATCCAGCTTCAGGAATGGCTGGTGCGGGAAGGGCTGACCTACCCGTCGATGCCGATGGACGGCGGCATGCCGAATTTCTTCACCATCAACGGCAAGGCCTATCCCTCGACCGAGACGATCCCGATGAAGGTCGGCGAGACGCTCAAGGTGCGGTTCATCGGCACCAACAACGGCTTCATCCATCCGATGCATATCCATGGCGGACCGTTCGAGGTCGTTGCCCGCGACGGCGAGACGGTCCCCGCTTCGGGTCGTTTCCTTGCCGATACGATCAACGTCGGGCCGGGTCAGCGCTACGACGTGATCTGGAAGGCGCAGCGTCCGGGCAAATGGCTGATCCATTGCCACATCCCGCATCACACCACGAACAACAATGTCGAGGAGAAGGGCGGCGGCGGGCTGATGGTCGTGATCGATGTGACATGACTGGCGTCGCCTTGGCGCGTTCCATCCGCTGCACCGGACCGGACACCATGCAGTGGCTGAAACCATATTTCTCTTAAGCTGATGTGATCTGCCAGACAGCGACGCCGGCAAGGGCGAGACCGGCGGCGCCCTCGATGGCCCGGGAGATGTTTTCGAACAGCCGTGGCTGGCGCGCGAAAAACTGTACAAGCCGTTCCCGAAACACGATCGACAACACGGCGACGCAGGACAGCGTCAGCGCCACGCCGACCATCATGGTGATGGCAAACAGGACGCCCGCTGCCGGAACACCCCTGGACATCGCGAAAGTCATCGCGAAAAGCGTAAGCGGACATGGGATCAGGCCTGCCATGACGCCGACAGCCTCGCCCTCGTGCCTGTGATGATGGCTGTGGCTCAAAGCGCGCCAGAGCATCCAGACGCCAATGAGGCCGAGCAGCCCGCGACTGATGTGCTCCAGAAGCGGAGCGCGGCCGACGCTGCCCAATGCTATTGAGACCAGCGGCAGCGAGAGAGCCGCAATCAGAACGGCAATCGTCACATGCGTGAACGATAGCGTGATAGATACGAGCAGACCACGCGATACCTTCGCATCCGAACCGGCAAGATAAGTCGCCAGGACGGCCTTGCTGTGCCCGGGCGTCAGCGCATGGGCAGCCCCGAACACGACGCCCATCGGCAGGAAAGCCATGAACGCCAGCCAATTGCCTCCGGCCGCAAGCAGCTTGATCTGTTCGCCGAGCGTCAGATAGATCGTGCGCTGAAATTCGACGAGCGTCTGGAACATCGGACGAGACTAGCAGAAAATCGGCGAGCGTCAGTGCATGTGGCCGTGGTCATGCGTGTGCTCGTGAGGATGGTCGTTCTCTCCACGTACCGTTGAAAACCGCACATTCGCCTCAGCCAGGGCCGGCATATGCTGGGATAGTTCGTCCTTCAGCGCTGCGGCGATCTTGTTCGCCGCCGACAGCGGCAGGGTTTCGTCCGCGGCAATTGCGATGTCGGCGTGCAATCTATGACCGATCCAGCGCGCCTTGGCATCGACAATGCGTGCGCCCGGAACGTGCTCGGCGGCATGTCGGATTTCGTCCATCACACCGGGTTCGATTCCATCCAGCATGCGGGTCAGCACCGAGCGGGCCGATTGCCAGACGATACCGAAGATCGCAATCGTGATCAGCAGGCCGACGATCGGATCGGCCAAGGAAAAGCCGAGCCAGACGGCGATGGCTCCGATGATCACGGCAAGGCTGGTAAGTCCATCTGTGCGGGCGTGGTAGCCGTCGGCAATCAGTGCCGCGCTGTTGATTTCGCGACCGACGCGGATACGGAACACGGCAACCGCCTCGTTGCCGAGGAAGCCGACAATGCCCGCCGCAGTCAGCCAGCCCAGGTGTGTCACCACTTGTGGATTGATCAGCCTGTCGATGGCTTGGTAGGCAGCGACTACAGCGCTGAACAGGATGATGAGCACGATGATGATGCCGGCCAGATCCTCGACCCGGCCCAAGCCATAGGTGAAGATCCGCGACGGCTTGCGCCGCGCCAGCACGAACGCAATCCATAGCGGGATCGCCGTGGTCGCATCGCCGATGTTATGGATCGTGTCGGCCAGCAATGCCACGCTCCCCGACAACGCAACCACGACCATCTGCAATGCCGCGGTGATGGCCAGGATCACGAACGACCATTTGATTGCCCAGATGCCCCGGTCGGTGGTGGCAATTGTCGCGTCGATGACCCCATGGCTGTGACCGTGCGGACCGTGACCGCCGTGATGATGTGCGGCGTGCGAGCCGAACCCGAGCCAGTCCAGAATGCGGGCTACGATGGCATTCATAGATACTTCGCCAGCTGCTTGAGTTCCGCCAGCGAGTTGCCGCCGGTTTCGACGCTGTCCGTCAGGCAATGCTCGATGTGATCGTTGATCAGCTCGCGCTTGGCGCTGCTGATGGCCCTTTCGACGGCATGAAGCTGCTGCGCCAGATCAACGCAAGGGCGATGCGCCTCGATCATCGCCAGCACCGCCGCAAGGTGGCCTTGCGCGCGCTTCAGGCGCTTTATGATGGAAGGATGCGAGGCGTGGAGGTGATCTGACATGCCTCAGCATATCCTCCCGGGGGAGGATACGCGTCAAGCGCTTTGTCAGTGGCACAACTCCGGAGGGGCTTCACCTTGAGCATTGCTTGTTCTATGCCTTTCCCATGAAGAAGCTTGCCCGTTTTCTTGGCCTGCGGGTCGTTGCAGCAGTCCTTGCGGTGGCATTGGGCACACTGCTGCCGCGCCCGCTCTGGCCGGCGGCAGTTGCCGATCCGATCGGCTCAAGCCACCGCATCCTGGTGCTGAAAAATCCGATCCACACCGACATCGCCATCCCGGTCGACGACGATATGCGCCGGCGCTTCCATTTCCTGGTCGATGCCGGCATTCCAGCAGACATGGCGGAGGTCCGCTACATCGTCTTCGGCTGGGGCGGCCGCGCCTTCTATCTGGAGACGCCGACCTGGTCGGAGCTGAAGGCGGTGCCGGTGATGAAGGCGCTGACGGTCGACGCCTCGGCAATGCATGTCGACATTTCAGGCGAAATCGCCGAGCCGCATCCCGACGTCGCCGGCTTCGACATCGGCGAGGAGCGGTTTACGGCGCTGCTCGATTACATTGCGGCAAGCTTCCGGCAGGGACCGAACGGGGCCATGCCGATCGAGAATGCGGCGTATTCCCGTTTCGATCGGTTCTTCGAAGCCAATGGCCATTTCAACGCGCTGGTCGGCTGCAACACCTGGGCGGCGGCAGCACTGCGCACCGCCGGCCTGCGCACTGGCTGGTGGAACCCGCTGCCGGCCTCGCTCGGCCTGTCGATGCGGCTTTACAATTGACAAGGCGACTTAGGACCGCCGAGCGTCCAACGCCCGCCAGCCATAGAGCCAGTCGAGATCGGCGGCGAGTTTTTCGGGCGAGCGCATCGCCAGGAACAGGTTGCGGGCCATCGCCACCGGCCCGGCCGCATGCCAGGCGAGGCGGTTGAGGACGCCGCGGCGGGCGACCTGGGCGACGCGCGGCCGCCGCGCCTGTTCCCAGGCGACAAGCGCGCTGCTGAGATCGGCAGGCGAGGTGGCAACGAAACCGGCAAGGGTTACCGCGTCCTCGATCGCCATCGCCGCGCCCTGTGCGGCAAACGGCGTCATCGCATGCGCCGCATCGCCGATCAGCGCGATGCCTTCCGGCGTCGTCCACCGCCGCTGCTCGACGGTGTGGATCGGCCATGCCGTCCATGGCGCGGCCTCGCTCGCCAGACGGACCAGCGCCGGCGCGGTACCGCGCATGGCGCTGGCGAGGATGGCGGGGTCGGCATGCCCCGACCAGCCCTCGGCGATGCGCTCGCCCTTTGTGAAGGCAGCGAGGTTGAAGGCAGTGCCACGGCTGACCGGATAGGCGACCATATGGAAGCCGGAATAGAGGAATGCAGTAACACATTCGGGCGCACCGATCGCCGCAAAGGTTTGTCCAGCGGGGCTGTCGGCGGCCACCGTGGCGCGCCAGGCAAGCTCGCCCGAAAACCGGCTTCTCCGGAAATCGGCTGCGTTGCGGGCAAGCGTTTCTCGCACCGACGACCAGACGCCATCGGCGCCGATCAAAAGACAGCCAGCCTCGACCGTGTCGCCATCAGCCGATGCAGTGACGGTAACACCTTTCGATCCGGCTGCGATGTCGGTCACCCGCGCGCCGGCGATCAGATCGATACCGGGCTGCTCCGAAACTCGCTGCATCAGCGCTGACTGCAGATCCGCGCGGTGGGCAACGAGATAGGGCGCTTCCCAGCGCGTTTCGGCCGCCTGGCCAAGCGGTACGCGCGCCAGCTTGCGCAGCGTGGCGGCATCCTTGAGCACGACCGCCTCCGGCTGCACCGCCGTCGCCAGCAGCCGATCGAGTACGCCGAGCTGCCGTAGGATGCGCGTCGCGTTGGGCGAAAGCTGGATACCGGCGCCGGCAGCCTCGAGGTGCTGCGCCTGTTCGAACAGTTTTATCCGATAGCCGCGCTCGGCGAAGGCCAGTGCCGCGGTCAGCCCGGCGACGCCCGCCCCGGCGATGACCACCTGCCGGGACTGCGTTTCCTGCATCAGGCTTGTCGCGGAAGAATCAGGCGGCCTGGTCGAGATAGAGGCAGCCCGGCGGCTGCGTTTCCAACGCCTTCAGCTTCGGCGAATAGCGATAGAGCGTCGAACAATACGGGCAGACTTTTTCATTGTCGTCGCCCATGTCGAGAAATACATGGGGGTGGTCGAAAGGCGGATTGGCGCCGGTGCACATGAATTCCTTGACGCCGATGTCGATTGCCGGATAGCCCGCATCGTTCTGGAAATGGGGAATGGAACCGCCTGCCATCGTCGTCTCCTGATCTTGTCGATTGCATCTGGATCATAACCCGTCGCTTTGCAAGATCGATGAAATGAAACTGTCGCAAAAGCCTGTCAGAGGATAAGTTAAGCCGGTTTAAGGCTATGGTCGTCGAACGGTGTGGGAAGAGCGGAAACCATGAACGAACTGAAGCCGGTGCAGAACGAATTCATCACCGTCGAGGCGGCGAGCCGCGAAGGCGGCAATCCCGACCGCTTCGTCAACCGCGAGTTTTCCTGGCTGCAATTCAACCGGCGCGTGCTCGAAGAGTCGCTGAACGCGAATCATCCGCTGCTCGAGCGTGTTCGTTTCCTGTCGATATCGGCCGCCAACCTCGACGAGTTCTTCATGGTCCGCGTCGCCGGTCTTGCCGGCCAGGTCCGCGAGGGCATCGTGCTGAAGAGCCCGGACGGACGCACGCCCGAGCAGCAGCTTGAACAATTGCTGCGCGAGGTCGAGCGCCTGCAGGAGGACCAGCAGAAAAGCCTTTCGGCGCTGATGCTGCTCCTCGACAAGGAAGGCATCGAGAGCATCACCCGCGAGGCGCTGAGCAAGGACGAGAAGATCTGGCTGGAGGACCATTTCCAGGAGCAGGTATTTCCGGTGCTGACGCCGCTGTCGATCGACCCGGCGCATCCGTTCCCGTTCATTCCCAATCTCGGTTTTTCGATGGCGCTGCAATTGCGCCACCGTAAGAACGGCGAGGAAATGAGCGCGCTTTTGCGCCTGCCGGTGGCGCTGAGGCGCTTCATCCGCTTGCCGGATCGCAAGCGCCATGTCCGCTTCATCCCGCTCGAGGAGGCGGTCGGCCTTTATATCGGCAAGCTGTTCCCAGGCTATGAGGTCAAGGGCTCCGGCACGTTCCGTATAATCCGCGACAGCGATATCGAGGTCGAGGAAGAGTCCGAGGATCTGGTGCGCCTGTTCGAGACGGCGCTGAAGCGGCGCCGCCGCGGTTCGGTTATCCGCATCGAATTCGACCGGCTGATGCCGCCCGAACTGCGCGACTTCGTCGCCGGCGAGCTCGGCGTCTCGGCAAGCCGGATCAGCGTGCTCACCGGTCCGCTGGCGCTCAGCCAGATCTCGGAGATCGTCGCCGTCGCCCGCGACGATCTGAAATTCACCCCCTACAATCCCCGCTTTCCCGAGCGCATCCGCGAGCATGGCGGCGATTGCTTTGCCGCCATCCGCGAGAAGGACATCATCGTCCACCACCCCTACGAATCCTTCGACGTGGTGGTGCAGTTCCTGCGCCAGGCGATGGCCGATCCGGAAGTGGTGGCGATCAAGCAGACGCTCTACCGCACCTCCAACGACAGCCCGATCGTGCGCGCTCTGGTCGACGCCGCCGAGGCCGGCAAGTCGGTGACCGCGCTGGTCGAACTCAAGGCGCGCTTCGACGAGGAGGCCAACATCCGCTGGGCCCGCGACCTCGAGCGCGCCGGCGTCCAGGTCGTCTTCGGCTTCCTCGAACTGAAGACCCATTCGAAAATGTCGCTGGTCGTGCGGCGCGAGGATGGCAGGCTGCGCAATTACGTGCATCTCGGCACCGGCAACTACCACCCGGTCACCGCGCGCATCTACACCGACCTGTCCTTCTTCACCACCGCCCCGACGATCGCGCGCGATGTCGCCCAGCTGTTCAACTTCATCACCGGCTATGCCGAGCCGGCCGAGCAGATGCGGCTGGCCATATCGCCGTTCACGCTGCGCGACCGCATCCTCAAGCACATTTCGGACGAGATCAGTCACGCGCTGGAGGGCAGGCCCGCCCGCATCTGGATGAAGATGAACGCCTTGGTCGACCCGATCATCATCGATGCCCTCTATGATGCCAGCCGCGCCGGCGTCGAGATCGATCTCGTCGTGCGCGGCATCTGCTGCCTGAGGCCGCAGGTGCCCGGCCTGTCGGAGAACATAAGGGTGAAATCGATCGTCGGCCGCTTCCTCGAACACAGCCGCATCTATTGCTTCGGCAACGGCCACGGCCTGCCCTCGGACGGGGCGATCGTCTACATCTCCTCGGCCGATTTGATGCCGCGCAATCTCGACCGCCGTGTCGAGACGATGGTGCCGATCACCAATCCAACTGTGCACGAACAGGTGCTCGGCCAGATCATGCTCGGCAACATCATGGACAACCAGCAAAGTTTCGACGTATTGGCTGACGGAACCTCCCGGCGCGTCGTGCTGGAAGAGGGCGAGGAACCGTTCAACGCGCAGGAATATTTCATGACCAATCCGAGCCTGTCCGGACGGGGCGATGCGTTGAAGTCGCATGCGCCCAAGCGCATCGCGCAGTTCAAGCGCCGCAAGAAACAGAACGCAGCGACGGGCTGATGATTTCAGCATCCCAGGGCCGGCTCCAGGACCGCCGACCGCTGTCCATCATCGATATCGGGTCGAACTCGATCCGTCTTGTCATCTATGAGGGGCTGGCGCGCTCGCCGACCTTGCTGTTCAACGAAAAGATGCTGGCCGGCCTCGGCCGCGGCATCGTTTCGACCGGAAAACTCGATCCCGAGGCGGTGACGCGCTCGATGGAAGAGTTCCGCCGCTTCCGCGCGCTCTCCGACCAGGCCGGCGCCCAGCGCATGTATGTGCTGGCGACCGCCGCCGCCCGCGAGGCGGTCAACGGCCCCGACTTCATCCACCGCGCCGAGGATGTGCTCAAGACCGAGATCCAGGTGCTGAGCGGCCGCGAGGAAGCCCATTATTCGGCGCTCGGCGTCATTTCCGGTTTCCATCCGGCCAACGGCATCGCCGGCGATCTTGGCGGCGGCAGCCTCGAATTGATCGACATTGACGGTGAGACGATCGGTGACGGCATCACGCTGCCGTTGGGCGGCCTGCGCCTGCAGGACATGGCGAAGAACTCGCTGACCCAGGCGGCAAGGATCACGCGCGAGCAACTGGCGCGGGCGAAATTGCTGAAGGGCGGGCAGGGCAGGGCGTTCTACACGGTCGGCGGCACCTGGCGAAACCTCGCCCGGCTGCACATGGAAATGACCAACTACCCGCTCGGCGTCATGCACCATTACGAGATCGGCATCGAAAGCGCCGCGAACTTCCTCCGGCAGGTCGCCAAGGCCGAGATCGACAAGGTCAAAGGCATCGAGGGCATCTCCAAGAACCGCCGCTCGCTGCTGCCCTATGGCGCCATCGTGCTGCAGGAGATCATGGCGGCGATGCAGCCGTCGAAGATCATCGTGTCGGCGCTGGGCGTGCGCGAGGGCTTTCTCTACTCGCTGCTCGACAAGGCCGAGCAGAAGGCCGATCCGCTGATCTCGGCGGCGGAAGAGCTTGCCCGCCTGCGCTCGCGCTCGGTCGACCACGCGCATGAGCTTGTCGAGTGGACCGGCAAGGCCTTCGCTGCCTTCGGCATCGACGAAACCAGGGACGAGGCGCGCTACCGCCACGCCGCCTGCCTGCTCGCCGATATCGGCTGGCGTGCCCATCCCGAATATCGCGGCAAGCAATCGCTCAACATCATCGCCCACGCCTCGTTCATCGGCGTCGACCATCCCGGCCGCGCCTTCCTGGCGCTTGTCAGCCTGTTTCGCCACGAGGGCGTGTTCAATGAAGCCGCTCCGGAAATCCGCGGGCTGGCGACACCGCGCTATCTCGAACGGGCCCGCGTGCTGGCCGCGCTGCTGCGCGTCGTCTATTTGCTGAGCGCGGCAATGCCCGGCGTCATGCCGCGACTGAAATGGGAAAACCGCGGCAATGGCGTGCTGGCGCTGGTGCTGCCGGCAGCGCTGGCCGATCTTTACGGCGAGCGGCCGGCCGGCCGGTTGGCACAGGTGGCAAAGGTCACCAACCGCCGGCTGGTGCTGGCGGTCGAGGGCGGGCCTAGTATTTCAGTGAAGTAGTTTCAGGCACGACGCCAATTGCATGTGGCAATTCGCTGCGAGCTCCACGCTTGGGAGAAGATCGTGAAATCCAGTCAAATCCTGCTGCCGCTGCTTTCCATCCTGCCATTGTTGATTTTCGACGCGGCCAGAGCTCAGACGGTTTCCAAGGTTTCCGTTGCTGCAAAAGGCGCGTTTGAGTTTGAGAAGAGTTATCCAAAAGCCGCAGACGGAAAAACACCGTTCAATTTGCTCACAGGTTTTATAAAACCTAAAAGCGGGCAAAAGATAAACTATTTTGTATTTAGAAATAAGCGACGAAATGATCAAATTTCAAAGATCGATTTCGATGAACACGTTTTATGCGGACGTTAATCTCTGTCCTGGCGCTGTCGATCGAACCGTGTCCGTTCATCAGCCCCTCGGCAACTTTCTTGAGCCTATCGTGGGCCGAACCGACCTGTTGCCATACGTTAAGAGGGCAAGCCTGATCCAATTGCGCAACTACCTGTATGTCGCGATTGACAGCAATCTTCGGAGCTACTCCCCCAAGGGCGCAGATCAATATGGATATGAATGGCTGCCGATCGCGGTGGAAAGCAGACAGGTTTGCCTGACCATCAGCGTCGGTCGAATGGGGCATGGCGCCTTTCTCTCTCAGCCCATAAACATAACCAGGCTTGCGGAGTTCGTCTTTCTCGACAGCAAATGAGCCGAGCCGGGCGGCAGCTTAGCCAGTCCCTGCAGCCATCCGGCCGTCGGCCGACCATGCACCCGCGCCAGCCATCGCCAGCGCCAGAAAACCGCCTGATATCGCGATGTCCTTCATCAGCATCTGCGAATGCATGAAGGTCAGCGTCGGATCGCCGCCGCCCTGGCCATAGTGGCCGATGAACGCTGTCGCGACGCAAAAGGCGGCGAGCAGCAGCGCCACGATCGGCGTCTTGAAGCCGACGAGGATGAGCAGCCCGGCGATCAGTTCGAACAGCCCGGTGCCCCAGGCAGCCAGCGTCGGCAGCGGCAGGCCGAGGCCGGCGAAATAGCCGGTCGTGCCGGCAATGTCGGCAAGCGCATGGAAGCCGGACGGCACGAACAGTGCGGCGAACAGCAGTCGGGAAAGCAAAAGCAGCGTATTGCGGGGCATGGCAACCTCCGTTGTCGGCCGGGTGGCCAAGAGCCCGATCCTAGCAGAATTCCGGTCAGCGGACCGACAGGCACAAACGACAACGAAAAAGGGGCGCGGAAAATTCCGCGCCCCTTTGTTCAGGAAATGCTGGGCTGCTTCAGCCGCGCTTGGCGTCGATCGAATACGCGCCTGGGCCCGAGGAGGCGAGCACGAGGAAGCCGCCGGCAATGCCGAGGTTCTTCATGAAATTGATCATCTGCATCTGATCGGCCCAGCCGGTGTGGGCGACCAGCGCGGTGGCGACGGTGAAGATCGCCATTACCCAGCCGACGATCCGGGTCTGGAAGCCCACGAGGATGGCGAGGCCGCCAAGCAGTTCGATAAGGCCGACGACAATCGCGGTCACCATCGGCAGCGGCAGGCCGAGGCTGCCGAAATAGCCGGCGGTGCCGGCAATCGCCGTCAGCTTGCCGAAACCGGAAAGCAGGAAGATGACCGAAAGCAGGATGCGGCCGAGCAGGATCGTGCCCGAGGCGCCGGAGGCGGTGCCGGAACCGGCAAACGAAGTGTTGGTGGACATGCGTAACTCTCCAGAAGGGTTTGGCCAAACGGCTTGGGATACCCGTCTAGTTAGCGCAGGCCGACTGTTCACCAAAGATGCCAGATTGGTTACGGATTGTTCACCCAGGTAACGTTTTCGCGATCAACTTACCCTGGGTGCGTCATGTCCTCCGGCCGCACCAGCCGCTCATAATCGGCTTCGCTGACCAGCCCGGTGGCCAGCGCTTCCTCGCGCAGCGTTGTGCCGTTCTTGTGCGCCGCCTTGGCGATCTTGGCGGCGTTGTCATAGCCGATCGTCGGCGCCAGCGCCGTCACCAGCATCAGCGAACGGTCGAGCGCTGCCTTGATGTTGTCTTCGCGGGCCTCGATGCCGACGACGCAATTGTCAGTGAACGACACGGAAGCGTCGGCCAGCAGCTGTACCGATTGCAGGAAACAATAGGCCATCAGCGGATTGTAGACGTTGAGTTCGAAATGGCCCTGGCTGCCGGCGAAGCTGATCGCCGCGTTGTTGCCGAAGACCTGCACGCAAACCTGCGTCATGGCCTCGCATTGGGTCGGATTGACCTTGCCCGGCATGATCGACGAGCCCGGTTCGTTTTCCGGCAGCGACAATTCGCCGAGGCCCGAACGCGGGCCCGATCCGAGCAGCCGGATGTCGTTGGCGATCTTGAACAGCGCCGCCGCGCAGGCATTGATGGCGCCGTGCGAGAAGACCATGGAATCATGCGCGGCCAGCGCCTCGAACTTGTTCGGCGCGGTGACGAAATCGATGCCGGTGATCGCGGCGATGCGCGACGCCACCATTTCGGCAAAACCGACCGGCGCGTTGAGGCCGGTGCCGACTGCGGTGCCGCCCTGTGCCAATTCCTGCAGGCCGGGCAGGGTCATCTCGATGCGCTTGATCGACGAGGCGACCTGAGCCGCATAGCCCGAGAATTCCTGGCCAAGCGTCAGCGGCGTGGCGTCCTGTGTATGGGTGCGGCCAATCTTGACGATGTGGGCGAAAGCCTTGGTCTTGGCCTCGAGTGCCGCATGCAAATGTCTTAGCGCCGGCAGCAGGTCGTGGATGATGCGCTCGGCGCAGGCGATGTGCATTGCAGTCGGATAGGTGTCGTTCGACGACTGGCTCATATTGACGTGGTCGTTGGGATGCACCGGCTTCTTCGACCCCATGACACCGCCCAGAAGCTCGATTGCCCGGTTGGAGATCACCTCATTGGCGTTCATGTTGGACTGCGTGCCCGAACCGGTCTGCCAGACGACCAGCGGGAAATGCTCGTTGAGCTTGCCGTCGATGACCTCCTGGGAGGCCTCGATAACGGCCTTGCCGATCGCCGGATCGAGCCGCTTCAGCTCCATATTGGCCTCCGCTGCCGCCCGCTTGACGATGCCCAGCGCCCGCACGATCGAGGCCGGCTGTTTCTCCCAGCCGATCTTGAAATTGGCCAGCGAACGCTGCGCCTGCGCGCCCCAATAGCGGTCGGCGGCGACCTCGATGGGACCGAACGTGTCGGTTTCGGTTCTGGTCTCTGGCGCGCTCACGAAGTCTCTCCGGTTTGCAATTTGCAAACGGCGTATCGCGTTGCACAAATGCCTTCAAGCGGAGATTGCGGGTGACGGGAATGCAAATCGGTTGAAGGTGCTGGCAATCTCCCCACTTGAGGGGGAGATGTCGCCGAAGGCGACAGAGGGGGTCGGTAGGTCTTGACGCAACTCCCATAGCGGACGGAACAGGCTGGTGTTCCACGCGAGACGACCCCCTCTGGCCTGCCGGCCATCTCCCCCTCGAGGGGGAGATCGCAACCTCACCCCGCCGTGTATCCTCCATCCACGGCGAAGATTCCGCCGCTGGTCCATGCCGCTTCGTCGCTGGCGAGATAGGCGGCGATGCCGGCAAGGTCGCTGGTTCGGCCGATGCGGCCGAGCGGGTAGCTGCGCTCGACATAGGCCTTGAGCTCGGCTTGCGCGGCCTCAGGCAGGTTTTCGATCGACCTGCGCCGCATCGCTGTGTCGACCGTGCCGGGCGCGATGGCGTTGACTCTTATGCCGCGCGGCCCGAGCTCGAAGGCGAGCGACTTGGCCAGCGAATTGAGCGCGCCCTTCGACAGCGAATAGAGGCTGGACGGCCGCTTCGGGATCATCTTGTGCGCGAAATAGGACGAGATGTTGATCACCGAGGCCGCACCCGGCGCGAGATGCGGCAACAGCCGTTGGGTGAGAAAGAATACCGCCGTGACGTTGAGCGCGAACGACTGCTGGAACTGGTCCTCGCTGACGGTCTCGAACGGCACAAGGAACGCTACGCCAGCATTGTTGACGAGGATATCGACAGGTGGGCCGCGCCTGGCATGCTCGACCACGGCATTGATCCCGGCGCTGGCCGACAGGTCGGCCGAAAGCGTTCCGACATTATCCCCGAGCTGCTTGCGGGCGGCGTCGAGCTTTTTGCCTTCGCGGCCGACGATCAGCACGTCCGCGCCTTCGCGCAAGAAAGCCTCGGCGATTGCCAGCCCGATCCCGTCCGAGCCGCCGGTGACCAGTGCCCGTTTGCCGCCTAGTCTCATCCAACACTCCCGCACGTGCCGCCTTCCGCCGGCGGCATGAACCCCAGAGCAGCGCTGCCTGCACTCCGGGTCAAGTCGCCTGCCTATCCCAGCGTATGAAACTTCGCCTCGTCTCACCGCCCAAGCAGCGATTGTGAGGTTGGCGACAGCCGCAAAGTCTCAGTCGGCTTGGCCATACGTGAATGGACGCTCTGCTCGAACACTTGCCACTCCGGGGAGGCAGCCAAGGCTGCCTCGTGGCGGGCATGTGCATCGGCGCTGGCGAAACCGGTGATGCTGATGAAGACGTTTTCGCTGGCCCGCACCGGCAGCCGCGGAAAGCTGTTTTCGGCATGTTCGGTAACGAAGGCGGCGAGCGGCGACGCGCCAAATGCGGCGAGCACCGGAAGGGCCGCGGTCTGGAAGTCATTGGCGAAACGGGCTTCCAGGCCAGGTTGCAAATAATGAATCCTGATGACAACAATTGCCTGCAAATCACTGCTTGCGCTGGGTTCTTCGGGGTCCGACTGGGGTACTCGTTTCGATCCCGAGAGGTCTAGGCCGGCGCCTGGCCAAGCCGGCTTCAGCAGCAGCACGTCGTCGGATGAGATCATCGTGGCGTTGGCGGCGTCGCGCCAGGCAGCCCAGACCGGCCCGTCATAGAAGGCGGTCAGAGCGTTTTTCCGCGCTTCCATACCGTCGAAGCCGCGCAGCCAGACGAACATATCCGGCCGGTGGAGATCGCGGAACTGGCCGATGATGGTCATCCCCGCGGTTTCCTGGCTCTCGATCAGGTGATTATCGAAGATGCCGATCAGCGTCTCGCGCCTGCCGGGTTTCAGCGTGTATTGCCTGAGTTCGACAACGGGCGAGGCGAGCAGATCGGGATTAGGTATGGCGTTCAAAGGCAGGTTCATCGCGCGAGCTCCAAAACAGGACAGTCATCCTGTTTTACAAAACAGACCGATTGTCCTGTTTTGTCAATCTGCTATCGTGTGAAGATGTCAGCAGAGATATCCGCTCGCCCAAGGTCGCGGGCTCAAAAACGCACCAACGACCCCGAAGGCATGCGCAAAAAGGTGCTCGATGTCGCCGAGGAGGCGTTTCAGGCACGCGGCTATCATGCATCCAGCATGGGCGACCTGATGGCGACGGCGGGCGTCACCGGCGGCGCGCTGCACCACCATTTCCCAACCAAGAAGGCGCTGGCGCTCGCAGTGATCGAGGAGCGGGTCGCCGCCGCCGTAGAAGAGACTTGGATCGCGCCGATGCGGATGGCTCCCTCAGCGCGCGAGGGCGTGCGCTCCGTGTTCGCGGCCGTCGCGGCGGAGCTGGAGCAGCAGGGTTTCGTGCGCGGCTGCCCGCTCAACAACCTGGCGCATGAACTGTCGCTTGCCGATCCGGATTTTCGCATTGCCCTTGCCAGCATTTTTTCTACCTGGCGTCAGGCGATCGCCGACAAGATCAGCGCCGACCAGCAGGCGGGCCGGGAGCTAGGTACCGATCCGCAGCGCTTCGCAGCGCTCGCCGTCGCCAGCTATTCGGGCGCCATGTCGATGGCCAAGACCGCACAGGACGCAAGCGCGCTGCGTGACTGCCTGATGGCGTTGGAGCAGGGAGTTATGTCGTCCAAAACAGGAACGAGGCGACGTAACAGGATACTGCACAGAGCCCTCTGACGCCGGCAGGACAGTCGCTCACTATGACCGAGGCGGGGAGGCCGAGCTCTTAATTCGGCAGCGGCTTGATCAGCTCGTAGCCGACCACGCTTTCGGCACTGGTACCCTCGTCATAGCGTCTGGCCACAACCGCCTGCAGGTCGGGTGCGTAAAGCGCGGTAAACTCGTCCCGCATCTCGCCGGCCTCGCTCCTGATGGTCTGCTTGACCGCGAGCACGGAGTATTTGCAATCACCCAGGCTGAACGTCTCCTTGCCCTTGATGTTGATCTCCAGCGTCTCGGTGCCCTTCGGCGGCTTGTTCGGTGCGAGACGGGCAAATACGATCTTGCTCTTGGCACCCGCCTTCAGCGGGAACACCTTCCTGAGATCGGAAAACGGGATCATCGCCAGCTGCCCTGTGCTGCTGTCGCGAAACACTTCGATCAGCCCGCCGAACAGGTACTGCGACTGCGGCGATTGCGACTGGTATTTGTTGGCCACGGCAACCATTCCGCCCGCCGCCGGACGAAATTCGCTGTGGATGCCAGCCCTTTCGAGAATAAAGCCGGCCTTGGCCGATTTGGCGTCGATGCACTCGGCGCCTTGCGCTGTGCTCGTCACCGCCAGAATGGCCATTGTCATGCGGATGGATGTAGCTTTCATGGCGTCCTCCTCTGCCCGCGTAAGTTGAATGCCGAAAGCAATGCCAGACCTGGGGGAACGTGTCGACACACTTTGCGAGCAACTGGACTGCCGGTCCGCGTCGTGCTGAATTTTAGCGCATGATGCATCGCATTTCCGCCCGGCCGGTTTCCCGGCGCAGGTTCCTGATGAAGGCAGCGGCCGTTGCCGCGGCCGGCGCCGTTTCGCGCCCGGCCTTCGGCCAGACCGGGCAGCGCATCCCGCCGATCGACGCCACTTTCCTGTTTATCGCTGATGTCCATGCCTGCCGCATGGCGAACGGATTGAGCCCGCACTGCGAGCAGGAGGGCAAGACAGACGCTGCCTTGCTGCGCAACGTCGCCGCACTCAACGGCGTCGGCGACAGGCAATGGCCGGCTGAAATCGATGGCGTTGCCACCGCCCTGCGCTCGACGGGCAAAATCGGCACGCCGCTCGGCCTCGTCGTTGGCGGCGACATCACCGATGATGGCGGCGGCCAGATCACCCAGCCCAGCGAGGGCACGCAACTGCTTCAGTTCAGCCAGCGCTACCAGCAAGGCGTCGGCCCCGACCGCGTGCACATGCCGGTCTATGTCGGCCTCGGCAACCACGACCTCGACCAGAACGGCCCGCGCTCGCATGTCGACTGGTACCGCCGCGAAATGCGCGACTACGTCGAGGTCAACCACCGCCCCGGCGTGTTCTTCAAGCCGCCTGCGCCGGCGACCGACTACGACGTCGAGACCGACTGCTATTCATGGGATTGGGGCGGCCTGCATCTTGTCCAGACGCACCGTTTCGCCGGCGATACCGGCCATGGCGCCGTCAGCAGCCTGCCATGGCTGAAGCAGGACCTGGCGACTTATGCCGGCGACGGCCGCCCGGTCATCCTGTTCCAGCATTATGGCTGGGATACTTTTTCGATCGAAAGATGGGACGCCGCCGAGAAAACCTTCGACGACGGCGGCAAGGGTCCGCCCCACTGGTGGAGCGAAGCCGACAGGCAGGCGCTGCTGACTGTGCTGAAGGGTTACAACGTCGTCGGCATCTTCCATGGCCACCAGCACGCGACGCCGATGATCTACCACCGTGACGGGCTCGACTTGTTCAAGCCGAAGGCCGCCTTCATGGGCGGCTTTGCGTTGGCGCGGGTGACGGGAAACAGCATGGATGTGGTGCTGGGCGAAGCCGCCGGAGATCATGGCGAGGTTACCTTCACCAATGCATACAGCAAAAGCCTGACTTTCTGACGGATAAGAAAGGGCGCAAAAAAAGGCGGCCGAACCGCCTTTTTCCTGGTCTGCGAAGGGTCAGCGCTCAAAGCGCCTTCTTCACCTTGTCCTTCACGTCGCCGTAACCCTTCTGCATCTTGCCGGTGGCCTTGTCGACGTCGCCTTCGGTCTCGGTCCGCCTGTTGCCGGTGGCCTTGCCGGCGGTCTGCTTGACCGAGCCCTTGGCTTGCTTGGCAACGCCTGCCACCTGATCCTTGTTCACCGTCGCGCATCTCCTGAACCGTTCGCCCAGGGAAACGGTTGCCGATCACTTAGGTTCCGGGTTCTGCCCGTCGATTGGGATAGCTTCCGGCCGCGAAGCCGACAGGATAGGGTGCACCAGGACGCCCGAACAGACAGGGGCCGGAGGGACAATGGCTGAATTCACGCTCTTCATCGGCAACAAGTGCTTTTCGTCGTGGTCACTGAGGCCATGGCTGGCGATGAAGCATCTGGAGATCCCGTTCGAGGAGGGTTTTGTGCGCCTGCGCACGCCCGAGACCGCGGCCAATCTGGCCAGGATATCGCCGACCGGTCAGGTGCCGGTGCTGAACCATCGGCTGCCGAATGGCGAGGTCCGGATCGTCTGGGAAACCCTTGCCATCCTTGAATATCTTGCCGAGCTGTTTCCCGAGAAAAAGCTGTGGCCGGCCGATATCGGCGCCCGCGCGCTCGCCCGCTCGGCGGCGACAGAGATGCATTCGGGCTTTCGCGAAGTCCGCTATGGCTGGCCGATGAATTTGCGCCGGCCGAAAGGCCACAAGCCGCTCGACGCCGAAGGTGAGGCGCAACGGGCGCGCATCGAAGGGCTATGGCGCGAATGCCGCGAAAAGCACGGCAAAGGCGGCCCGTTTCTGTTTGGCCATTTCACCGCGGCCGACGCCATGTACGCGCCGGTTGTCACCCGCTTCGACACCTATGGCGGCACGCTGGCAACCGATACCCGCGCCTATGTCGACGCCGTGCTTTCGATGCCGGCGATGCGCCACTGGTATGCCGAGGCGGCGAAAGAGCCTTGGCCGGAGCCCGGCCCAGACGAATAGAGCCGAGCAACCGGCAAGCTGGTCTTCCACTTCGCGGCCCGCGGCCTATCTGAAGCTCGGGCTGGGGCCTTGGAGACTTCACAATGACATCTGTTTCTTCCGCACTAGCCGGCAAGGTCGCACTCGTCACCGGCGCCTCCTCGGGCATCGGCGAGGCAACGGCTGTGGCGCTCGCAGCCGCCGGGGCCAAGGTGGCGATTGCCGCACGCCGCGCCGATCGTCTCGAAGCGCTGGCCGCGCGTATCGAAAAGGCCGGCGGCACGGCGCTCCGCATCCAGGCCGACGTCACCAGCAACGACGATGTCACCGCCATGGTCGACAAGGTTGTCGCCGAATGGAGCCGCCTCGACATCCTCGTCAACAATGCCGGGGTGATGCTTCTGTCGCCGGCCGCCGAGGCGTTGCTCGACGACTGGCGCCGCATGATCGAGCTCAACCTGCTGGCGCTGATGGGCGTCACCAAGGCGGCGCTGCCGCATCTCAGGTCCGCCAAGGGGCACATCGTCAATGTCTCGTCAATCGCCGGACGCGTCGCCAATCCCGGCGCCAGCGGCTATGCCGCAACCAAGTTCGGCGTCGTCGGCTTTTCCGAATCGCTGCGCCGCGAAGTCTATGCCGATAAGGTTCGCGTCACCGTCATCGAGCCCGGCCTTGTGCGCACCGAACTCGGCGACCATGTCACCAACCCGGCGGCGAAGGCCGGGCTCGACCAGCGGCTCGCCGCCATGGAGGCGCTGACCGCCGAGGACATCGCCGCGGCCATTCTCTACGCCGTGAGCCAGCCGCCACACGTCAACGTCAACGAGATCGTCATCCGCCCGACCGACCAGGAACGGTGAACGGCGTCAGATATTTTCGCTACGCCTCAAATCCCGCCCGCAGGAAATCGCCACACTCCTCGACCAGCCGCGACGGGTCCCTCGCGAGGTAGACGCCGAAATCCGCCATCGGCGCCGGCGGCAGGTTGAAGCGTCCGTTGAGGCTTTGGCAGTCGGGCGGTAGTCCTTCCTGCAGCAGAAGGCCGATGCCAAGCCCGGCCCTCAGCGCCGAGATCAGTGTCGCGAAGGTCGACACGCGGCAGCCGATCTTCCAGCCGATCCCGGCCTCGGCGAGCGAAGCCAGCATCCTGTCCTGCCAGGAGCAGGCGCCTTCGAAGATGATCAGCGGAAGCTCGACCTCGCCATCGATCTCGATCATGCGGCTTGCCGCCCAGACCAGCTGTCGTGACAGATGGCCTCGCGGCGCCATTGTGAAGCGCGCCGGATCGGCCATGACGATGTCGCATCTTCCTTCGCCCAGCGACTTGCTGAGATCGCTGCTGCTGGCCGACATCAGCTCGATCTCCACGGAAGGATGCCGGCGGCGGAAGTCGGCAATGATCAACGGCAGCCGTGTCACCGCCAAATCCTCGACGATGCCCAGCCGGACACGGCCGACCAGCCTGCGGCCTTCTATCTCGCGCCTGGCATCGTCGCCGATCGCGATGGCCTTGCGGGCGAAGGCGAGCAGGATCTCGCCGGCCTCGGTCAGCGTCACGCCGCGCGGCGAACGGCGCAGCAGCTCGGCGCCGACTTCACCCTCGAGGCGCTGAAGCTGCATACTCACCGCCGCCTGCGTGCGGGCAAGCCGATCGGCCGCCCGGCTCACCGTTCCCGTATCGGCCACGGTGACGAAGGCGCGCAGCAGCCGGACGTCGATATCTCCAGTCATAAGAATTCCTGATAGCTGTGTCAGCACTATCAGGCTATCCGAAAGCCCGATCTGAATTCAAGGTCCGCTCGCACCAACGAAAACGGGAGCAGCCACCTTGTCCTACAGACGAAGATTTGAGGAGTTCGGTGTCGCCTGGCCGTCGCTCGATCGGCCCGCTTTGCCATTCTCGCCGACGGTTCGGGTCGCAGACATCGTCTATGTCTCCGGTCAGATCCCCGAGATCGGGCAGGAGATCGCTGCGATCGGCCAGGTTGGCGCAGAGATCGATCTGGCCACGGCGCGGAACGCCGCCCGGCTCTGCGCGGCCAACATCGTCTATTGGCTGGACAAGGAATTGGACGGCAATCTCGACCGCGTCGTGAAATTCGCCAAGCTGACCGTCTATGTGAACGCGGCGGCCGGCTTTGCGGCCTATTCGGAGGTCGGCAACGGAGCATCCGAATTTCTGCTCCATGTTTTTGGCGAGCGTGGCGAGCATGCCCGCTGCTCGCTCGGCATGGCCGGCTTGCCGGCCAATGTTCCGGTCGAAGCCGACGCCATTGTGCATGTCCGCTGATGCACGCCCAAAGCATGCACTCAGGCCTGATCCGAGAGTGCGCAGCGAAACCAGGGGAGGCTTGGCTTGATAAGTACAAATCTTGAGAGGCGGAAGGCGCTGGTTCTCGGCGGAGGCAAGGGCCTCGGTTTCGGCGTCGCCGAAGCGCTCGCGGCGAAAGGCGCCGAGATCATCCTGGTCGGACGCGGGAAGGAGACCCTGGACGCGGCGCGGCGCGCGATCGAGTCCGCCGGCCCCGTCTGCTCGACCTTCAGCGCCGATCTTTCCGATAACGACAGCGTCTCCCGGCTGATCCGTGCCATCGAGGACGAGCATCAGCGGATCGACATCGTCCTGCTCAATGGCGGCGGCCCGCCGCCCTTCGCGGCCAGCGTCTTCGATGCGAGCGTCTGGGAGAAGCAGTTCACCAGCATGGTGCTGAGCCAGATGCGTATCGCCATTTCTTTCCTGCCAGGCATGCGGTCGCGGCGCTGGGGGCGCATCATCGCCGTTTCCTCCACGTCCGTCCGCGAGCCGATCCCCGGCCTCACCGCTTCGAATGCGTTGCGTGCGTCGCTTGCCGGCTGGGCCAAGACCCTGGCCGGCGAAGTGGCGGCGGACGGCGTCACCGTCAACCTGTTGCTGCCTGGCCGTTTTGCGACGGACCGGACGAAACAGTTCGACGCGATGGACGCCGCCGACAGGGGTGTGGACGCTGCTGTGATCGCCGCCGAGAGTGAGGCCGAAATCCCGGCAAAGCGCTACGGGACCCCCGCCGAATTCGGCGCGGTTGCCGCATTCCTGGCCAGCGACGACGCCACCTATATCACCGGCGTGGCTTTGCCGGTGGATGGCGGGCTCAGCCGGGCCATGCTGTGAGGGGCAGGGTGCAGCGGCGCGAATGGTCGCATCACAGGAACGCCCCTCGTGCCTTTTATCTGCGCGGGGGCGTCCTGTTTGTCGTCCGCCTCTCTCAAGATCGCTCTTTCAAGAACGGCTTTCGACACCGAAAGAATGCCCCGGCGCCAAAATGGTTCCCGGCTGATTGGTTTTTTCGGCGGGCAATAGCCCGGCTTTCGCCGTCCGATGTGCTGGCGCGGGCCGCCGCCGCGCGTCTCCGCGAGTGTGGAAAATCAAAAAAATGTCGGTAGCTTTTCAAGTTGTCCGGTTTTTGTAGCACATCAGATGTCCGCTTCTGTTTGTTGCAGGAGGTGCGTCGAAGCGGTT
>NZ_JAMYQW010000050.1:0-35124 GCF_040321085.1 Mesorhizobium sp. M0522
AACCGCTTCGACGCACCTCCTGCAACAAACAGAAGCGGACATCTGATGTGCTACAAAAACCGGACAACTTGAAAAGCTACCGACAACCAAATTCCGCCGGATCGTGTGGCGAATGCGCCGCCTCGCCAAGCCGGACGGCCAGCGCCGCGATTGACAATTTTCGCAGCCGGGTGTCGGCTGGCGGATGGGGAGGAAGCCGGCATGCAACCCAGCCCGAATGAGCGCGGTCCCTACAACGGCCTGACGCGGGCCGAGCCGACGCTGCCGTCATCAGCCTATTGGGACATCGCGGCCTATCAGCGCGATCTCGAGGCCATCTGGTATCGCAACTGGCTGCTCGTCTGCCACGAGGCGAAGCGCTCGCCGATCCGGCCGCGGATATCGACAACATCGTCGCCTTCGGTACCAAGGTGCTGGAGGAGGATGCTGATATCTGCGAGGTCAACCAGATGGGCCTGCGCTCGATGCGCCACAAGGCCGGCGTACTGATGCCCGAGGAATACGACTTGCACCGCTTCCACAACTGGGTGCGCGAGCGCCATGCGGCGCTCGCACATCAAAGCGATTTGGGCAGATAGCGCCAGGTGACGAAGCCGCAGGCCGCCGCCAGCAGCCCGAGTGTCGCGAAAACCGCGCCCAGTCCGAAAAACGCCAGCACGCCGGCCAAAGGCTTTCCGGCTCTGGCCTAAAGCAGTTCTGATGCCGACCGGTACCAACGCGACGCAAGGCCCTGCTTCTTTTGACGGTGGCAACCGTGATAGTCGTCTTGCCGGGCTGAACCAAGACAGCGAGACCATGAGCATCGACACGCCGAGCGCAGCCGTTCAGGATCAACCGAAGTCGAAGCGCATCGCCGCTATCGACATTGCACGCGGCATCGCTTTGCTTGCCATGGCGAGCTATCATTTCACCTGGGACCTCGAATTCTTCGGCTACACCGATCCCGGTCTCACCGCCTTCGGCTGGTGGAAAATCTACGCGCGCTGCATCGCCTCGAGCTTCCTGTTCCTGGTCGGCATCAGCCTCTATCTCGCCCATGGCAAGAAAATCCGCTGGACCGGCTTCTGGAAGCGCTTCGCCATGGTTGCCGGGGCAGCGCTCGCAATATCGCTGGTCACCCGCATCGCCACGCCCGACGGCTTCATCTTCTTCGGCATATTGCACGAGATCGCGCTCGCCAGCCTGCTCGGCCTGGCGTTCCTGCGCCTGCCGGTGCTGCTGACGCTGCTTGTCGCCGTATTCGTCGTCGCTGCGCCTTTCTACCTGCGATCCGAAACTTTCGATCATCCGGCTTTGTGGTGGGCCGGTCTGTCGGCGACCAACCCGCGCTCCAACGACTACGTTCCGCTGCTGCCCTGGTTCGGCGCCGTACTTGCCGGCATCGCGGTTACCAAGCTCGCCGCCACCTCCGGCGCGCTGACGCGGCTGTCGGCCTTGGCGCCCGGCCGCTGGGCAAATCCGCTGGTCTTCATCGGCCGGCACAGCCTTGCCTTCTATCTGATCCATCAGCCGGTGCTGATCGGCTCGGTCTGGCTGTTTTCGCAATTCATGCCGGCGCAGGCCGAAACCAGGGAGGTGAGTTTTCTGAAATCCTGCCAGATATCCTGCGAGCAGGCACGCGACACCGAGTTCTGCTCCAGCTATTGTGCCTGCATGCTGGACACTCTCCAGGGCGAAGCCTCGCTTGACCGGCTCTACAGCAACGACCAGTCCCCGGAGTGGAAGGCGCATATTGGCGAGCTCGCCGGCACCTGCACCGCCCAAACCGAGGCGGCGGAACCGGGAACGCGCTAATCGAGGGAGGACAATAATGAGCGACAGTCACCCGAAACCCGTGCAGCAAAATCCTGGGCAGCCGAAGCTGGGGCACATCCCATGGCCGCCGCTGATCTATATCGCCGCCATCATCGTCAGCGTCGCGCTAGGGCTGTTCTATCCGCTGCCGTGGATCGGCGATCTTCTCGGCGACATCCTGTTCGCCGCCGGCCTTGTGGGGTTGGTGGCGGTTGCCGCGCTCTGGTTCACGGCAATTCGCACCATGATCCGCGCCAAGACGACGCTCAACCCGAACGGCGTGCCTGACCATCTGGTGACTACCGGACCCTTCGCCGTCAGCCGCAACCCGATCTACCTCGCCAACACGCTGCTGCTGGTCAGCCTCGCCTTTGTCACTGGGATCGCCTGGTTCCTGCCGCTGGCGGTCATCGCGGCGTTCCTGACGCAGAAGCTGACGATCGAGAGCGAGGAGAAGGTGCTGACGGCCAAATTCGGCAAGAAATACCGGGACTACGCCAAAAGGGTGCGGCGCTGGATTTGAGCCGGCGCTGACGCCACGCTCATGTGGTGACGCCGAGTTCCACCAGCCGCTCGACGCAGGATTCCTCTGCCTGATCGAGCTCGGCCAGCGTCTCTTCGAGGTCGCGGCGTTTCTGGCGCAAATCCTCGCGCTTTTCCTCGATGCGCTTGATCATCAATTTGAGTTGGCCGACCTCGCCGGGCGGCTCCCTGTACATCTGGATGATTTCGCGGATCTCGTTGATCGAGAAGCCGAGCCTCTTGCCGCGCATGATCTGGCGGATGAGATGCCGGTCCGACGGACGGAACAGCCGAGTGCGGCCGCGTCTTACTGGCTGCACCAGCCCTTCGTCCTCATAGAAGCGCAACGTCCGCGTCGACACGTCGAATTCGCGGGTCAGCTCCGTGATCGAATAATATTCCCGCATCGTCACTCCAATGCCCCGGCCACGCCGCGAGTTCCAACTGGCCGGCGCCGCCGGCGCCCAGGCGCGTACCAGAATCGGCGGACAAGGCACCTTTCAAAGCCTCGCATGGCATTTACGTAAAAGTCAATTGAGGTGACGTTCAGCGCACGCCGAACCACCATGTGGCGAGCCCGAGAAAGGCAAAGAAACCTACGACATCGGTGACCGTGGTGACGAAAACCGCCGAAGCCACAGCCGGATCGATCTTGAAGCGGTCGAGCAGCAGCGGGATAAGGATGCCCGCCAGAGCCGCCACGAACATATTGATGATCATCGCAGCCGCAATGATGCCGCCGAGATTGCGATCGTGGAACCAGGCAGCAGCCACGAGGCCGATCAGGATGGCAAAGATGATGCCGTTGATGAAGCCCACCCCGATTTCGCGGCGGATGATGCGGCCGGCATTGTAGATGTCGAGGTCCCTGGTCGCCAGCGCCCGCACCGTGACCGTCATGGTCTGCGAGCCGGCATTGCCGCCCATGCCGGCGACGATCGGCATCAGCACCGCCAGCGCCACGATATGCTCGATGGTGCGGTCGAACAGGCCGATCACCGAGGCCGCCAGGAAAGCCGTCAAAAGATTGACCAGCAGCCAGGGCACGCGCGAGCGCGAGGTCGAAAAGATGCTGTCCGAGAGTTCTTCGTCGCCGACGCCGCCCATGCGCAGCAGATCTTCTTCGGCCTCCTGCTGGATGACGTCGACGACGTCGTCGATGGTCAGCACGCCGACCAGCCGCTCGTTCTCGTCGACGACGGCGGCGGACAGAAGATCGTATTGTTCGAATTCGCGTGCCGCCTCCTCCTGGTCCATGGTGGCCGGGATGGCATGCCTGGTCTCATGCATGACCTCTTCGACCTTGACCGAGCGCTTGGTACGCAGGATCTGGTCGAGGTCGATGGCGCCGAGCAGCTTGAAGCTCGGATCGATGACGAAGATCTGGCTGAAACGGTCGGGAAGATTGTTGTCCTCGCGCATATAGTCGATGGTCTGGCCGATCGTCCAGAAGGGCGGCACCGCGACGAACTCCGTCTGCATGCGGCGGCCGGCGGTCTCTTCGGGATAGTCAAGCGAACGCCGCAGCCTGATCCGCTCGGTGAACGGCAGCTGCGACAGGATCTCGTCCTGGTCCTCCTGGTCGAGGTCTTCGAGAATGTAGACCGCGTCGTCGGAATCGAGATCCTGCACCGCCTGGGCGATCTGCGCATTGGGCAGACTGTCGACGATGTCGCGGCGGATCGCCTCGTCAACCTCGGTCAGCGCGGAAAAATCGAAATCCTTGCCCAGCAATTCGACCAGCGCGCGTCGCTGTTCCGGGTGCAGGGCCTCGAGCAGGTGGCCGAGTTCCGACTGGTGCAGATCGTCGACTTCACGCTTCAGCGTCAGCGTATCGCGATCGGCGATCGCGGCACCGATCTGGGCGAGGAACGACGACAGGATGACGCCGTCCTCGTCATAGATATCGGCGCGGCGCTCCTCGGCGGCCCTGGCGCCGGTCATCTGTTCGTCCTGGCCTTCCACCAGCGCCTCCCGCCATCGGATTTCCGGATAAGGTGCCTGTCAGGTCTAACGCATGACCCTGGCAATCGGAATCGATTTTGCGAAAGGACCATGCACAACGACAAATTGCTACAGCGCCGTTCGCGCGTCCAAACGACGCGGCGCATACCGGATGGTAGGGGGAGAGGACGTTCTCCAAACCTGCGGCGCTGCAAACCTTCGCGGCGGCAGGTAAAGGGCAGCGTATCTCCCCGCCCCGGTCAACCGGATGGGCAGATCGACACTGATTCAAAACGGCGGGGCCGACGGTGCGACGGCCTCGCTGGATATTGGACTTAACGGCTTGCCGATCAGGCGGCGTGGCGCTTGGCCTCAGCCGCATAGCGGTCCAGGAGACCGCTCCAGCCACCCTCGGATTCGAAGGCCTCGCGCATCGCCTCTGCGGTTTCGCCCATGTTCTCCAGAAGCCTGTGCTCGAGTTCCACACGCGTCGCGTTCTCGCCGAGCGCGACAAAGCGGATCTCGACTTCGGTCAGCAATGCCGGATCGTAGCGCCAGCCGGCTCCAATGCGCCAGGCGAGCGTCAGCCTGGACGGCGGATCCCAGGCGAGAACCTCGCCCCAATCGCATTGTGACCCATCCTCGCCAATCTCGTACCAGCGGCCGCCGGCTTTCGGTTCGATCACCGCGGTCATCAGGGCGGATTTGCCGATCGAATGCGAAGCCGGCCACCAGCGCCCGAATCCTGTGGTGAACACATCGAATGCCTTGTCGAGCGGCACCTCCACCGTCACCGACTTCCTGACCGGCGCGGGCTTGATCATGGTCGTCATTTCCTCTTCTCCTTGCTGTTGTCGACTTCCCGTTTGAAGGCGTCGAGCGCATCGCCCCACATGCGGTCGAGCCAGGCGCGCATCTCGCCGAGCCCATGCGGGTCGAGATGATAGATGTTGCTGGCACCTTTGGGCTCTGCGCGGACCAGCCGGGCTTCCTTCAAAACCTTGAGGTGCTGCGATACCGCCGGCTGCGAGACCGGAAGCACTCGCGTCAGATCGACGACCGAGCGTGGCCGATCGGCGATGAGCTCGAACACCTTGCGGCGCGTCGGATCGGCCAAGGCCATCATTCCTGCATAATCATAAACCATGACTTATGATAAGCTAAAACTTATGATATGTCAACTGAGGGAGCGGTGGACCGGTGTTTAAACACCCGGCCGGTTCGCCCCCGAGCTCGTGTGGTGCGCGCGTTCGGGCAGCGTGCTAATCAGCCTGATCTTTTTGACGACAGGAGACGGCCGTGATCACCGGCAAGGAACTCATCCAGTGGGGTTTTAAGCCGGGCAGGTGGTTTCCGGGCGCCATCGCCGACGCGCAACGCATGGAACGCGAAGGACGCTCGCAGGACGACATCTTCGCCTATCTGCAAACACTGTTGCCGGTCGAGATGATGCCGAGGACCAATGCGCTGGCGTTTAGCGTTTTCCTCGAGCCGGAAAACGATGTCGAGCGCGAAAACCTTGGCCTGGTGGTCGAGGCCATGGATGCCCTCCTGCGCACACCGACAGTCGTGTCCGGGGTCGTCATGCCCGACGCATGTCCGGCAGGAACCATTCCCGTCGGCGGTGTCGTGGCAGCTAGAAACGCCATCCACCCTGGTTTCCATTCGGCCGATATTTGCTGCTCGATGGCGATCACGGTGTTCAAGAGGAACGACGATCCGAAGAAGATACTCGATGCGGCGTTCGACGCAACGCATTTCGGGCCCGGCGGGCGCAAGGATCGGCGTGGTTGGGACATGTCGCGGGAACTTGCCGTGCGATTTAAGTCGAACCGCTTCCTTTCCGACATTGTGCCTATCGGCGACAGCAACATGGGCACGCAGGGCGACGGCAATCATTTCCTCTATGTCGGTCATCTCAGGTCGACCGGACAGCCGGCTATCGTAACCCATCACGGATCACGCGGTCCGGGAGCGATGCTGTACAAACGCGGCATGGCATTGGCCAAAAAGCATACGGCAATAGTGTCGCCAAAAACGCCTTCCGGGGCGGCGTGGATCGAGGCTGAGACCGACGAAGGCCGCGCCTACTGGGAAGCACTGCAAATCATTCGCGAGTGGACCAAGCAAAACCATTTCCGCATCCATGACCGCGTTCAGGGCGTCCTTGGCAACCAGATTGTCGATCGGTTCTGGAACGAGCACAACTTCGTCTTTCGCCGGGACGACGGGCTCTTCTATCATGCCAAAGGCGCAACGCCTTCGTTCTCTCGCTTCTCGGCCGACGACGATGGCCGTACGCTGATCCCGATGAATATGAGCGAGCCGGTCTTGATCACAGGCCACACCGACAAAAAGGCGTCGCTTGGCTTCTCCCCTCATGGTGCCGGCCGAAACATGAGCAGAACCCGCTACTTGCGCGACGTGATCGGCTCGCGGGAACTCGACGACGTTCTCAAGGCGGAAACGCGCGGGTTGGACATCCGGTTTTGGATGGGAAGACCAGACCTCTCCGAATTGCCGGCGGCCTACAAGAGCGCCAAACAGGTCATCGGCCAAATCGAGAAGCATGGCCTGGCGACCATCCAGGACTTTGTCGATCCCTACGGCTCGATCATGGCAGGCGATTGGGAAAAGGACATGCCGTGGAGAAACAAGAAATGAAACGTCGGAAAATGGCGGAATGCTACCGAGCGGAAAGCCGAGTGCTTCCGCCGACGTCGTCTTGAACTCCTTTACCAAGCGACTGCCGACCCGCAACTACCTTACCTCTGAACGGCACGACCATGTCTCGAGCCGGCAAATGTCGACCACCGGGGAAAAGTAAACCTGGCGGCAAGGTTTTTACCTTATCGGTGTATCTGTCTCTCCGGCGAAACGTTAAGAACGGGTAAATTGGTTTGGCCCTAACCACGGAAGCCTCTCGCTACAGGCCCTCCGCCATATGGCAATTGCGCCTCTCCTTGTTCATGGCGACATACGTTTTAGGCGCATCTGCACTATATCCAGAAGTATTCTATACGTCAGCCTTAATCTATTCTCACAAGTTTCTTGTTGGCATTCCGGTGTTGTTTATCGGTGGCGTCTGCTGTGCCGCGCTAATCCATGGCCGGCGGCAACCGGTTCGCTACGCATTGGATTTGGTTCAAGGGCGCTGGCGCGGTTGTCTGCTGGTGCTGCTGTTCTGCTTTGCCAGCTTGACCGCGTTCTCTACCTACAAGATCGCCATCCCGTCCGTCGTCCCATACTATGCCGACAACTGGTTGGCCGATGCTGATGAATGGCTGCACGGGATGCCGCCATGGGAGATCGTCCATAAGCTCGACAGCAACAATTGGTCGTTCGTCGTCTTCAACAGCTATGAAGTCATTTGGTTTTACCAGTGGTTCGGCACCATCCTTTTCGTGTCGCTCTGGTCGGACGAGATTGCCCGCATCCGCTATCTCTGCGCAGCAGCGCTGACGTTGTCCGTCCTCGGAACGGTCTTGGCCCTGGCGCTGGCATCGGTCGGACCGGTTTACTACCACCACTTTGTCGGCGTGGATCGCTTCCACGGATTGAATGCGGCCTTGGACAGGCTGGACCATAGTTACATGGTGCGGGAACCCGCGGCATATCTCCTGATGGCTTACCAAAGCGGCCGGCCAAGTCTTGGCGGCGGCATCTCGGCCATGCCAAGCATGCATGTCGCCTTTGCCGCATTGAACGCCTATTTGCTGTCATCGATCAATCGCTGGCTTGGCGTTCTGGGTTGGACCTTTGCAGCCCTGATCCTGTACGGATCGGTGTTCACTGGCTGGCACTATGCCGTGGACGGCTACGCATCGATCGTTGTTGTATCGGTGATCTGGTGGGCGACCGGACGCCTGGTGCGCGAATAATCATGTGCGCCTATCGATAGATGGCCATGCCCGCCGATGGCCACTTCGCATAAGCCAAACTCGCGACCGCAATCAGGCAAAAAGCACGTGCCCCGACAAGGACGCTCCCTGCCGTGCTCGAATTCAACGTGTAAGAGATTCCGCTTTCGAATTTAATGGTGCGGTCGAGATGCAGCGCCGCAACGCCTCCCGCGTTGATTTTAAAGCATTTTTCTACGATTCCGTGGCGATTTGTATTGAGGGTGGTTCGGCAGCGGCAGAGCATGCAGTTCCAGCCAGCCACCATCGGCAGGCAATTGGCCGCCTTGGCATCGCATCCTCCTCCTGACGAACACCTAGTCTAATACGGTCAACCGTTAGGCGCCGCGCCGCTCGAGCGCGGTCTTGCGGATGATTTCTGCGATCTCCGGGCTGCTGCTGCACAGCATCTGGAAATCCGCCGAGTGTAGCGACAGGAGTGAGACCACCGTTGTGGCGCTGACGGTCGCCGAGCGCGGTTCGCCGGTGATCAGCGCCATCTCGCCGAAGAAGGCGCCAGGGCCCAGCTCCACCGGGTTCGGCGTCGCGACGCTGACGCGCCCCTCCACGACGAAGAACATCTGGTCACCGGTCTCGCCATTGCGGCAGATCACAGCGCCCGCCGGCACGATGCGAGGTCGTAATGCGCGCACGATCTCGACTAGCGTGGCCGGGCCGAGCTTCTGAAACAACGGCACGGCGGCGACCAATTGCCAATTGCGGACGAAATCCTCGCGACGGACTTCTTGATAAAAGCCGGTGGCAAGAATGCCAGCCCAGAGCGCGAAGATGCCGATGCCACTCATCATGACCGCCCCGGCAAGGACGCGGCCGGCGAAGCTTTCCGGAATAGCGTCGCCATAGCCGGTGGTGGACAGCGTGACCACCGCCCACCACATTGCCTGGGGGATGCTGCCGAACTGTTGCGGTTGGACGTCGCGCTCGATGACATAGGCTGCGAGCGCAAAACCGAAAAGAACGATGCCGAAGACGGTAGCGACGCCGATCAGGTTGCGCGCTTCGTTGGTCAGGATTCTGCCCAGCAGCGGGAAGAAAGTTGAGTCGCGCAGCGGTTTCAGCAGCCAGACAGCACAGTAGAGGCTCCGGTCGGGCGTGCCGACGAGCAGAAATGCGGCGAGTGGAACCAAAACCGCGAGCACATCAATGGCGATTGCCGGCGTCCTGTCCCGAACGTCTCCCGCCCGGCGCTTGAGCAGTTTCTCGGCCAATTCCAGGAGATAGACGCCCCAAATGACCGCGAGCACGGCAGCCAAAGCCAGTCTGCTTCGTCCGGACAGGTCCGGTGTCGTGAGCGTAGCCACCGCCACAAGCCCAGTCGCAGCCAGCACCGCGTTGAGCGGCGCGCAAATTCTTAAGGAAGGCAGTACCGACATTCTATGCCCCGAGCGGATACTACCCTCCAGAATAGGATGCCTTCAAGGCAAGCGCAAAGGTGCTTATTTTCGCTGCGATCGTCGCTGGACCATAGGCCATGAACCATCCGATCAGGGTCGAGATCGAGCTGCCCCTCGACGGATGTGTGGCATAAACGACCTCACTTGATTGGCAATGGATTTGCCGTGTCACCGTTGGCGGTCGAGGGGCCGCCCCGCGCGATCGAGCATCCGATCGATCTTGCTCGCCATGATGAAATCGTTCTCGTGCAGTCCTTTGATCTTCTTGGTGCTCAGGGAAACCGTCACATAACCCCAGCCGAAGCTGATGTCGGGGTGATGGCCCTCGGTTTCGGCGAGCTCACCGATCTCCTGAACAAGGGTGAGCGCGTCCCGGAAATTGCGGCATCGAAAGCTCCGCTGGATGCGGTGGGCATCGTCACCCAGCTCCCAATCAGGAGCCTGTGCCTGGAAGCGTTGGGCTTCATCACGCGTGAGCGGCGGGACGCCGCCGCGACAAGGCGTACATGTTTTCTCGGCAAGAGTGTCGGTCATGTTCTTGTCTCCAAGACCATTTTTAGCAGCAAATACGACAGCGACGAGCCTATCGATCGATCTCCCCGAACACGATGTCGAGCGAACCGATGATCGCCGAGATATCGGCTCGCATGTGCCCGCGTCGCTGGCCTTCCGTCGTCCTGGCTATAGTTTCAGGCGCCGCTCAGTAGTCCATTCCGCCCATTCCGCCCATACCTCCCGCGCCACCCATAGCGGGCGAAACCTTCTGCCGAATGTCCGCGATCATTGCTTCAGCGGTGATCAGGAGCGCGGCAATCGAGCCGGCATCCTGCAGGGCCGTCCGAACGACCTTGGCGGGGTCGACGATACCGGCCTTGATCATGTCGACATAGACTTCGTTCTGGGCGTCGAAGCCCTGATTGTGATCCTTGCTGTCGGAGAGCTTGCCGACGACGATCGAACCTTCAACGCCGGAATTCTCGGCAATCTGGCGGATCGGCGCTTCAAGTGCTCTCAGCACAATCGAAATACCTGCCGTCATGTCAGCATTCGCGCCAGTAAGCTCAGTCAAAGCTGCCTTGGCGCGCAAAAGCGCAACACCGCCGCCGGCAACGATGCCTTCTTCCACGGCTGCACGAGTGGCGTTCAGCGCATCATCGATGCGGTCCTTCTTTTCCTTGACTTCCGTCTCGGTCGCGCCGCCGACGCGAATGACAGCAACGCCGCCAGCCAGCTTGGCGAGACGTTCCTGGAGTTTCTCCTTGTCGTAATCCGAGGACGTTTCCTCGATCTGCAACTTGATCTGCTGGACGCGCGCCTGGATGGTGGCTTTCTCGCCGGCGCCGTCGATGATCGTCGTCGTATCCTTCTCGATGAGCACGCGCTTAGCCCGCCCGAGCATGTCGATCGTGACGTTCTCGAGTTTGATGCCGAGATCCTCGGAAATCATCTGGCCGGCGGTGAGCACGGCAATGTCTTCCAGCATCGCCTTGCGCCGGTCACCGAAGCCTGGCGCCTTGACGGCTGCGACCTTGAGGCCGCCGCGCAGCTTGTTGACGACCAGCGTTGCTAGCGCCTCGCCTTCGACGTCTTCCGAGATGATCAGCAGCGGCTTACCGCTTTGCACCACAGCTTCGAGGATCGGCAGCAACGCCTGCAAATTGCCGAGCTTCTTCTCATGGATGAGAACGTAAGGGTCCTCCAGCTCCGCGCGCATCTTCTCGGCATCGGTGACGAAATAGGGCGAGAGATAGCCACGGTCGAACTGCATGCCTTCGACGACATCGAGTTCGGTTTCGGCTGTCTTGGCTTCTTCGACGGTGATCACGCCCTCATTGCCGACCTTGTTCATCGCCTTGGCGATCATGGCGCCGACCGACGCGTCGCCATTGGCGGCGATCGTACCAACCTGGGCGATCTCGTCCGAAGATTTGACTTTCCTGGCCCTGGCTTGAATGTCCTTCACCACAGCAGCCACAGCAAGATCGATGCCGCGCTTGAGATCCATCGGGTTCATGCCCGCGGCAACGAATTTGGCACCTTCGCGCAGGATGGAAGCGGCCAGCACCGTGGCTGTCGTCGTGCCGTCGCCGGCGAGGTCGTTGGTCTTCGAGGCCACTTCGCGCACCATCTGGGCGCCCATGTTCTCGAACTTGTCGGCAAGCTCGATTTCCTTGGCGACGGCGACACCATCCTTGGTGATGCGCGGCGCGCCATAGGCCTTGTCGATGACGACATTGCGGCCTTTGGGGCCGAGCGTCACCTTAACGGCGTTGTTCAGAATTTCGACGCCGCGAAGCATCCGGTCGCGGGCATCGGTAGCGAATTTGATTTCCTTGGCAGGCATGATTTTACGTCCAGTTCAGTCTTGAAATTGCGGGATCGGAAATCGCCCGGTCAGGCGGCTTTCTTGGCCGCTTTGATCTTCTCGACGATGCCCAAAATGTCGCTCTCCTTCATGATCAGGAGGTCCTCGCCGTCGATCTTGACCTCGGTGCCGGACCATTGGCCGAACAGGATGAGATCGCCGGCCTTGACGTCGAGCGGGATCAGCTTGCCGCTCTCGTCACGCGAGCCCGGGCCCACGGCGATCACTTCGCCTTCCTGAGGCTTTTCCTTGGCGGTGTCGGGAATAATGATCCCGCCCTTGGATTTGGTATCGCCTTCCGCGCGCCGAATGACGACGCGGTCGTGGAGTGGCCGGAATTTCATTGGGGGTTCTTTCTGCCGCCGCACATAGAGCGACTGCAACACTTAACATAGCCCCTTTGGCACTCGAATGATAGGAGTGCCAAATTTTAATTCCTCAAACCGAAAATATTTGAAATGAAATCAGTCGTTTTTACCGGCGCTTTTGGCCGTCCGAAAGGCGGAGCCATAAGCAATTTTATTGTAATTCATCCCTCTTAATTTTGCCGACAACAGACTATATTAATCCGCAATTACGAGACAAACCTATCGAGCCTTGATTGAATGTGCATCGAGAGATATATACAGTTCGCGAAAATTTGGCACGATTTGGCTTTCCCGGTCCCGATCGACATAGGTCCGCGACCTTCGACCCACCATGAAGCACCGAATTTTCGACAGCGAATGTATAGCGCTTATCCGGCGCGCATGTCGCTCTGTTCGAGCCTTTGAACCACGGCGCTGACCACGGATGTACTGGCAGCATTGGGATCTTTCCGGTTCGGATGGAAAAGATGCAGGAGGGGCGTCGGCGTGCTCCTGCGGAAAGCCGCACCCCCTCATGCAACGCAGCCTCCCCGCGTGGGGAGCGCTTGCCCGCGCTACGGCGGCGGCTTTCCATGCGAGCCGCTTCAAAAATGATGCTGCGAAACGGCTCCGGCTTTATCCGACGAACGCCTCACGCATCCGAGCGAACATGCCGGGCTGTCTCCGGGCAATCGCCGCACGGATGTGACGGGCGGCCGTTACGGCGCTCACCGTCGCGCCGAAATGACAATAGCAGATGATCTCATGCAATTGCCTGTCGGTCAGTTCGAAGAACCGCTTCGCTTCGCCGTAGTTGTCGCTTTCCAACCCGGCGGCGCGGAGGACAGGATCCTCGAAAGCGACTGAGATCGGCGAGCCGTCGCCGCGCATGGCCCCGCGTGATCTAACCGGCTGATACTCGGTTTGGTGTAGCGTCGAGAGTCGCCGGTCAGGGTTCCGTTCAAGGAGCTCCGCCCAGCGTTCAAGACGTTCGCTGCGCGACATGGCCTGGCGCAGGTAGTCCTGATCGATCTCGGCGACGATCTGCAGTTGCTCAAGCGTCTGGTGCTTCATTTTAGCCTCCTATTCGGACGATAGTTGGCCCACCCATATCCTTCTTATACCTGCGGCCAGCGTGACTCCGACCGATCGTGAAGTCCAATCACGATGATGCTGGGAGGGCTTCCCCCCACAAAAATGCGGAGGCTTCGCAAAGATCCGGCCATTAATTTGGCGAACGCGGTCAAATGCGCGGCTGTTCGACGATGTCGGTCTGGAGTCCGTGCCGATCGAGGTGATCGACGGCAGAGTCTGTGCTGGAGTAGCCCGGCTCCATCGCTGGCCGGGCCGCGGGATCAAGCGAGTGGCAGTTTAGCTTCGAAACCGCCGTAATTCTGAACGCGCACAATGCGAAGAGACGCAAGGCCGCGAGCCTGCAACAGACGTTCGCTACGCGGTTCTTGACGGCTTGAGGTATGTTCAACCTTGGCGCTGACTTTTCCGAACCGAAGCCGCAGCTACGACGAGGCCGGACAATACCTCCATTTTCTCGGCTACGATGGCATGTTTGAAATGCCGTTCTTGATTGAGATTGAAGCGCTCGCGAACGCAAAACCGGAAGCAGCCACAGCCGAAGCGGGTTATTTGGCGACCTTCGATGCATCAAGGGACTCCATTCGTGATGTCGCGCGGAAAGCTTCCTCCCACGGCCGCAAGAACGTGTACCAGCCCAGAAGACCTCGACGCTTCGAACGGCGGACGAGCAAAGCGTTCCCCGTAAGGGATCGGCTTATCCCTGCGACCGCGGAGTTGTGCGGTTTCGACATGGTTGGCGACTACGTCCTTGTCCCCGTCGATTAGAGGATTATCCTTGACACGTTTGGGCGAGGCGATCGCCCATGGAGGTTGTCATGGCAGACGACAAGTCAAAGCGTGGTCCGCAAGACAGAGCACGGGTCGACGGTGGCGAAGACTATGAAGTCGGGTACCTCATGAAGAAGCACCATCTCGAACGGGCTGATGCCCTCAGGCTGGTAAAAAAGTATGGAAACAACCGCGCAAAGATCGAAGAGGAACTCTTTGCCCGAAAGGTTTGATCGCGTATTCCCGTGAGGCTGGCATAGAGCCAAGCACGCCTGAGTGTGACCAGGCTGCAGGCATAATCATGGCGCTTTTCAGCAACGGCATCGGCACTGCTGAGGAATTGAAGGCAGCGCTCCAGTTCCGTTTGGAGAGTGAGTTGCGACGGCACGGTCAACGCCTATCCCGCCTAGCTGAGAACCGCTCTAGATCGTAATTGTACATCGAATTCCAAGTGGAGGTCGCGTTAGATGCAAAACGCGAGCCTCTGAAGAAAACCATTGTCCAATTAAGGCAGTGGGTTTGGAGGCTGTATGAAAGGGGTCGTTGTTTGGCGCTATTTCACTGGCATGCCGTGTCAGAAGCACGCGGGCCTCCGGGGAGTAACATGCTGCTGAGGCTGGACCAGATCGACAAATTCTACCCCACTGGCGAAGGGCCGTTGCATGTTCTGCACGGGATCGATCTTTCGCTGGAGGCGGGCAAGAGCCTTGCGCTGACCGGCGAGTCTGGCAGCGGCAAGAGCACGCTTTTGCACCTCGTTGCAGGGCTCGACAGCCCTGATGCGGGAGAAATCCACCTTGGCGGTACCAATATTGTGGGGCTGAACGATACGGCCCTTGCCGCCCTGCGGCGGGGAACAGTCGGACTTGTGTTCCAGCAGTTCAACCTGATCCCTTCGCTTGATGTGGCAGCCAACCTTGCCTTTCAGGCTCGACTTGCCGGCCGTCCTGATCCGGCGTGGCTGAAGGTCCTTGCTGAACGGCTGGGCCTGGCCAAGGTCCTAACGCGCTACCCTGAACAGCTGTCGAGTGGGCAACAACAGCGGGTGGCGATTGGGCGGACCCTAGCCGTTCGGCCCCGGCTGGTTTTGGCCGATGAGCCCACGGGCAATCTCGATGAGGCAACAGGGGACGCTGTACTCGATCTTATGCTGTCGCTGGTGGCTGAAACGGGTGCCGCCCTGTTAATGGTTACCCATTCCAACCGTCTGGCAAACCGGCTGAACGCCCACGTTCACCTGCACGCGGGACGGCTGGCTTGATGGTGTGGACCGGGTTGTCAGCGCTCTTGTCGCATTGGCGCAGGCGGCCTGTCCAACTGGCGATGCTGCTTTTGGGGCTATCGCTGGCAACGGCGTTGTGGTCAGCGATTCAGGCGATCAACGGTGAGGCGCGGGCGAGCTATGACCGTGCAGCGGCGATCCTTGGGCAGGACCGGCTCGCGCAACTGGTGCGTGAGGACGGGACCCGGATGGATCAACAGGTGTTTGTGAGACTGCGGCGAGCAGGCTGGCTGGCTTCGCCGGTGATTGAAGGTGAAATGCGGTTTGGGGATGTGCGGTTGCGCGTCCTCGGCATTGACCCACTGACTTTGCCGCCGCAGGCGCAGCAGGTGGATGTTGCAGTGGGTGATGAGCTATTGCCGTTCATCACGGCGCCCGGGGTGCTCTATGCAACTCCGGAAACCGCGGCACGACTAACCGAGCAAGCAACACCTCCCGTGCGCGTGGCCGAGGGTTTGCCGCCTGGCACAGTCCTCACCGACATCGGGCAGGCGCAGGTCTTGCTTGGGGCAAAGGACAAGATCTCTCGTCTTTTGCTCTGGCCGGACCAACCGATTGGCCGTGCCCCTCTAGAGGTGACAGCCCCCGGCCTGACCCTGCGCGAGCCGAGTGAAACGGGGGATCTTGCCAGGCTGACCGACAGTTTTCACCTGAACCTGACGGCTTTCGGTTTTCTTGCCTTTGCGGTGGGGCTCTTCATCGTGCATTCCGCCATCGGTCTGGCTTTTGAACAGCGCCGCCCGGTGTTTCGCACGCTGCGCGCACTGGGCTTGCCGGCCCGCGTGCTGGTCCTTTTGCTGATCGCCGAGCTGCTGATCTTCGCCCTCCTCGCGGGATTGGTGGGCGTGGCACTTGGCTATGTAGTCGCCTCGGCCCTTTTGCCCGACGTCGCCGCCACCCTGCGCGGACTTTACGGGGCCGATGTGCCGGGAACGCTGTCGATCCGCCCCGCAGTGTGGGCAGCGGGGCTGGCGATCGCGGTAATCGGCACGCTGGTAGCGGCCGCACAAAGCCTCTGGCGGCTATGGCACCTGCCGCTGCTTGCGCCGGCCCAGCCTCGGGCCTGGGCGCGGGCTTCGGAGCGGGCCCTGCGCGCGCAAGGCGTGGCTGCGATGGTGCTCCTGTTGACGGCGGCGGGAATTGCACACTTCGGATCCGGCCTCGAGGCGGGCTTTGCGCTTCTGGCGGCACTGCTGTTGGGGGCGGCACTGGCGCTGCCGCTCGTGCTGACGGGGATATTGCACCTTGGCGGCCGCTTGGCGCGTGGACCATTGGCTGAATGGTTTTGGGCCGACACGCGTCAACAGCTTCCCGGCCTGTCATTGGCGCTAATGGCACTGCTGCTTGCGCTGGCCGTCAATGTGGGCGTCAGCACGATGGTGTCGAGCTTTCGGCTGACCTTCACCGGCTGGCTCGATCAGCGTCTCGCCTCAGAGCTTTACGTGACCGCCCGCACCGAAGCAGAGGCCACGGCGATACGCGACTGGCTGGCCCAGCGCAGCGACGCGGTCCTGCCGATCTGGAGCATTGAGGGCCGGGTCGCAGGCCAGCCCGCGGCAATATACGGCGTGGCCGATCATGGCACCTATCGCGACAACTGGCCGATCCTCTCTGCAGTGCCGGGGGTGTGGGACCGGATCGCCACAGGCGACGGCGCCCTGATCAACGAACAACTGGCGCGGCGCCAGGAGTTGGGCTTAGGGGACCAGATCACGCTGCCCGGTGGCTGGCGGGCCAGCATCGTCGGCGTCTATGCCGACTATGGCAACCCGATCGGCCAAGTGATCATCGGGATCGACACACTGCTCCAGCACTATCCTGACGTCTCCCGCCTGCGCTATGCCATTCGGATTGCCCCTGGCAAGGCCGAAGCACTGGCTGCGGGTTTGCGGGCGGAATTCGGGCTGCCCGCGCAGAACGTGATTGACCAGGCCGGGATCAAGGTCTTTTCGCTCAAAGTGTTTGAGCGCACATTCAGAGTGACAGCCGCGCTGAATGTGCTGACGCTGGGAGTCGCGGGGCTGGCGATGTTTGCGAGCCTCATGACCCTGTCGGGGATGCGCCTACCGCAACTGGCGCCGGTCTGGGCCATGGGTCTGCCCCGCCGCCACCTCGTATGGCTGGAGCTTTGGCGCGGCTTGTTGTTGGCAGCCTTGACCATGCTGGCCGCTCTGCCTGTAGGTATCGGGCTCGCCTTTGTTCTACTGGCGGTGGTGAATGTGGAGGCTTTTGGCTGGCGTCTGCCGATGCACCTTTTTCCCGGTGACTGGGCGCGGCTGGCGGCGCTCGCGTTGCTGGCGGCCGGACTTGCAGCCGCCGTGCCTGCCTGGCGGCTGGCGCGTCTTTCGCCATCGGATTTGCTGAAGGTATTTGCACATGAGCGTTAGAGCATTGCTGATCTACATGAGCTTGGCCGCACCTGCCTTTGGCCAGGGTTTTGCTGGGCTTGGCACAGAGGCTGACGGGTTTTCAGTGCCGCAGCCGGGGACTGCATTCAACTTTCCGGCAGACCACGGCCCGCACCCCGGTTACCGGATCGAATGGTGGTATTTGACGGCCAACCTGCAAGCTGCGGATGGAGCGGACTATGGCGTGCAATGGACTCTTTTCCGATCCGCCCTGGCCCCGGTGGAGCGGTCCGGCTGGTCCAGTCCGCAGCTTTGGATGGGCCACGCCGGGCTGACGACGCGAACGCGCCAATTCGTGGCCGAACGGCTGGCACGGGGCGGCATCGGCCAGGCGGGGGTTTCGGCTGCACCCTTTGCGGCCTGGATTGACAACTGGCAGATGGCAGGTCGGGCCCTGCCAGAGGCGGATGCGCTGTCGGCGCTCGATCTGCACGCGGCGGGACAGGCGTTTTCCTACGAACTGGCACTGGACGCCAAAGGCCCTCTGGTGCCGCAGGGAGTGCAGGGCTACTCGGTGAAATCCGAGAAGGGGCAGGCGAGCTATTACTACTCGCAACCATTCTACCACGTGACCGGTACACTGACCCTTCCGGCGGGCGTGATCGCGGTGTCCGGTCAGGCGTGGTTGGACCACGAATGGTCCTCGCAGCCGCTGGCTGAGGATCAGACCGGGTGGGACTGGTTCTCCTTGCATTTCGACAGCGGCGAAAAGATGATGGGCTTTCGCCTGCGCGACGGAGGCGCGGGCTTTACATCGGCCACATGGATCAAGGCCGACGGCAGGCCGCAGCCGCAGGCCCCCGGCGCGCTAAGGGTGACGCCGCTCGAAACGGCGGCAGTCGCGGGACGTAGCGTGCCGATCCGCTGGAGGGTGCAATTGCCGGAAAACGGAGTGGATGTGACCATCCGGACGCTAAACCCAGAAGCCTGGATGGACACACGCTCTCCCTATTGGGAAGGCCCGATCCGATTTGAGGGCACCCATGCCGGGCGCGGCTATCTCGAGATGACAGGCTATGAGTGACTGGAGGACACTGCTCAATCGCGAGATCGCGACGGTTGGCGAATTGCCGAAAATGGAGAAGGTTAGTTTCCAGCGCCCTTCCCTCTACCACCACCTCAAACCCACTATCTCAGGTAATGGCTCTGGCGATGTAGCGGTCCTGCGCCGCCACCTACCACTACATGGCTCCGAATTGCGGATCGATGTTGCGTGGCCGGAGATGGGCGCGCATCTGCGTAGTGCAGAGTTGCCGCGAGCGTGTTTTCCGATTTCTACGTCGAAGCACCACCGCTGCACGCGTCAATCTTGTCGGTGTCGATCTCCATGCCAAGCAGTCTAACACGCGAAACGGCGTCTGCCGCGGTCCACACCGGATGGTTACGCTGCACGGCGCATTCTGCCGATGATTGAGGTTCATGAAGGCCTTCCCGCAAAATATGCGCCTTAATGCCCGGCCTCACGGCCTCACGCAATCCAGACATTTTCAAACTCGCCACACGAAAAAACCGCCTCGGTTAGACCGAGACGGTTATCGTACTATGACAGAAGTGGTTGCGGGGACACGCAACCACCGATACCGACATCATTAACGTGACGATTTGACAGGTCCAGGCCAGCATTGCAGGGAGGCGACTTGGTGGGCTCGGAGGGATTCGAACTCCGCGCTTGGAAAAGCGTCCCTCTCGTCTTCACCGTGCAGGCCGCTTACTCTGGGCGGCAGAGTGCCCTTCCGCGCTTCGCCAAACCTGCCGTGGGAAAAGCCTTGCCGTTTTTTCCGGTGGGGCTTTGATCAGATCGCGACTATTAGTGATTTATGCTGGAACTGGTTGCGGAGGTTGGAGTCGGACCGATTTGCGCCGATTAAGAAGCCCGTCAGCAAACGAACTCGGTCACAGCACTGTATTGGCGGTATCCCTCTAGCGACTTGAACGCCCCGGCCGTTGCTTAGGTCGCGCCCACCCTTTTGCACGCGCCCCCCTGCCCGGCCGTTGAACCCGTTGGGCGGCTTGCTAGTCTGCCAAGCTCCTAACAGGGATAGCAACCTGGAATGAACACAGCACTGCTTTTGATGGCTCAGTATGGTGGCAAGGCCATCATCCCGATCGATGAGGTCTGCCGAGACTATTTCTCCCACCTGACGCCGCCGAAGTTGGTCCGAAAGATTTCCATGGGGGAAATTGCCCTTCCGCTCGTGCGGATCGAGGACAGTCAGAAGTGTGCCAAGGGCGTCCATCTCGCCGATTTGGCCAAATACCTTGAGTTCCGGACTGAGGCTGCGAGAAAGGAAATGACGGGTCTCACGGAGTAGCGAGGGAGCGTGAATGAGGTTTCGTTCAGCCCTGCCGTACACAGCCGCCCGCGGCTTATGGCCTGATGAGCGACGAACTGGATCAACCGTTTCAAGGCCGGTACTGCATTTGGTACAGCACCACTTCAACAAAGACGCGTAATCGACTGTCTGAACTGCATGTTTGTTGGGACTGCGTCCCATCTGATGTTGGACACGATGGTACAACTTTGCAGTATCAAACGAGGCTTTTCGCGAAATGATCCTACAGAACACGCACGTGTCCCTGCGACGAGCCGAAGCAGCGCACCGGCTGCGTGGAACACGCTGACGGGAGGGGCCTGAAAAAGAAGATTATTAGTCGGCTGCCGAGGTCATTATGAATTCAAATGCCGTCAGCTATTTGTACAGTTCTGGCTTACTCATTGCGCCAATAACTGCCTTTCGCCCTTCTGATAGTGATTGCAGACCCGCCTCGGCAGCGATTGCAGCCCGGTATCCGTCCAGCAGCTTGCTCCGGCCGGAATTCCGCTGAGTATTGAATGGATCCAGGCCTGGGCCTGCAGGCGATAGGCATCGGTGAAGCGAGGACGCCAGTCCGCGGGATAGGCCGTTCCTCGCGACAGACCCGAATTGATCTCGGTGCGCAGGGGCGAAAGCAGCGAGACCGTTGCGGTGGAAGCGTAAGCGCCTCGCGGATCGCCTATGGATTTGGGCTTGACGTTTTCCGGAATCGCCAGGGCATGAGTTCCTCGATCTGGGTTTGCGGATGGCCGTTGATGATGGCGTCGAGGGTTTCGGCGAGGTAGGCGACCGGGTTGACGTCGTTGAGCCTGCAGGTGGCCACGATGGAGGCGAGCAGCGCCCAGTTGTCGAACGTAGTGCTGTGCTGCGATTGTCGACAGTGTCCCAGGAGCCTCTTAGGGACTATTGCCTCCAACGATCCGTTGCTTTCCCCACCCCAACTTTCAAAATTGTGGTAAAGTCTCGACGTTGTTATTGGCTTTGAGCGAGCGGTGTGAGGGCGCTGGAGGCTACCATGCACTTCATTAAGCTCCTGGTTGGCTCAGCAATATTGACAGCATCGGGGGCAGCGTTTGCGGCAGAGGAGGTGTCTGTCGAGAGAGGACGGCTGGTTTCCATCATCGGCAGCTGTCACGACTGCCATACTGACGGCTACAGGGAAGCCGAAGGCGCACTCGACCCCACCAAGGCATTGAGAGGGAAAGTAATAGGTTGGCGGGGGCCGTGGGGCACAACGTATGCAAGCAATCTGAGATGGAGCGCGCAAGACCTTAGCGAAGACGGGTATGTAACCTACATCAAGACACTTCGCACATTGCCGCCGATGCCTTGGTACAACGTTCGCGTCATGCCGGAGAGCGACATTCGGTCATTCTATCGATATGTGAAGTCGCTCGGTGATCCCGGCGCCTTCCTCCCGAGAACGGCGAGACCGGGGGAAGAGCCGAGGACGCCCCTCGTCACGCTGGAGCCACCGCAAATGCCGAAACCTTGTTCACGCGACCTGGACTGCGGCGTGGGCGAAGTTTGCTCGGCCGCACCAGTCCGCCAATGCGTTAAGAAGTAGGCACCGTGGGCAGCGGCCCTCTTAAGACAGCCGACCCCAATTACGCGGTAGGGCGAAACCTTAAGTTTCGGAATAGTAGCGAACGCCGCCCTCGGGCCAGACGTCAAGTCAGACCGTCAATGATAAAACTTAGGGTGAGCGCCTCGCGGATCGCCTGTGGATTTGGGCTTGACGTTTTTCGGAATCGCCAGGGCATGAGTTCCTCGATCTGGGTCTGCGGATGGCCGTTGATGATGGCGTCGAGGGTTTCGGCGAGGTAGGCGACCGGGTTGACGTCGTTGAGCCTGCAGGTGGCGATGAAGGCGAGCAGCGCCCAATTTTCGGCCCCGACTTCGTGACCTGCAAACAGGGCATTTTTTTCTGGTCAGGCATACTGGCCTGATCGCGTTTTCAACCGGGTTGGTGTCGAGTTCCAGGCGGCCATCGTCCAGGAAGCGGGTCAGGCCTTGCCAGTGGCCGAGCCCATGCCGGATGTCTTCGGCCAGGCCAGAGCCGGAGGAGATCATCGATAGCTGCTTTTCGAACCATGGTTTCAGGGCAGCGATGATGGCATGCTCCCGTCGGGCGGCAAGCCGGGCTTGAGGTGATGCGAGCATCCGCGCGTGATCCGCACCCATTACCCTACGCCGATAATTCCAACGCGTATACTCAAGTTGACCTCCGTATTATTCCAATGCGTTCAGTCAAGCCAGCCGGTTGTCCGGGCTTTTCCGGCCTCGTGCGAGTCGGCGGCCGCCTGGATGAATTTCACCCAGCGCAGCCCGTCGAGCACGTTCGGAAACAAGATCGTGACTGCCTCCACATGAACGGTTGCACGGTACAACGCGGTACGCGATGCCGTTTCGTGAGACGCTTCTCGCAATGAATCCTGGCCGGCTCCGCGGGCGAAAGCGCGTCAGAGAAGCAGCCGCTGGTCCGTTGTAGGCAAGATGCGGATCATATCCGCAGTAGGATGAACCTGCCGTGCCGGCGTGTCTATCTTCTGAGGCTGACCGGTGCTGGCGGCGCGCTCAATGGCAAGCAGGGCGCGCACGTCGGCAAATCCTTCTCCACCGTCGGCTTCAGGCGGTTGTGCATTCAGGATGCAGTCGGAGAAATACGCGGTCTGTCCGGCGAAATGGTCTGTCTGCGGGAACGTCTTTTCGGTTCTGATGTCGCCATGCCGAAGCTTCATTTGCACGGCAGTCTCGAAACGGAAGCCAGGGTCGGCCGTTACGCTCCCCTTCGTTCCGGCCACGTGGTAAAAATCCGAATTGTCCGCGCCGAAGCTGGCAATGAACTGTGCAAGCCGGCCCTCGGGGAAGCGCAACGTCACGGCAATGCTTTCCTCTACCTCCCCGACTGAGGCGCTGCCGAAACTCCTTACCGCGACTGCCTCGATCGGCTCAGTGGCAAAGATATGGCGCGCGGCATTCAGGCAGTAGACGCCGATGTCCTGCAAGGGACCGCCCCAATAGGCGGCCTTGAGGCGGTGATTGTCGGACGACGCTACGAAGGAGAAGACCGCGGCAAAGATGCGGGGATCGCCGATCTCACCGCTGCGGATGCGCTCCAGCACCTCGACAGTGCCGGGCTCGTTGTGCAGCCGATACGCCGTCATCAGGTACGCTCCGCTCTCATTGGCGGCGGCGATCATCGCCTCGCATTCCGCCTCGGTCGTGGCCAGCGGCTTCTCAACGAGCGCGTGCTTGCCGGCTCTCAGGGCTCGGATCGCATAGTCGGCATGCATGGAGTTCGGCAATGCCACGTAAACTGCATCGGCGACGTCCGATGCGAGCATCTGGTCGTACTGCTCATAGCTGAAGACGTGTTCCACGCCGTAGAATTCGGCGAGCTTGGCGGCGTTTTTGGCCGAGCCGCTGACGATCGCCGTGATTGTCGAGTTTCCGGTCTGGGACACACCGGGCATAAAGGCTTCCTGTGTGATCCAGCCCGCGCCCACCACGGCATATCGTATCTTTCTCAATTGCTCCTCCCGAATGGGATCACTCCCGGCACTCGTCTAAAAATGGTCACGCCGTGGCCAGCGGAACGTCTCTGAGGCCTGACGGCAGCGGTCGATTTGAGCCAGTCGCTCGATGGGTCTGTTGTCGCCTCTCAGGGGCAAAGGCGGGCAAGAGTCATCCCTCGCCCGCCGCAGAGTTGCGCCCCCCGCCTACTTTCCGATGCAGGTGTCGGCGGTTTCGGGGGTGCAGACGTCGAGACCGGTGTAGGTCGGGTCGGCCGGCGCGGGCTTGCCGTCCTTGATGTCCTTCAGCGCCAGCATGGTCTTGTAGCCCATTTCGAACGGCCGCTGTCCGACCTGGCCGAGCGACAGGCCTTCCTTCATCTGGTCCATCTGCACCGGCAGCGTGTCGGCGACGACCAGAGCCAGCTCCTTCTTGGCGATCTTATCCTTGTACGGCTCGACCGCAGCGCGATTCGCATCCGGTATGAATTGCGGAAAGCCGCCTGTCGGCACGAAGGCGTCGAGGTTTGGCGTCTTCGCCATGAAGTCCTGGAACTGCTGAACCGACAGAGGGAAGTCGTCGTTGGTATAGAGAGGGCAGCCCGGTGCTTCCGTCCAGCCGTTCTGGCCGGTCAGGGCATCACCTGGCGAGGCGGCCGACTCCTTGCCGGCCAGCGTGTCGCGTATACCCTTCATGCGCTCATTGTGGTTGGCCGCGGCAGCTCCGCCCGACTGGATACAGATGGTGCCGCCTTTCGGCTTGATGGTCTGCACGATCTTGGAGACGTTGACGCCAATTTCGTAATTGTGCGTGCCGATATAGGCGACACGCAGGTCCTTGTTCTCCGGTAGCACATCCGAGTCCCAGGTAAGCACGGGAATGCCCGCTTCCTTGGCGGCCTGAAGCGCGACGGCCATTGCCGCGGCGTTCGACGGGGCGACGGCGATGCCGTCGACCTTCTTGGCCACCAGGTCCTGCACGATCTGCACCTGCTCCTCGCCGCCGCCATGCTCGCCGGGGCCGATATACATGCATTCGATCGCGCCGCTGGATTCGGCTTCGGCCTTCTTGCAGCCGTCACGAGCCTGGTCGAAGAAAGGATTGTTCATGTTCTTCGGCACAAGGGCGAAGACGTATTTCTGCTGGGCATAGGCCTGCCCTGCCATCAGCGCGGAAAACGCCACGGCCGCCGTCAGAATGTATTTTTTCACCTGTTCCTCCACTTTGTTTTGACGTCCACTATCCCCGACGGCTTGCGGCCGCCGGATTCTATTTGCGCTTCCAGGTAAACATACCCTCCAGCGTCGCCCGCAGCGACTTGCCCGAGGTCTGCATGCCGAGAAGCACGGCAAGAATGATGAAGGCCCCGACAAAGGCGCCCTGCCAGTTCGAATCGATCCCGGCCATCAGCAGCGCGTTGCGGATGACCTCGAGGAAGGCCGAACCGATCACAGCGCCAAACGCGGTTCCGTAGCCGCCCATCAGGCTGGCCCCCCCGATGACGGTGCCGGCGATCACCCTCAACTCGTAGCCGGTTCCCATCGCGTTGATGGCCGAGCCGCTGTAGCCGAGCAGCAGCAGGGACGCGATCGATGCGGTAAATGCGCAGAAGACATAGGCCTGGAATTTGATCCAGTCGACGGGGACGCCGGTCATCCGCGAGGCGTTCTCGTTGCCGCCGATCGCGAAGAGTGGCGCGCCCAGGCGGTGAAAATGAAGACGGAGCCGACGATGAGCGCGAGGATCACCATCACCCAGAACTGCGAGGACAGTTCCGGGATCCAATGAGGCACCCAGCCGTCAGGCGTGTGCCTCGGCCATTTGGCCTGGCCGATGGCCTTGACGATCGGCGCATCGGGTCCGAACTGGTAAAGCATCTGGTTGCCGGACAGCACGACCGCCAGCGAGCGCGCGATCGACAGCATGCCTAGCGTCACCACGAAGGACGGCATGCCGATATAGGCCACGAAGAAACCGTTAAAGGCTCCGCAGGCGATGCCTGCGAGCAGACCCGCGCCAAACGCCACATACCAAGGCTGGTGCCAAGTGAGCAGCAGGCCGGCGACGATCGCGACCAGCCCCATCACCGAGCCGACCGACAGATCGATGCCGCCGGTGATCAGCACCACCGTCATGCCCAGCCCCATGATGGCGATAGGTGCAAAATTGCGGGTGGTGTTGGTAACGTTGTCGACCGTGCCGAAGCTGGGCTCCAGCCACGTCATGAAGACCACCAACACGAAAAGCGCGATCGCGACCCAGAAGGCCTGGCTGGCGATCATCTTCTGGAAAACGCTCTGCTCTATTATGCCGACCACATCACCGATGGACGCATGGCCTTCCTTCAGCATGTCGCTCTGGCTATGCATCACGGATCGCTCCCGTAATTAGGCCGGTGATCTCCTCCGGCGATGTCTTCTCCGTCGCCTTGTCGGCCACTTTCGAGCCGCGTCTCAGCACGATGATGCGGTCGCAGACCGCGAACACATCGGGCATGCGGTGGCTGATCAGCATTACCGACACATTTTGCGATTTGAGCCGCCGGATCAGCTCCAGCACCTCGGCTACCTGGCGGACCGAAATCGCCGCGGTCGGCTCATCCATCAGCACGAGCTTGGAGTTGGATAGCCGGGTGCGGGCAATGGCGACCGCCTGCCGCTGGCCGCCTGACATTTTTTTGACCAGATCGCGCGACCGCGTCTCCGACTTCAGTTCCGCGAACAGTTTTGCCGAGCGGTTGATCATCGCCTGCTTGTCGAGCACGCGGAGCGGCCAAAACCCCTTCTTCATCTCGCGGCCGAGAAAGACATTTTGGGCGGCCGTCAGATTGTCGGCCAAGGCCAGACCTTGATAGACGACCTCGATCCCTTCGCCCCGTGCCTCGATCGGCTTGTGGAAATGGCAGACCTTGCCGTCCACCGCGATTTCGCCGTCGGAGGGTGGGAAGTTCCCCGCAATCAGCTTCACCATGGTCGATTTCCCGGCACCGTTGTCGCCCATCAGGCCAACCACCTCGCCGGCAGCAACCGCGAAGCTAACATCTGACAAGGCGCGGATAGCACCAAAGCTTTTCGAGACGCTTCGTACGTCCAGCACAGACACATTCTCCTCCCTGTGCGACGTCGACTTGAGCACTCAGCCGACGTACCTCTCTCGGGCTGCAATCTATATTGCAAAATGTACAAACATGCAACGTTTATTTCAGACGCATGCGGGGCGGCGACCAACTCTCCCTCGCATCAGTCTGTTCGCAGCCACGTGCTCTCCCGGGCCGAGCCCTGAATTGCCTCCACGAGTTCCTGGATGCGTTGGCCGGCCCGGAAGCCGAAAGACTCGTCTCGCTTCCCGGCGATCGCATCGACGAACCGCGCAATCTCGATAGCCTTCAGATCGTTGAAGCCGAGCTGATGGCCTGGTGCGACGCAGAAGAGTCCATAGGGATCGTGATCCGGACCGGCCTCGATGCGCCGAAAGCCACGCCGGCCGCCGGGATCGGCCGTGCTGTAGAAATGCAGCTCGTTGAAGCGCTCCTGGCTGAAGACGAGCGCCCCCTTGGTGCCATAAACCTCGAAATCGTGCTGCATCTTGCGGCCGGTGGCGACCCAGCTCGCTTCGATGCTGCCGGATGCACCATTGGCAAAACGCAGAAATGCGCGACCGATGTCGTCGACCTCGATGGTCCGGCGCCCGCCTCGGCCATCCGGACGGCTCGCTATGACGGTGACGGAATCGCCGAGGACCCGTTCCACCGAGCCAAGCAGAAACTCCGCCGTGGCCAGAGCATGGCTGCCCAGATCCGCCAATGCGCCACCGCCGACAGGATCGTGCCGGAAGGTAAATGGGCTTTCCGCATCCGCCATGTAGTCCTCGGCGTGAATGCCGCGATAGCTGCGGATCTCGCCCAACTCGCCCGCGCGGATCATCTGCCGCGCCAGCGCGAGCAGCGGGTTGCAGAGATAATTGAACCCGACCTGCGTCCTGACGCCGGCCGCTTCCGCCGCCTCGGCCATCCGTCGGGCATCCGCCGCAAGGGGCGCCAGCGGCTTCTCGCAATAGACGTGCTTGCCGGCGGCAATGGCGGCGAGCGCCATCTCCTTGTGGAAGCCGTTCGGCGCCGTGATATCGATCATATCGATCTCCGGGTCCTCGACCAGACGCCTCCAGTCCCCGCTCGCCCGCGCGAACCCCAAGGCCTGCGCCGCCTGCGCGGCGAGGTCCTCGGTTCTGTCCGCAACCGTGTGGAGCACCAGTTCGTAGGGAAGATCGAAGACACGTTGTGCGGCAGCAAAGCCGAACACATGGGTCTTGCCCATGAAGCCGGTGCCGATCAGGCCGATTCTGAGTTGAGGTTTTTCACCGGCCATTCAACTCGGCTCCGTTTACCACCAGCGCTGAGTCGATCCGCCCGGCGAAAAAATCGAGCACGTTCTGCACGGACGAGATTGCCGACGCGGGTCGAGCCGGTGAGGGACACCTTGCGCACCGCCGGCGAAGCCATGATCGGCGCATAGGTCGTGCTCGTGGGCCCAACGACCAGGCTGACGGTGCCGGCAGGAAGATTGCAGGCGCGGATGCAGTCGACCATCAGCATCGCCGTCCCGGGCGTCTGACTTGACGGCCGGACGATGGTCGAGCAGCCAGCGCCAAGCGCCGGCGCCACCTTGCGGGCGACCAGTGCCGCCGGAAAGTTCCAGGCGGTGAAGGCGGCTGCGATCCCGACAGGCTCGTGCAGAACTTCGAAACGACCGCCGGGCACGCGCGATTCGATGACGCGCCCATAGATCCGGCGGGCCTCCTCGGCGTACCAGCGGAACTGATCGACCGCCAGCCCCCATTCGCGCTCGGACTGGGCAATAGGTTTGCCGGTCTCGCTGGAGATCATCCGCGCGGCTTCGTCCTTGCGGCGGATCATCTCGTCCGCGATAGCATGCAGGGCGGACGCGCGCTCAAAACCACCCTTGGATTTCCATGCGGAAAACCCACGGGCGGCGCTAACCAGCGCCTCTTCCGTGTCCGCGCGGGTGGCGACCGGAGCCTCGCCCAGCGGCTTTTCCGTCACCGGGCTCGTCACCGGCGCCGTCCCGCCGTCGGATGCCTTGCGCCACTTCCCGTCGATGAACAGTCCGTAGTTCGCGTACATGGCTTATCCGATCTCGCTGACCTTCACGAAGCGGCCTTCGACCGCCGATTTCATCGCCGCCTCAGCCAGGATCAGGGCGCGGCGCCCGTCCTCAAAACCGACCAGCGGCGGCTCGCCCTTCTCGACGCAGGTGACGAAGGCGTCGATCTCGGCATCGAACGCTTCGCGGTATCGCTCGATGAAGAAGTCGAGATAAGGCGCGGCGGCTTCGGTTTGCGCGACCGAGTAGCGGCGCAGTTCGTGAGGCTTCCTGTTGCCGCTGATCACCATGCCGGTGCTGCCCAGCAACTCGACGCGCTGGTCGTAGCCATAAGTGGAGGTTCGGGAGTTGTTGATGTGGCACTGCTTGCCGCTTTTGGTCCGCATCACGACCATGACGCTGTCGTAGTCGTTCAGCTCCGCCATCATGGCCGGGTCGATCAGCCGGCCACCGATGGCGAACACCTCCTCCGGCTCCTCTCCCAGCATGAAGCGGGCCAGGTCGAAATCGTGGATCGTCATGTCGCGAAAAAGCCCGCCCGCGACCTCGTAGTAGGAACGGGGCGGCATGCCCGGATCACGCGAGGTGATAATAACCTGGTGCAGGTCGCCGATCTCGCCGGATCGTACGGCGTTCCACGCCGCACGATGACCGGGGTCGAAACGTCGGTTGAAGCCGATCTGGACCGGCACGCCCTTGGACAAAATTGCTTCGGCGCAACGGTTCACCCTTTCCAGGCTAAGATCGATCGGCTTCTCGCAGAGCACGGGTTTGCCAGCGGCCACCGCCTTTTCGATGTAGTCGGCATGCGTGTCAGTCACCGTCGCGACAAGGACCGCATCTACATCTGCCGAGGCAAATACCTCGTCCGCGGATCCCGAAGCGCGAACGCCGTGCCGCGCCGCGACAGTCTCCGCGGACGATTCGTCGATGTCATAGACGGTGGCTAGTTCCGCACGAGGATGTGCGGCGATGTTTGCCGCATGCATCCTGCCAATCCGACCGCAGCCGAGCACAGCTATCCTGAGCAAGAAGTCCTCCCGGTTTGAATTTTTGCAATGATCGTTGCAAACATATTGATTTGTCAATGGGCATTCCGTATAGATTTGGAAAGACCGTCGTTAGGGAGGAGACAAAGATGACCAGGGCCACCGTCCGTCTGACCATGGCACAGGCGCTCGTGCGCTATCTGTGCAACCAGTTCACGGTCGTCGACGGCGAGAAAGTTCCGCTTTTTCCGGGAGTCTTCGCCATCTTCGGGCACGGCAACGTGACGTGCCTTTCTGAAGCACTCGAGGCGGTGAAGCACGTGCTGCCGACCTGGCGCGGCCAGAATGAGCAGTCGATGGCGCTTGCAGCGATCGGCTTTGCAAAGGCGAAGCGCCGGCGCCAGATCATGGTTGCGGCGACCTCGATCGGTCCGGGTGCGCTGAACATGGTGACGGCGGCGGGTGTCGCCCATTCGAACCGGCTGCCGGTGCTGATGCTCTCAGGCAACACCTTCGTCAGTCGCCGGCCCGATCCGGTCATGCAGCAGGTCGAGCACTTCGGCGACCCGACCATCAACGTCAATGACGCCTTTAAGGCGGTCACGCGCTACTGGGACCGCATCGTCCATCCCGAGCAGATCATCTCGTCGTTGCCGCAGGCGGTTGCGGTGCTGCTTGATCCGGCCGATTGCGGGCCTGCCTTCATCGCTTTGCCGCAGGATGTGCAGGAGATCGCCTGGGATTATCCCGAAGCCTTCTTCGAACAGACGGTGAATGAGGTGCCGCGCCCCCGGCCCGATCGCAGCCGGCTCGCCGAAGCGACGCGCCTCCTCAAAGGCGCAAAGCGGCCGCTGATCATCTCGGGTGGTGGCGTGCGTTATTCGGGTGCCGAGAAGGTTCTTGGCGATTTCGCCAAAAGGCATGGGATCCCGCTCGCGGAGACGATTGCCGGCAAAGGCACGGTTACGCACGACCACCCCGCGCATGTCGGACCGATCGGCATCGTCGGCTCAACCTCCGCCAACGCGCTGGCGGCGGAAGCCGACGTGATCATCGCCGTCGGCACACGGCTCATGGACTTCACCACCGGATCCTGGAGCGCCTTCTCGGCCGACGCAAAGTTCGTCTCGATCAATGCCGCACGCTGGGATGCCACCAAGCACCGGGCGCTCGCCGTCGTCGGCGACGCGCTGGAGACGGTGAGCGAACTCGAAGGTGCCCTCGGCGACTGGAAAGCGGAGAGGGCCTGGACAGACAAGGGTCGCATCGAGTTCGCCAAGTGGAACACGATGCTTGACGGCTTCCAGAAGCCGACCAACGAGCCGGTCCCGACCTATGCGCAGGTCGTAGGCGTGGTGAACGCCAAGGCGGGCGAGCGTGACCTGCTGATCACCGCGGCCGGCGGACTGCCCGGCGAGGTGATGAAGAACTGGCGGGTGAAGGAACCCAACACTTTCGACTGCGAGTTCGGCTTCTCCTGCATGGGTTATGAAATCTCTGCCGGCTGGGGCGCGGCCATGGCCGACCCTACCCGCACGCCGATCGTCATGATCGGCGACGGCACCTACATGATGATGAACTCCGACATCTATTCGTCGGTGCTCGCCGGCCACAAGATGATTCTCGTGGTATGCGACAATGGCGGCTATGCGGTGATCAATCGGCTGCAGAACGCCAAGGGCGGCGCCTCCTTCAATAACCTTATCAAGGACTGCCGGGTCAAGGAGCCGTTCTCGGTCGACTTCGCCAAGCACGCGGAAGCCATGGGCGCGCTGGCGCGGCGTGTCGAAAGCCTTGCCGATCTCGGCCAAGCGATCGAATGGGCGAAGACCACCGACCGAACCACCGTCATTGCCATCGTCTCCGACGCCTTCAGCTGGACGCCCGGGGATGCATGGTGGGACGTCGGCGTGCCCGAGATCAGCGGGCGCCAGCAGGTCCGCGACGCGCATGCCGCGCAAACCGAAGGTCGCAAGAAGCAGCGCGTGGGTGTCTGAACCGTTCGGGCGCGCGGGGGCGTCCCCTGCCGGAACGATGCAAAACTCCCTGAGCATTGTTCCGGCAGTTTTTTGTCGCTGCGCAGGCAGCCAGCAGCATTCGAAAATCATGATTGGAGATGACGATGAGAGCCAAGCTTGGCATCGCGCCGATCGCCTGGTGGAACGACGACCTTCCCGAACTGAGCGACGACGTCTCGCTGGAGGAGTGCCTGCGGCAGGCCCGTGAGGCCGGCTTCACCGGCATGGAGACTGGCCGCCGCTTCCCGATGGACGCGGCGGTGCTTGAGCCCATCCTGAGGCAGCATGCCATGAGCGTCTGTGGCGGCTGGTTCTCCGGCCGCTTGCTGGTCGGCAATATCGATGAAGAGAAGGACCGCATCGCCGCGCAGATGGAGTTGTTCAAGGCGACCAACGCACCCTGCATCGTCTATGGCGAGACGGGTCGCACCATTCAGGGCGACCGCGGAACGCCGCTGGCTATGCGCCCGCGTCTCGACGACGATCAGATCAAGGCCTACGGCCGTAAGCTCACCACTTTCGGCGAATGGTGCGCGGGTCAGGGGATGCCGATTTGCTACCACCACCACATGGCCGCGCCGATCGAAAGCGAACAGGACGTCGATCTGCTGATGAAGCATTCCGGCGAGGGTCTGCCCCTGCTCTACGATGCCGGCCATATGGCCTTTGCCGGCGGCGACGTGCTGCGGGTGGTGGACAAGCACCACGCCCGCATTTCGCATGTACACACCAAGGACATCCGCCAAGCGGTCGTGGACGGGCTCGACCGCAGCCGGGAAAGTTTTCTCGACGCAGTGGTAAAGGGGGCCTTCACCGTACCCGGTGACGGCTCGCTCGACTTCGAGGCGATCGTGAAGCGGCTGGCCTCCTACGGTTACGAAGGCTGGTTCGTCGTTGAAGCCGAGCAGGATCCCGTCAAAAGTCCGCCACTCGAAATGGCGAAGATCGGGCATAAGGAATTGCGGCGCGTCATGGCCGCGGCTGGCTACACTGTGGAGAGCTGAAGTATGAATCGCATGGATGGAAAGGTCTGCGTTGTCACGGGTTCAACGCAGGGGTTGGGAGCGGCCATTGCGCGCCGGCTGGCGGAAGCCGGCGCTGCCGGTCTTGTCACTCTCGGCCGCAACGAGGCGAAGGGCCGTGCCGCGGCCGAGGCGATCACGCACGACACCGGCGTGCCTGTCCACTTTGTCAAGGCCGATCTCGGCAAAGTCGAGGATTGCCGAAGCGTGATGGCGGAGGCCGAGCGCGTTTATGGCAAGATACATGTGCTGGTGAACGCCGGTGCCCGCACGGACCGTGGCACCATCCTCGATACCTCGCCCGAACTTTTCGACGCCCTGTTCGCCGTCAACGTGCGCGGACCCTACTTCCTGATGCAGGAGGCCATCCGCCGCATGATCCGCGACGGCATTGAAGGCGCCATCTGCAACATCGGCTCGATCTCGGAACATGCCGGCCAGCCTTTCATCAACGTTTACTGTGCCACTAAGGCGGCGCTGGCGACGCTGACCCGCAACACGGCGTTTTCCGTCATGAAGAACCGCATCCGCGTCAACCAGCTGGATGTCGGCTGGATGGCGTCTGATAACGAGCGAGAATTGCAGGCGAGTGAGACGGGCGATCCCAATTGGGAAGCGAAAGCCGTTGCGAACCTGCCCTTCGGCCGGCTGGTCGATCCGGCCGAGGCCGCCCGCACCGTCAACTTCCTCGTTTCGGACGATGCCGGGCTCATGACAGGTGCGGTGGTGGATTACGACCAGACAGTCCTCGGTGCCGCATCCGGCCCCATGGCCGTGCCTGAAAAGGCGATGGCGCTCTCGCCTTCCGACACTGATTGAGAATCGACGGCCGGCGGTCCGAAAATGCTGCAATGAGGCCAGGTTTCGCGGTTCGCAGTCCCTACCGCTCGGTAACCGTTGGAATGCGGGGATCGACTGCGTTGTTCTGAAGCCTGGCCGCCAAGGCCACGGTCAAAGCCTGCGCAAGACACATAGGAGCCGCCAGCGAGCGCGAGAAAGTGTATTCGTGCTCCGGTACGGCGAACAGAACGCGCGCGCTCTTGGCCAATGGAGACAGCGTGCTGTCCGAGATCGCCACGATGGGTACACCTCTCCCCACGGCTTCTTCCACAACATTGACGACCTCGTTCGCATAGAAGCGGAACGACACCGCAAACAGCAGGTCCGTCTTCCGCATCGCGCGGGCCATATGCGTGGCCAGTCCGCCGCCCGGATCCAGGAGCACGCAGCGCTTACCTAGCATGGTCAGTATATAGCGAAGGAGTTCGACGACCGGTGCCGAGCGAAGTTGTCCCATCAGATAGATGACGTCGGCCTTCTCGAGCAGGCTAACGGCTTCTGCCAGATCCTCGGGTTGAAGATCGGTGAGCATCTCTTTCAGGGACGCGATGTCACGGACGACCAGGTCGTGCATCAATCCCATCTCGCTGCGATCTGTCCGCTCCCCCAGTTCCTTCTCCAACGCCTTGACGCGGGCTTCGAAGCCGGGAGCCGCGGTGGACAATCGTTTCTGGAAGAGGCTCTGCAGGTCCTTGAACCCTTCATACCCCAATGCTTGGGCAAATCGGACGAAGCTGGACGCGTGAACGCCGCTGCCTTCCCCGATCGAGTTCACCGATCGCACCGCGACGTCATTCGGATTTTGGGTGAGGTACAACGCAATCTTCTGGTACGACTTGCTCATCCCATCATACCGGTCGTGTATCACGCGGATGAGATCCTCATAGTCCTTGGGAGCCTCGACCTTCTCGTCCACGATGCACATCCTTGCAATTTTTGTTGCATGATGGCGTCTTTGAAGGTTTTTGACCAGCAGAGAGTTGTCAACTCTGTTATCGGGTCTGTTATCGGGTCTGTTATCGGGCCACAAGTTGTGTGCGCACCGCGCGTCCGCGCACCAAGAGGGCTGCGACAGCTCCGTGCGAAGGAGAAGCGTCAGAGGAGCAGCGGTTTCGGACCCTTGAGCAGCTTTACGGCGATGTTCTCGAAGTTTGGCGACCGTGGACGGCGGCGAGACTGCAGGGGAAGGGCCTGGACTGTGGTCACCACATGGCTGAGGAAGCACCGGATGCGCTCGCGGCCGAAATCCTGCGATTCTTGGGACCCTGCTGGGCTCTGCCTGCCGTGGCACGTATCGAAGCATTGACGCCCGGCAAGCCATGTTGTCCGCTTCGCCCGCAATGCGGACCCAATGTGAGGGCTTCGGAACTTCGACTTTGGGTCAGAGAACGAACCCGCTCGCGGGAGGGGCGCGGGGTTTGAGGCGTGAGCTTCGTTGGCAGCGTCGGTGAGGCTTTAATCGATC
>NZ_JAMYQW010000051.1:0-33869 GCF_040321085.1 Mesorhizobium sp. M0522
TATTCCGCGTCGCATCCACGACGACAACCAGGAATCGCTGTTTTCCGCCATTTGAAAAGGAGGTGCATAATGAATCAGTCTTCGCGATCGGACGGATTGAGCGCTCGACGGTGTTGCTGTCGATCTCGATGCGGCCGTCGTCAAGGAAGCGCGAGAGGCCTTGCCAGCGCGAGAGCGTGTAGCGGATCGCCTCGGCGAGCTTTGTCTTCTGGCTGATGAGGCCGAGCTTTTCACGCAGCCAGGGTTCGAGATCGGCGACAATAGCGCGGCTACTTTCCTGACGCATCGCACGGCGTTCGTCGGCCGATCGGCCGCGGATATCGTCCTCGATCTTATAGAGGTCGGCGATCCGTCTCAGCGCTTCGCTGGCGATCGGCGCGGGCCCGGCTGCTGTCAGTTCATAGAAGCGTCGACGCACGTGTGCCCAGCAGAAGGCGAGCGTCACGTCGCTCTTGTCGGCCAGCACACGATAGCCGCCATAGCCATCGACCTGCAGGATTCCAGTGAAGCCTGCGAGATGAGCGATCGGACGCTCGGCCTTCCGGTCGGGTGCGTAGACATAGGCGACGCCCGGCGGGTCGGCTCCCTGCCATGGCCGATCGTCACGCGCATAGGCCCAGAGTTGGCCTGTCTTGGTCTTGCCGCGGCCGGGGTCGAGCACCGGCGCAGTCGTCTCGTCGGCAAAGAGCTTCGGCGAAGCCTTCAGCTTGCCAAGCAGCCGCTCGTGCACCGGACGCAGATGCCAGGCGGCGCGGCCGACCCAGTCGGCGAGCGTGGACCGGTCGAGATTGATGCCCTGCCGGGCGTAGATCTGCGCCTGACGATAGAGCGGAAGGTGATCGGCATATTTTGAGACCAGCACCTGGGCGACCGTTGCCTCGGTCGGAAGACCACCCTCGATCAGCCGGGCGGGCGCCGGAGCCTGAACCACCACATCCTCACAGGCGCGGCAGGCATTATTTGGGCCGGCGCACGACGATCACACGCAGCTGCGCCGGAACGATGTCGAGCCGCTCGCTCACGTCCTCACCGATCCGATGCAGGCCGTTGAGGCAGCACGGGCAGGCATGGTCCTCGATGTCGACGACCATCTCGACACGAGGAAGATTCGCCGGCAGGGCACCCCGGTTGGCCCGGCGTTTGGTAGTCTTTGCCTGTCGCTGGTCCGGAGAGGCCCCCTCGGCCTCTTCCTCGCCGGCCGCCTCGATCTGCTCGGCCTCTTCGAGCCCCAGCAGCAACTGATCCTCGGGAAGCGTCTCGGCGCGGCGACCGAAGCGGTGACGCTGCAATTCCTTGATGATCTGGATCAGGCGGGCATTCTCGACGTCGCGTGCCAGGACCATCGCCTTCAGCGCGTCCGGATCGTCGGGAAGCTGGTCAGCCGTCATCGCCATGAGCGGATCAGACCATATTCGCCGACAGCCCGCGACAGCGGAATCCAGGCTGATTCACTTCGTCGCGGGTCAGCCCGCCTGGGCTGGAACGCGGGTCTGGCGTGCCTCGTGGACCCGCCGCCAGTCCAGCCCTTCCAATAGCGCCGAGAGTTGCGCGGCCGTCAGCCGCATCACCCCGTCCTGCACTTTCGGCCAGCGGAACTCGCCGTCCTCAAGACGCTTGGCATAAAGGCAGACGCCGGTGCCATCCCAGAAGATCAGCTTGATCCGATCCGTCCGCTTCGCCCGGAAGACGTAGACGGCGCCGCTGAACGGATCGGCGCCCATCGTCTCGCGCACCAGTGCGGCCAGCCCCTCCGCGCCCTTGCGGAAGTCTACCGGCTTCGTCGCCACCATGACTTTGACCGCACCCGTCGGGCCAATCACGCTGTTGCCTTCAGCGCGCGAATTACAGCAGCCACCGTCTTGGCATCGGCACCACGGCCAACGCGCATGGCGATGCCGTCGATCTCAAGCTCGATCACGCCGGCGTCGCGGACCGCCTTCTGCTTCCATGGTCGTCCTGGGCGCTTCGCTGTGGGTTCGGTTGTGGGCGCCGCCACAACCGCCGGCACAAAGGCAGGAGAATCTTGCTGCACCGAAGCGGCCTGTTTGCGCGCTTCCCGACGCCAGGCGAACACCTGCTGCGGCCTCAGGCCATAACGGCGGGCGACCTCGGAAATGATTGCGTTCGGCTCCAGCGTCTCCGCGATGATCCGCGCTTTGTCATCCACCGACCACTGACGCCGGCCGCCAGCACCGTTGATCACCTCGAAACGTCGAGGCTGCCGCTCCGGGTCAAGCGTAAGGTCAAGTCCAGACACAAGTCGATCTCCGATCCCATTACAGAACCGGCAACCTCACAGATCCAGACCACTCCTGAAAGGTGGTCCGGAAACACCGCTTACGTTTGTCTCAGAACGGGGTGCTCGGCATTTACGATCCGGCCGAGCGCCAGCGAGTGATCGTCGGCGGGCTGGACGGCGGCATCATGTTAGGGGACTACGGCCTCCAGGCGCGCGAGGAATGCCGAGACCTCGGCGCCAATGTCGGCCGGTTCAGTCACCGTGGGTGACGGCCTAGCTACTCCCCGATCATCCCCGATTTAATTCAAATTTGTCTGTAAATATTGACGATTGCGCGACCTTCACCTCGTAGACGGCAATGGGGTGGTTAGAGAGGGTCCTATGACAAGCGATTTTTCCGCCGCCCGAGTGCATTTAGATCGAGCGTATGACTACCTTTGTGGCGATGACCCGATGAGTCGAAGGGGACGCCAAGCCTTGGACCTGCTAATTGAGGCGGTTGCCGTCGAAGAGTTCAAGCAGCCACGCCAAAACGCGGAGGTGCTAAGGTTTCCGATTGGGCGCCGCTCCTGAGGCAATCTCCACGGCCGCCATGTAGCCTCAGGTGAGGCGCTCACCGGACGGTTGCGCGCCACTATGAACCATGGTGAGCAAATCCTCCAGAAGGCCAAGAAGCCCGCCCCGCATGAGCCGAGGCGGGCAATAGAAAATGGGGTGCCCAAGCGCGTCCATGAAACAGCGCCGCAGGTAAAATTCAGCAGAATGTCCATCCTGGCGCCTTCAACGGCGATGCGCAGCCAGTTCTTGGGCCGGTAGGGCACGTTGTCGCGCGCATATGGCCGGGAGGAACCATCAGGCGCGACATAGGCGCGACAAAAGCCGAAGTGGCCCGTGTGGCGCGGCCACATCCAGTTATCCGTTTGGCCGCCGAAGTTGCCGATGCGGAGCGCGGGCGCATAGACGAGGCGCACGTCCTCAATTTCGAGCTTCTGGAGGAGATAGTAGGAGGCGCCGCCATAATGGGCCCCTACGTCGCAACGGTGATTGGGCTGTCCTTCACATGCGGCGATCAGGGCCTTTTTGTTCGTGGCGAGCCGCTCATGCCGGGCAAACCCGTTCAGCTTGTCTGAGACGCTCTTGAGCATTTCGGCGGTCACATCCCGCATGTCCTCGATCACATAGATGCGGCTGCCGGGCGCCGCGGGCAATTCTTCACCCAGTTCAAGCTGTCGAGCGATCCACTGTTCGTCGACAAGGTTGGCGACATCGTCGGGCTCTACCTGTCACCGCCCAACAGGGCACTGGTTTTGAGCGTCGACGAGAAGAGCCAGATCCAGGCACTCGATCGGGAGCAACCGGTCCTGCCGACGATGCCGGGCGTGCCGGAGCGCCGGACCCATAGTTATGTCCGACACGGCACCACCTCGCTGTTCGCGGCCAACGTGCCGCCCGATCTCGATGTCCACGTCATCATGGATACCACAAAACCGCGCTGGTCAGGTTTCTGTCGCGCCGGCCTCACTACCATGTCCACTTCACGCCCACATCGGCATCCTGGATCAATCAGGTCGAACGCTGGTTCGCTGAACTGACCCGAAAGCAGCTGCGACGCGGCGTGCATACCTCAACCAGCCAGCTCGAGGCCGATATTCGCACCTTCATCGAGCGCCACAATGAGAACCCAAAGCCCTATCGATGGACCAAGTCCGCGGGCGAAATTCTCTCGTCCGTCAGGTGTTTAGGCCGAGCAGACCTTATGTGGCGAACTTTAGGTTCACATGACTAGCTGAAAACTTTGCAACACATCCCTTCGCAGTTGGGCATCATCTGCTCCGGCCGATCAATTGGCGTGGTTGAGTAACCAAGGCGCTCTTTCGTTCGATCCAGCCGGTGTAAATGTAGCGATCCGCCCGGTAGGACGAGGACGAAAAGTAAATAACCCGATCGTTCGAGTCGAAGGCGGTACGGTCGATTTGCAGCACCGCAGTGCCGCTCGACACGTCGAGTGCTTTTGCCAGTCTGGTACGCGCGGTGCCGGCCCTTATCTCCTGTCTGGCTCGCGCAAGAGCCACACCAAGCTGCCGCTCGAGAATCTCGGTGAAAGAAGCGTCGGCAAGGTCGCGCTTTTCCATCTGGCGTCCGATTGCCGCGACAAACGAAACCGTCTCAACCGCGACGACTTCATCATCGATCGTTTGTACGCGCTCGATGGTCAGCACGCTCTCATCGGTTGGCACGTTGAGTGCGGCTGCAACCGCAGCGTCAGCGGAACGCCAGTCGACCGTCACATGCCTGGTACCCGGCCGGAAGCCACGCGCTACCGCTTCTTCCGAAAATCCTGAAAAAGTGAGCAGGTCCCGGCCGATGTGACGCTTGGCAACAAACGTCCCCTTGCCAGCGCGTCGATAAAGCAAGCCTTCACCGACAAGGGCAAGCACCGCCTGTCGCACCGTATTGCTGCTGAGTTCGTGCTGTTTCATCAACTCCATCTGAGTGGGGAGCTGATCCCCAGCATTGAAGACCCCGCTCTCGATCTGAGACCGAATGATATCCGCGAGCTGAATATGAAATGGAGTTCTACCGGGCTGAACCATGCGGTCTCCTTAAGCCGAGATCACGCCTTGGCCGAAGAGATCGCCGAATTCGCCGGTCTGGGCGTCCGAGCCATAGGTACAGCCTCGCGCAGCTTGCCGATGACGATGGAGCGGTTTGCCCCGCTGTTCTCCGCGATCTGGCGCGCGGGAGCTTCGATGGCGCGCCGCACGATATCGGGGCCGTATCTCTGGTCGGCGTTGTCGGCGGCGACCGCCTCGAGTGCCTTGGCGGCTCTGAGCAGCGCCACGCCGCCGGGCAGGATGACCGCGGCACGGGTGGCATGAATGGCGTCGCCGACCCAATCCTTGCGTTCCTTGACCTCGACCTCCGTCGAGCCGCCGACGCGGATGACGGCGACACCCCGGCGAGCTCGGCCAGCCGCTCCTGCAGCTTCTCGCGATCCAGTCGGAGGTGGTCTCCTCGATCTGCGTCTTGATCTGGGTGACACGCCTCTGGATCTGCTCCTTCTTGCCGGCGCCGTCGACGATCGTGGTGTTCTCCTTCTCGACTGTCACCCGCCTGGCGCGGCCGAGCATGTCCAGCGCGACATTCTCTAGCTTGATACCGAGATCCTCGCTCATGGCGGTGCCGCCAGTCAGGATCGCGATATCCTCCAGCATCGATTTACGGCGGTCGCCGACCTCGAGGTCCAGTGGCTTAGGCTGGCCGGTTTCATTGCGTGCGTCAGGACCGGCGGCGATCACTTCGGCCTCCTGCAGCTTTTCCTTCGCGATGTCGGGAATGGTGATGCCGCTGGCCGTCTTCTCGTCGGCTTCGATGCGGCGGACGAGGATGCGGTCATCCAATGAACGTCATGTCGTTCTCCTTCAGGACAAACAGATTGCAACAGGCTACCCCGATTCGGACCGACAGGGCTTGGTGCGGGGCTCGCGCGACCCTTTTTCGGCATCGCGCGCACATGCGGATTAAGTTTGCTCCGTTCTCCAAGAGTGGACTGGCCTATGAAGTTCCGACCCTTATGCCCTGCTGTGTTGATTGCGCCATGGGACGCATTGACCGTTGTCTCGATGCGGACGAGACGAAGTTTCACAGGGCCTATCCTGAGCCTATGAAATACGTCTTCGGCGCGTTCAGGGCCTGCGCTCGCGGGACATGGAGCTGAGGCCGTCTCCAGCAGCAAGGCGTTGAGTTCCTCCAGGTTCTTGAAGCGCAGCCTTGGGATGAAAAAGCGCTCGCGCCCAGCCTGACCTGGTTCTCGACCCGACCCCTCTCCCAACCCGACGCTGAAGTGCAGGCCACCGGCTCGATAAGATAGTGGCCGATCCCAATGCATGGCCAAACAGCGGTATCGACGCCCTCATGCCATGGAATTCCCAGCGCTGAATGGCCTCAGCTCCCGCTTACGCTACATGCGGCGATATGCGCTTCATCTGATTGCCACGCGGCACCCGAGGACGGACGTTGGCAGGCTTGGTGTACGTTCAATGACGCGTTCGATTTGGGCCGCTGCATCAAGTCAATCGCTCGAAGACGACGTTGATGTCAGTCATTGCAGCAAGCCGGTATGATCTGCATTCCATTACATTGATGATCCGATCCCTATTGCCCTTTAGATAATGCTCGTTTGGCTCGCATTGGATGACAGCAGGTCTGATGCACTCGTAGTCAATGGCCTTGACGAGATCGTGATCCAGTCCTTCGCAATCGATCGATAAGAAATCGATCTTATTGGCATAAGGGGCGAGTAGTTCATTGATACCGATCGCGCTCACCTCGATATGTTCTCGGATACCTCCTATACCGTCGAAGTCCCCGAAACTTTCAACGTGTGCTTTATCCACCGACGAAAGCTCATGGGCGTTTCCGATGAAGAGCGTCGCAGACGCTTGCGGAGCGGGCAAGACAACGGATCGAACGAGAACGTCTTCCGGGCGAGCAGTCCTGATCAGCGCTTCCAATTCAGGATTGGGTTCAACCAGAACACCTCGCGCGCCCCGTTGGTACATAAGAAAGGTATTTGAGGTCGAGATGGGGTGATTAGCGCCGATCTCGACATAAAACACACTGGCCCAAGATCTTTGACTCTTGCAGAGTTTTGCAGCCAGAATTCCTTCGACAATAACGTCTTCTCCGGCTTGTGCGTAACTAGCCGGCGCGAAGTGCTTTATCCGAGAGTTCGGGAGATTGAGCCTAGCGACCTCTTGGTTTATTGACTGGTTTTCGAAGTGGGACAACATAGCTCGACCTCCAATGTATTGGACAGGGGACCGCTACGACCGGTTGTCGCGACGGCCCCTGCTCATAATCCCCGCAATCAGCGTGCCACGTGCCGAATGCGGTGCTCCTTACTCAACAAGAGTGAAACACGCGCGCCCGCTGGAATGGCCGCGACACTTTTGTCGGGTTCGCGACATCGGCGCCACCGTCCGGCGACTTCCCGAGGATGTGTTGCAAAGTTTTTGGTAACCAAGCGCATTGGGCTCCGGTGTTCCTCGGAGAGTTGAGATATTCGAAGGCCGCCATTTCGACCAATCTGTGATCTTGCTTTGCATTCGCTCGCATCTGGCCTACGGACTGAGCCTACGCTGATCTTCGAGAAATGATGGCGGAGCGTGGCATTAGTGTCGATCATTCAACGATCCATCGCTGGGTCGTTCATTTCGCGCCGCTGCTGATGGAACGCTTTAACCGGCGCAAGCGCCTCGTGACCGGCAAATGGCATGCGGACGAGAACTACATCAAGGTCCGCTGGCGATGGATGGACCTCTATCGCGCCATCGACAGCGTCGGCGACACCGTCGAGTTCTGGTTCAGTGAATCCCGGGATTTGCCGGCCGCCAAGCGTAAGAGCGTTGGCACGCCATGACCGTGCTGATCGCATCGTCATCGACGCAGGCAGACCAACCGGGAAGCCATTGTTTCCTGCGATGCCACAAGTCGATTGCAGGATTGCTCCCGGCGCCGGTCGAAAGCCGACCCGCATTTGGCAAAGCCGGCCAGCTTGTCCGACGCAGCGATTTGCTCTTCGTCGCTAAGACTGCGTCGTGTGTCGGCTTTGTCGGGCCCGTGACACGAAGTTCGGTTGGGCGAACTTTTTTCTGTTTGCTAAGTAGCTGTAAGCAATCACAAATTGTTTTTTAGCTCGATCAGCCAATGTGGCACGAGTTTTGTGCCTCCTCGTTGAGGAGTGGCGGCAGCAATTGCCGCCATCATTGATGCCGGGGTCAGTCGCGATGGAGGAAGGCGATCCGCGTCAAATCGCGTACTATGGCAAGGGTACATCCTCGTCGTCCGCTGTGAATGGACAAGACGTGGTTCGCTTCGGCCCTGATGATGGCGCCTATGGCCCCTTATGCGATTCCTTGGCGACTGCGGTCTCCGACGCCCCCAGGCCACGCAAGACACTAGCAGAGAGCGCGCTCACATTTATTTGGAGAGACGATCATGCCCAAGGTGGCATTCATTTTCGGTACTCGTCCTGAGGCGATTAAATGCGCCACAGTAATTAGGGCGATGAAGCTCGACCGCAGGTTCGAGCCCCTCGTTGTTTCCACGGGGCAGCATCGCGAGATGCTGGATATCGCTTTAGCGGAATTCGGTATTCGACCCGACATCGAACTAAGCGTCATGCAACCTCGCCAGACCTTGTCGCAGGTCACATATCGAATACTGGAAAGGCTCTCCGGGCAAATAGAACAATGGGGGATCGACGCGGTAGTCGTTCATGGCGATACCGCGAGCACCCTGGCAGGAGCCCTGGCCGCCTTCCAGCACCGTATCCCCATCATCCATATCGAGGCGGGCTTGCGTAGCGGCAACATTGCATCGCCATATCCAGAGGAGGCCAATCGGCGCCTGGTCGCCCAGATAACGGATCTCCACCTGGCGCCGACGATTCGTAGCAGCGAGAACCTTCTCCGCGAAGGTGCCGCTGAGGATCGTATCACGGTCACCGGGAACACGGTCGTCGACGCCCTTCACTGGGCGGCCGAAAATGCCCCCGCCTTCGCCGAGCCAGCGCTTGCCGACCTGAAGAACGAAACGCGGCGGATCGTGGTCGCCTCAGCACATCGGCGTGAATCGTGGGGCGCACCGATGCACGAGATCGCAAGAGCTCTTGTGCAGCTATCATGTCAGGAGAACGTGCGTGTCATCATCCCATTGCACCAGAACCCGGCAGTGCGCGAAGTCATTTTGCCCTATTTAAGCAACCAGGCGAATATTACGGTGGTGGATCCTCTGCCGTACCGCAACTTCTGCAGCCTTATGCTGCGCGCGGACATCATCATCTCGGACAGCAGCGGCGCAGAGGAAGAAGGCCCTTCACTCGGCAAACCGACGCTCGTTTTAAGAGAAATCACCGAGCGGCCGGAGGCTGTCGAAGCTGGCACGGCGCGCCTTGTGGGCCGCAGCACCGCCCGCATCGTGAGTGAAGCGACCCGGCTGCTGCGCGATCCGGACGAATATTCACGGATGGCCCAGCCCGTGGACGCCTACGGCGATGGAAAGGCGACAACTCGGGTCATCGGTGCAATCGCGAGATATTTCGCTGCGCACACCGCGCGCGAGTCGCAGCTGGCCAACTGATGGGCCGCCAGATCAGCGGCGTGGCGCGGGACCGTTCGCTGCCCTCCACGCCCTCCGAAGAACACCACCATATCGAACTGACCGGACCGGGCGATGACGACAAAAGAGAGAAGGTCATGGCTAGGAGTGAACAATCCGACGAGATCTCAATTTCTCCAACGCTGTGGTGTGCCTATTCCGATGAAGCCCGCCCCCGATTCCGAAATGAAGCGCCCATACCCAAGGATCAGGGATTCGTCCTCAGTTCCCGGGGCAACCGCCTCTCGGCGACCGGCCTGCAAAATGGCTTTGCCGAGGTCCGTAAACTCGCCGACTTTGATGGCGGTAAGCCGTTTAAGGCCGCACGATCACCGGTTTGCCGTGACCCGCCTCAGCCTCTGGCACCAACAGCGCGCAGACGTTCAGGCGCTGGCCACATATCTCGGCCACGCCAGTTACACCGACACGGCCTACTACCTGAGCGTGCCGCCCTCGATGGAGGCGCAGCACGAGCGAACACCGCACACCTGCTCGTAGCGCCGCTCCTGGAGTCCTATTTCCGCCGGCGCCTGACCAAGCAGCGGAACGCGACTCCCGCGACCGTGGCCAGCTATCGCGACGCCTTGCGCATGCTGATCCTTTTGCCGCCGCCCGGTTGCGGAAGAAGCCGTCGGCGTTGACGCTCGAAGAGCTTGATCGAGACCTTGTTTTCGCTTTTCTCGACGAACTCGAGGAGAAGCGGAACAATTCCATCACCACGCGCAACGCCCGCTTGGCCGCGATCCGATCTTTCTTCCGACGTCGCTTGCCGCCGACCCGGCGTTCTTCGGCGTTGCCCAACGCGTGCTGACGATTCGCATTAAACGGATGCAGATTGAGGTGACGTACCACCTCACCAAGGCCGAAGTGGACACCCTCATCGCGGCGCCCGATCCAAAGACGCCCCGTGGTCGGCGCAAGGGACAAACTGAGGGGGTTCGCCCGCCCGAGGCAAAGCCGAAGGGGCGACGCATGATCCGCGTAAGGGGATCCGCGTCGATCCTGCACGTAGCGCAGCCGAAGGCGTAGCGGAGGAAGGACGGGGAGACCTTTTTTGCTTGCGAGGGAGAGAAGGCGGGGCCCTCTTTCCCTCTCTGAGGCAGACAAAGTCGGCCGCGATCGCGGCCGTCACTCTTTGAATAGAAAGCAGCCGTCGTCACCGGCTAGCGCCAGGACGGCTCCCGCGGTGAATGGCAAGAAGAGCTAGCGACTTACCATCACCAACTCGTATTACCCGAGCTGGCGCACTATGCTGATTGCGGGCCGTGCTGTAAACGGGCGATATCCCAATCTGGTGTATTGATGACGGCGTTCTGGCCGCGTTGGCTCCGTGCCGAAGGCATAGAGCGGTTTCGCGAAGCGACGCGCCCATATTCTGGCAGGCCCACTAGATTCGCGTCCAGTCAACCAATTCTGTTACATTGATTGGAACGAACACAGAAGATCAACGTCACTTTGGCAGGAGCAATGGCAGGACCTTTCGACGAATGGATTTCTCACCTCGGTTTACCGCAGATCGACGATCCATATATTGACAAGCCGGTCTATCGGAAAACCAGCTTCGGCGAACTGAGTTAAGCGCCGAAATCGAAAAAAAGATCAGCACCAGCCTTCGCAACGCTCGCGACCGACGGAAAATCCCGCGTTCAAAGCTAGCACCCATGCGGGCTCAGCGACTAGGTTTATAATCGTTACGAAAACGCGGTTTCACGGCTGACCGTCGGCCGACTACTCCACTTTTGCGAGGCGCTGAATATTTCACCGGTGGAGATCCTATACCCCGTCGTGCTGCATCTTTGCGGTGAAGACCAGGCCGAAGCGGAAACTCCTATGGCGATCGTTGAAAAGCTGGCGAATTTCGACGGGCTCACGGCTTCAAGCCATTCTGAGCTTTCTTCGTCACCTGAAGACGAAGGAGACTGATGAAGGCCGCAACGGCATCGGCCGGTATCTGGATCCCGTCTCGCCGGCGACGCACTGGTGGCCGTCGCGTCGCGACGGTGGGCATATACGAGCGTTGTTTTCCAATGCTGGTGTGGTGCAAGCTCGACAGGACTACGCAGCCATACGTGTGCGGATTTCTCTCAGATAAGGGATGGAATCGACCGCGCCGGTCTTCTCAACTGCGAGGGACGCCGCAGCACAAGCGAACCGGGTGGCCGCCTCTGGATCGCCGCAGCGCAAAAATTCAGCCAGAAAGGCACCATCAAAAGTGTCACCAGCAGCCGTCGCATCCACAAGTTGCGCTGAGTAAGCGGGTATCCGAATTCTCATATCGCCACCAGCTACAATTGCGCCTTCTTCGCCTAGGGTCAAAAGGACCGTTTTGACGCCGTGTCGAAGGAATTCGTCGCAAATGGCATCCGGATCCGATAGCCCGAGCAGGGCTTGTGCGTCCTCCATGCTCGGAAAGAGAAAGTCTATTTGTGGCAATGAAGCTGACAAGGTTTCCCACGCCGCTGCCGGCGTCCATAGACTGCGCCGCAGATTGGTATCAAAGGAAACCTTGGCACCTGCCGATCTGGCCATCTCCATCGCTGTAAACGAAGCGTCCCGGCAAGACTCGGAAATAGCCTGTGATATCCCGCTAAGATGAAGAAATGACACACCCGCGAACATGCCTGGTGCGAGATCACTGCTTGCCAGGCGGCTGGCAGCCGAGCCGGCGCGCCGATAGGAAAAGCTATGACCATCAGGACCATACTCTATGAAATAGATACCGGTTGGCGCGGCAGCATCACGGATGACATGCGTCGTTGCGATGCCTTCGTCGTGATACAGCGACCGGATACGCTCGCCCAGGCTGTCCTCCCCCAGGCGGGTTATCATCCCTGCTTTCGCGCCGGATCTGGCTGCGGCGACCGCGCAATTCGACACATCGCCGCCAATGCCCGGCTTGATCGTTCCGTCCCGCCGCCACGCCAACTCGAACAGGGGTTCACCCATGCAAACGATGTCAGCCTCTCCACCACCCATACCACACCTCATTGTCCGTCTCCGGTCGCCCTTCGGCTGGCGTTTAGGCCTCGGGTTCCCTCAGTTCCAGATATTCCATGCGGATGTTGACGACATCACGCGCACCGCGACTAGGTATCTTCTTAGTCAGAACCGAGATCAAAGATCCGGCCGGTCAGCCAATCTGGCCAATCGCGTTCGAAGAACGACCCAGCACTCTCGTCGAAGGAACGGATTGGACGTGTTGAAACCACCATTTCGACGCCGTCCAATCGGACAATGATCTGTTCACTCCGCTGGGCGTCGCGCTCCCTCCGGAAGCGATAGTCTTCCAGCGGGCCTGTCCTCGCGAGCGGAAGCGATTCACCTTCTCGATCGCATATTGCGCGGGAACCGCGGCTCCCTCCGCCTTGGCCAATGTAATGGTCCAAAGCGGTAAGCACCGCTTCGGAAGCTAGCGCCATTTGCCGCCATTGTATTGACCGCACCGCCTCAGCAGGTCGTTTGTACCTAATGCCATTTGCGCGAATGCTTACATTGAGGCTTCGAGCTTCTGCGAGGGCCTGGCTTACCCGCTCGCCGTCGCAGATCATACCGGCCGCATCGCTCATCCGCGCCTGGATCGTGGAACGCGCCGACTTGATCGTCAGCGAGCTGTCGGGGCGCATGATCGTGAAGAGCGCTGCGATGCCCGCTTGCGCAGCTCGGGCAATGTCGACCTTCGGCGCTACTTTTGCTTTGCCGCTGGCTGCAATGTGCTCGGCCGCTCGGGTGCCAAAGACCTGCCCGGCATTAAGCGCGGCTCCGCCGGGCCGCGTCACGCCGTGCGTACCAGCGGCCTCTCCGATCGCATAGCAGCCGGCAAGGCTACTGCGCCCCCAAACGTCCACCATGATGCCGCCGTTCATGTGCTGGTTGTTGACGGCGAACTCCAACGGTTCCTTGGTTATGTCTATCTTGTAGCGACGATAGAGTTCGATCGCGAGCGGGTTCATGTGCTTCAACCGCTCGATTGGCAAATGTTGACCCGCGCCGGCATTGCCGAGATAGGAACTCACGTCGTCGTCCAACCGTTCGAGGGAGAACGGCAGATCGCCGGGCATGGGCAGCGGATTCCGGTTGAAGTCCATGAACACGCGCCGCCCCGCTGCGGACTCGCGATAGATCGCAACATCTATGAGACTCGAGCTGAAATCGAGCATCCGCGTGGCATGAAAAGGCCATTGATATCCCTTGCGGAACAGGTTGGAGGCCATCTCCTGTGTGCTGCGATAATACTGGACAAGGAAGGGGTGCTCATTGCCCTCCGCGTCAATCGAATAGACATGCGGAATTGCCTGGACATAGGTGCCGGACAGATTCCAGGGAAAACCCTCCCGGCGCGTGCCTATACCGAACTGGCTCTCCGTAAGGTTGACCAATTCGATACCAGCTTCGAGCGCAAGGCCGAGCGACCCGAAGCAGCCGTTGGGATAGACACTATCACGATAAAGTTCGCCGGGACCGCCCGCGGCAAGCACAAGGACCGAGCACTCGAACAGGGCAAGGCCGAAGGCGTTTGTTGTTGTTCGGTCGTTGGGGCGCATCGTAAGAATGCCGGCGACGTGACGATCCGTCCCCTCCCCGCAGGTGAGGATTTTGGCAGCCGTAGTGTGGTTATAGAACGGAACATCAAGACGGATCGCCTCTTCGGCAAGCACCTTGACCATCAGACGTGACGTGCGTGGACCGCAACTGGTGGCACGACCCACCTCGTCGTGGTCGGTCTTGTATCTGAGAGTGCCGCCCAGCGCGTCCTGAGGCAGTGGAAGGCCAAGAAACTGTAGCGAGGCCATCATGCGAGACGAGCCCACGGCCTCCACATAGGCAATATCCTCATCCATCGCGCCACCGGCGCGTATTGCTCGCGCCATCGCCTTGTAGTTATCTCCCTGATCCGCACTGTTGGCCGTATGCAGCGTCTGCTTGTCAGAGCCGGAACAGGCCGACGTTCCACCCCAAGCGCTTTGACTGACGATAACCACCTCTTTCCCACGCCGCCTTAATTCCACCGCCGCACGCAGCCCCGCCGCACCGGAACCGACCACTACACAACAGCATCGATAGACCGGGACTTGAAGGTCGCCGTGGACCATTGTACCGGACGGAGCGGTCTCCGACCGTAGTCGCGGCATATCGACATCGGTCATGGCGTCGAGAATGTGCTGCGGGACGTCAATCGTCATAAGACTGCTAAGATCCTTGTGTCATCAGGGAGCGCATTTTTGCCAGTGATTCATCACCATGAAATGCCAACCGGATGTGTCAGCACGAATTTGGCCGATCACTGCGTGCATGCGCGGGATATCTTGGCCGACCAGAACAGCCGGAAATCGTAACATTCGCCCCATTTCCCTGCTCACTTCGTGGCGGCGGATCATGAGTGCACCTATTGAATGTTGGTGCGTGCGCGGGGGCGCGCGTCGTTGCGTTCATGCTCGAAAAGAGCCGGCGGAAGCGGGGCACGATTGCGTATTATGTCGGATCCCTTCTCGCCCACCATGATCGTCGGAGCATTGGTGTTGCAGGACGGCACCCGCGGCATGACTGAGGAGTCGCAAACGCGTAATCCCTCCAACCCATGGACCTTGAGATCGAGCCCGACGACGGCCATGGAATCGAAACCCATCTTGCACGTGCCGACCGGGTGGTGATCGGTCTTGGCATTGGCGCACCCGTAAATGAACAAGTCTTCGTCCGTCACGGCCTTTGGTCCAGGCAGGCGCTCGGCCATCACGAAAGGTTCCAGGGCGGCCTGCTGCATGATCTCCCGGGCGATCTTCAGGCCCTCAATCGACATTTTCCGGTCGTGCGGGTCTTCCCAATAGTTGGGGTCGATCAGCGGGGCCGCCGAAGGATCGGCGGAAGAAAGTCTAACCGTGCCGCGAGAGCGCGGGTGCAGATAGGCGGAGTTCAGCGTCACACCGGCGCTCTTCAGCCGCTCGACTCCCGCCTCGATCCCGGAGCCCAGGCCGAGGTGGAACTGGACGTCGGGCGAGCGGGCCTCGGGGTCCGCATACCAAAAACCACCCGTCTCGAAGAGCGAGGAGGCGACCGGACCAGTGCGGAAGAGTACGTACTGGATACCGGCCCAGAGGGTGCGGTGCAGCTTCGCCACGTTGTCATAGGTGTGGTCGCCGGTGCATTCGCAAATGACGAACAGGTCGAGATGGTCCTGCATGTTCGAGCCAACCCCCGGTAGGTCGTGTTTCACCTGAACTCCGACAGATTTAAGATGATCGATCGGGCCGATGCCCGACTGCAGGAGTAACTTAGGCGACCCTATGGCGCCGGAGGAGACGAGTACTTCGCGTTCCGCCCGGATCGCTTCGATGCCCTTCGCAGTCACGACCTCCACGCCCACGGCGCGGGTGCCTTCCAGCACGATGCGGGCGACGCGAGCGCCGGTGCGGATCGAAAGGTTTCTCCGACCCTTGATCGGCGACAGATAGGCCATTGAGGCGGAGGAGCGACGGCGATTGCGTTGCGTAAGCTGGTAGAAGCCGACGCCGGCCTGCTGGCGACCGTTGAAGTCGTGGTTGTAGGGAATGCCGAGTTCCTGGCCGGCGCGGATATACGCGTCGCAGATCGGGAGATTCGAGACTGGCATGGAGACGCCGAGCGGCCCGCCATAGGAATGGTAGTCGTCGGCAAAACGCTGGTTGTCCTCAGCGCGCTTAAAATAGGGCAGGATTTCCCGATAGCTCCAGCCTTCGCAGCCGTCGTCTGTAGCCCAGAGATCGTAGTCGGCTGCATTGCCGCGCGTATAGAGCTGTGCATTGATTGAAGAACCTCCGCCGATCACCTTCGCCTGCGTATAGCGCAGCACTTGGCCTTTCATGTGCTTCTGCGGCACGGTTTCCCAGGCCCAACTCGCCACGCCCTTGGTCATCTTGGCGAAGCCCGCCGGCATGTGGAACAGCGGGTTCCAATCTCCGCCGCCAGCCTCCAGCAACAACACGCGCACGGCCGGATCTTCAGAAAGCCGGTTCGCGAGCACGCAGCCGGCAGGCCCGGCTCCGGTGATGATGTAGTCGAAGCCCATTCTGTTGCTCCCTTCAGAGGCGTGGAATTGAAGAGCCCCCGTCGGCTTCGATGATCGTTCCCGTCGCAAAACCCAAATCGCCGGAAGCGAGTGCCGTGCAGATTTTGCCGAGGTCTGCTGCTTCTTCCCCCCGCTCGATGCCGGGCCGCACCTCAAATACTGATACTCCCGTATCCATGATATGAAATGCCACCCCCTGGTAGAATGCCGCCAGCTCGGCCTTGCTGATGCAATAGTCCGCGCGTTCGGGCGAACTTACCTCGGGTGAGACCGACGTGATGTTGATGATGGACCTGGGTACATCCGCCGCGCTCCTCACGAGCATTGCCTTGACCACAGCAAGCGTAAAGAACACCGTTCCCCTTAGGTCCATCGCGATCGTCTTATCGAAGTCCGCCGGCACCAGGTCGAGGAAGTCACCTGGTACGACTGCCATGGAGCCATTGCTAACAAGGCAATCGACACGACCAAATCGCGAAAGGACGCCCGTTACCGTTTCTTCATGTCGGGAAACATCAGCGATATCGGACTGCAGATAGGCGGCTGCCACGCCATAGGATTCTAGTTTTGCGACAGCATCCTGCCCGTTGTCGGGACTCGCGACCCCAGTGATCGCCACATTGTATCCCGCTTTTGCAAAGGCGGTCGCAATTCCGAGATCGATGCCGTGGCTGCCAGTGACGATGGCGACGGGTCGTGTGGTCGTCTTCATTCGGCGAGGTCCCGGTCGGTGCGTTGGCCAGGCCAATTTTCCTGTCGCGGCATCCACCAATTGGTGCGGCCTCCGATGTGCATGTTGAGTGTTTTTGTTTCGGTGTAGTCCTCGACCGCGCGGCGTCCGAGTTCGCGACCGAGCCCGGATTGCTTGTAGCCACCGAACGGGAGCTCGGAGGCGCCATCCATGAAGGTGTTCATCCACACCGTTCCTACCCGCAAGCTGCGCCCGAATGTCAGGCACGTATCGAAATCGCGGCTCCACACACTGGCGGAAAGGCCGTAATCGATGGAATTGGCGATCTCGACGGCTTCCGCCGCCGTTTCAAAGGTGAGAACTGAAAGTACGGGGCCGAAGACCTCCTCACGTGCGATTTCCATATCCGGCATGACCGCCTCGAGGATTGTCGGCGACATAAAATGCCCCATCCCGAGATCGAGTTGATCGCCCCCGTGAACAACCTTCGCGCCGCTATTCTTTGCACTGGCGACGTAGCCCGCGATCTTCTCCAAATGCTGAGGCGTAATGATCGCGCCGACCTGCGTCGCTGGGTCCAGCGGATCGCCAACCTTCACGTATTTCGCAAGCTCTGCAACACGCTTGACCACATCCGACGCGATGCTCTTATGGAGGATTAGCCGCGAGCCGGCGTTGCAGCATTCGCCCGCATTGAAATAAGCGCCGAAGACGGCGGCGTCGATGAAGGAGTCGAGGTCCGCATCCGGGAATACGATCTGCGGATTCTTGCCGCCGAGTTCCAATGAAACCTTTTTGAGGGTCTGCGCTGCATTCGTCATGGTGAGCTTTCCGACGCCGGTCGAGCCGGTGAACGAAACTATGTCGACCGCAGGATGGGACGTCATGATCGCGCCGACTTCGGGACCCGTGCCGGTGACGATGTTCACGACGCTGTCCGGGACGCCCGCTTCCTCAAGGATCTCGCCGAGAACGAGCGTCGAACCCGATGTCAGCTCTGAGGGCTTAACGACGCATGTACAGCCGGCGGCGAGCGCAAAGGGCAGTTTCTGGCTTAGGATCAGGAATGGAAAGTTCCACGGCGTTATGATGGACACGACGCCGATCCCCTCGCGCAGAACGACGCCTAGTGTGTTCTGCCCAAGCGAATTGTAGCTCTCGCCGTGCAGGTCGCGGGCAAGCGCAGCGGCATAGCGCCAGATGTCGACAGCGCCGGCGATCTCGCCGCGCACCTGAGTTATTGGCTTGCCGCCCTCGATGCAGTCGAGATAGGCGAGGTCTTCGGCGCGGGCCTCGATGAGATCGGCGGCCTTCAGCAGAACCCGCGAGCGCTGCGACGCCGTCGTGTGCGGCCACCGGCCGTGGTCGAATGCCTTTCGCGCCGAGGCGATGGCGCGCTCGGCATCCATCCTTGTCGCCGCCTGGTAGCGGCTCACGACGATGCCGTGGCTCGGCGCGTTCCGGTCGATCGTCCGGCCTTCTACGCCGGCCGTCCATCTGCCGTCGATCAGCATCTCGAAGCCGCGCACGGGCGCGTCGGCAAGCGCTGTTGGCCTGATCTCTAACGTCATCACCATTCTCCCTTGAAGACCGCCGCGCGCTTCTGCGAGAAGGCGGCGACGCCTTCCTTGAGATCCCCAGTCTTGGCGGCCAGAATCGAGCCGAGCGCTTCGACCGCCGAACCATTGTCCTCGCCATTCGCGACGGCGATCATTAGCTTCGATATCTCGACGGCCGCCGGTCCCCGCGTCGCGACCCGCGCCGCGTAGGCCTTCGCCTCGATGACGGCAGCGCCGCTGTCCACGACGGCGTCGACCAGTCCGTACTTGAGGGCTTCCTCGGCGGAGAACGTCTCACCTCCCAGGACCATGCGGCGAACGATCTGCGCGCCGAAGCGCCTCACTAGGCGCTGCGTGCCCGACCATCCCGGTATCATGCCGAGCCCGGTCTCCGGCAGGCCGATGCGGATATGTTGTTCCGCGATGCGGAAGTCGGCTGCGGCCGCGAGTTCCAGGCCGCCGCCGAGCGCGTGGCCGTTGAGTGCGGCGATCACCGGCATGCGCAGGGTCGCCAGACGCTCGAAGACGCGATGGCCGAAGCGGACCCAGGCATGGCCGAACTCGTTCGCCTGCATGGCGCCCCAAGCTTTGATGTCGCCACCGGCGCTGAAGGCTCTGCCTTCGCCGGTAAGCACCACCGCGCGGACATCGGTCATCGCCTCGACCTCGTCGCAGATGGCGGCCAATGCCTTCAGCATGTCAATATCGAAGGCGTTGAGCTTCTCGGGTCGAGCGATCGTGACGGATGCGACCGCGCCTTCGGCGGCAAGCCTCATGTGCGCGTCAGCCATTACATGCCCCCGCCAAGCTACGGGCCGGCTTCACGGCAAGCGACAGGCCGATCGGCCTGTCGACGAAGAGCGCGCCGTCCATGACTTTTAGGGTGTCGGACACGATCAGCGGAAACTCCGACTGTTCAAGAATGCCGGTGTTGAGATCGATGCCCGGCGCAATTTCAGTCAGCACGACGCCGTCCGGCGTCAGTCTCATCACGCCGCGCTCGGTGACATAGGTGATATCCTGGCGCTGGTCGATGGCTCGCCTGCCCGAAAAGGTGACGTGCTCGACCTCTTTGACGAGCTTCCTAAGCTTGCCCTCCTTCTCTACAACGACCTTGCCGTCCTCGACAGCGAGCTTGGCGCCGGCATTGAACATGCCGGAGAAGACGATCTTCCTCGCCCTTGCCGTAATGTCGACGAAGCCGCCGGCGCCCGCCGTGATATGAGGGCGGAACGAGAGCTTTGACACGTTGACGGAGCCGTCGCGGCCTATCTCTAGGAATGACAGCAGCGAGGCGTCGAAACCTGCCCCTTGGAAATATGTAAACTGGTAGGGCGAGGGCATGAAGGCGTCGGCATTCGCGGCGCAGCCAAAGGCGAAGTCAAGCAGCGGCACGCCCCCGACCGCCCCCTGTTCGATGACCCAAGTGACCGCGCCGTGCAGCCCTTCCTCCAGGAGAATGCGTGGGACGTTGGCCGAAATCCCGAAGCCGAGATTGACGGCGCTGCCCGCCTCGAGTTCCTGCGCGACGCGCCGCGCGATTATCTTCTGGATGTTGAACTCCGGCACGCGAAAACTTTCGAGCGGCCGAAAAATCTCACCCGAGATTGCAGGGTCGTAGAGCGTCTGCGTTGTCTGTTTCTGGTCGGGATCGACGACGACGTAGTCGACGAGAATTCCGGGCACTCGCACGTCATGCGGCCTCATCGATCCGTCCTTGGTGATGCGCTTCACCTGCGCGATGACGATGCCGCCATTGTTGTGGGCCGCGAGCGCTTGGTCGAGGCCGCCGAGATACGCGCCTTCGTGTTCGTAGGTCAAATTGCCGCGCTCGTCCGCCGTCGTGGCACGGATGATCGCTACCTGCGGCGCGATTGCCTCGAAGTAGAGGTACTCCTCACCGTAGAATTGGATTTTGCTCACCACGGGCCGGGCTTCCGCGGCCGCATTCATCGCGCAGCCCTGGCGGTTCGGGTCGGCGAAGGTGTCGAGCCCGATCTTGGTGATAACGCCCGGGCGCTTCGCGGCCGCTTCGCGGTGCATGTCGAAGAGCACTCCGGAAGGGATGTTGTACGCCGCCACGTCGTTGCTTGCGATCATTTGCCAAATGAGGGGCGGCTCGGCGGTGGAAGGACCTGAAGGGTAGGAGCCGCCGATGATGGTCTTCAAGAGGCCTTTTTGGGCTATGTAATCGACGCCGTTGATGCCGCTCATGTCGCCCGCGGCAATCGGGTGGAGCGTGGTCAGGTCGCGCGGATGCCCGGCGGCCTCGAAGCGTTCGCCGATCGCCTTCAGCATCAGGTCCGGGCAACCGAGCCCGCTCGAGGACGAGACCGACACGACAGCGCCATCCGGAATGAGGGCGGCGGCTTGGGCGGGGGTGATGTGCTTGCTCATTGCGGGATGCTCAAAGTCCTGGTTCGACGCGCATATGTCTTGGCGCGCCCAACACTGGAACTGACGACTGATACGACCTGCCTCGGCTTCCCCGCATACCAGTGACCCACTCGCGCGCGATCATGCTCGCACCGATCAATGCCCATCGAACCGTCATCCTAACTTCCCCTCTGGTTTGCTCTGGCCAGTTCCACAACTCTGGCGGACGACCAGCCTGACCGCCGCAATGATGTTCTCCGCATCTGCTTTTCCCGCATTGATCTGCTTCAGAAGGAGGTGTGCGGCGCGCCTGCCCATAGCTTGCGGATCGACCGAGATCGTCGTCAGGGCCGGAACCGCCGTTTTCGCCTCGATAACGTCGTCGAAACCTACCACCGCGAAGTCCCGCCCCGGTTCCATGCGCCGAGCGCGCAATCCATCACACACGCCAAACGCCACCGCGTCATTGAAGCAGACGGCCCCGGTCGGTCGATCGCTGATGGTCATCGCACGTCCGATGGCTTCCACGCCACCTGCTCTCGAGGGAATGGACGGAACAACTAACTCCTCATCGAACTTAAGACCACTTTCGTCCATCGCTTTGCGGTAACCAGACCGTCGCTCGGCAAACACAGCCGTATCTGGAAAGCCTCCCAAAAAAGCGATCCGGCTATGCCCTAGCGACACCAAATGCTTGACCGCCATCGCCACGCCGCGAACGTTATCAGACACAATCGACGACATTCTCGCGCCGGGCAGGCTGCGGACTACCACAACCACCGGGATCCCTGACGCCACGAGCGGCTTGAAGTCTGCTGCATCGGTGGCGCGGGCCGGCGAAACGATAAGCCCCGAAATTCCATGCTCACGCATCGAGGCAACCACCTCTCGCTGCCGGTCGGTATTTTCACTCGTATTTGAGAGGAACTGGACGAAGCCCGCCGACTGGACGACCGTGTCGACCCCTACGGCCAACTCTGCAAAGAAGCTGTTTGTAAGATCGTTCACCACGACACCGATGATGCCCGATCTGGCGCTCGCCTGTCGAAGGTTTGCGGCACCCCGGTTGTAGACATACCCCAACTCGCGCATTGTCGCGTTGACCTTGGAACGCGTCGCTTCCTTCACCAGAGGCGAGCCCTGCAAGACCAACGAAACCGTGGACTTGGAAACGCCTGCGGCTTTGGCGATGTCGATGACAGTCAGTCTCGCCTTTGACATCGCAACCTCGGTCTTCTCAAATTAGGCTTCAAACAATTGGAACGTTCCTAGCTTGTCAAGCGGAATTTTATCTAATGGGAGCGCCTGTCACCCGCCGCTTTTGTCATTGCGCCCCCGATCGTGTGCCATAAAGCCCCATATTTGCAGTCCTTTGGGTAGATCTGGCTTGAAGCGGTGCAGATCTGGGCTCGATGGGCAAGGGAAAATAGTTGTTGCAATTTAGAACGTTCCAATTTATTGAGTTAATCCGTGCGATCACGCCGGTCACGCGCGGCGTCCACAAACACCGGAGCGGTGTCGATCCATCGCTTGATCGTAGTCGGTGGAGGAGGTGGTCCATTCGAAGCCGGCACGGCCGGCGGCGAGGATATCAAGCCAAACAAACTGAACAGGGAGTGAATGGATGATACGCAACGTCATGAAGTCGGCCGTCCTCGCAGCGGCCACAGCGATGTTCGCCGCGGGTTCGGCCAACGCGGAGCAGGTCGTGCTAAAATTCTGGGACAACCAGCGGGCCGAATCCGATTTCAATCAGAATCAGCAGAACGCCTTGAAGCGCTTCGAGAAGGAAAACCCCGAAATCAAAGTAGAGCTTACCACAATACCATATTCGGAGTACCAACAGCGGTTGTTGACGGCGGTACAGGGCGGTAATGCGCCTGATGTAGCCACCCTGGATCAAATCTGGATGGGCGCCTTTGCTCAAGCCGGCGCAATTACGGCTCTCGACGACCAAGTCAAGACTTCCGGTCTTACGGGCGACACTTTCTTCAAAGGAGCCTGGGACTCGAACGTTTCTGACGGCAAGCTCTGGGGAATCCCCATCAACGTGGACGTTTGGTCCTTCACCTACTACAACAAGGCACTCCTCAAAGAGGCTGGCGTTGATCCTGCCTCGCTAAAGACCTTTGAGGGATTGAAGGCAGCGGCGCCGAAGCTTACGGACAAGTCCAAGGGCCGCTACGGCATTGGCTTGTTCGGCCACAAGGGGGAAGACACGGTCGTCGTTCTCGATACTTTCATCTTCTCCAATGGCGGTAAAGTCTTGGATGAGAAGGGCAAATGCGCGCTCACCAGCCCTGAAGCGGTCGGGGCATTGAGTTACCTGCAGTCACTGGTGCCATATGCGCCGCAGGGCATCATGAACGCCAGTTCCGCAACGATGCGCGAACTTTTTCTAAACGGATCTCTTGCAACGGAGTTCTGGCCCGCGCTGGAGCAGCCGACTCTGCAGAAGTCCAAACTTGACTGGGATTTCGTTGTAGGGAATGCGCCCGAAGGTAAGACGGCGATTGGCACGTATGGTGGGTGGAACCTTGCCATCTTTGAAGCTTCCCAGCACAAGGAAGCCGCTTGGAAACTCATCCAGTTCCTAACCCGCGAAGACGTGAACGGCGATGTTGTCGAACTTGTCCCGGCAAACATGAAGGCCGCAAAAAGCTTTTTGGCGGCAAACCGCAAAGGTGCGGATCTCATCATCCCTCATCTCGAGAATGCCTCACCCCGGCCGTTGTCACCTCGCTATCTCGAAGTCGCCGACATCGAGGTGACTCTAGCGCAGGATGTATTTTCCGGAATGGATCCGCAGAAGGCAGCCGGCAAGGCCTGCACTGCTATCGACGCCCTTAACTAGTCACCAGGACTAAGCCGGGCTCGGGCTTTGCCCCGAGCCCGGCCCTCTCTATCGGGAAATGACACAATGTCCCATCGTGAACGCTGGATGGCCTGGATTTTCGTAGCTCCGGCGCTGCTGCTGGTCGGCGCACTTATGTATTACCCGATGATCGGCACCATAATTGAAAGCCTTTATTCGACCTCCTTCATCAACCCGGTGCCGAAGTTCCAGGGGCTTGCAGCGTATTACAAGATCTTGGCCGATCCGATCTTCGGTCAAGTAGTGTGGAACTCCCTCATTTGGACTGTCTTTGTGGTAGCACTGCAGAATGTGTTCGGCTTGCTGGTCGCACTGCTGCTCAATCAGCAGATGCCTGGCCAGGGACTTATGCGGTCGTTGGTGCTTTTGCCTTGGGTCCTCCCCGGCGTAGTGGCCGCCATCCTTTGGCGATTCATGTATGACCCGCAACTCGGTTTGGTGAACTCGTTACTTATTAGCCTGGGACTGATCGACCACGGTACCGCTTGGCTGGCGGAAACGTCGACAGCCATGGGCTCGATCATTATGGCGGCCGTATGGAAAGGGTTCCCCTTCTCGGCGATCGTCTACTTAGCGGCCCTGCAGACGGTCGACCAAGAGCAGGTCGAGGCCGCCAAGATAGACGGAGCGGGAGCGACTAGGCGCCTGTTTGACGTTGTGCTCCCCGGAATCAAAGACGTGATCGCCATCAATCTCCTCCTTACCACTATCCTCACTTTCAATTACTTCGACATAATCTGGGTGATGACAAACGGTGGCCCACAGAATGCCACAGCCATCTTCCCAACCCAGATCTACGAACTCGGTTTCGGACAATTTCGCTTTGGCGAAGCCGCTGTATATGGCGTTTTTTCAATCTTGGTCCTGGCGCTGCTGATAATGGTCTATTTCGGCGTTTTGTCGCGCGGCCGGCATAGGGGGAAGGCGTCATGAACACCCGTTCCCACAGGAGCCGCCAAGCCGCACTGCTGGCCCTCAACGTCGTATTGGCGCTGATAATCCTGGTGCCCTTCTTTTGGATGGTTTCAGTGTCGTTGAAGCCGGCGGCCGAGCCTTTTTCCATTCCCGCCAGGCTGTGGCCGGAGAACCCGACCTTCGACAACTACGTCACTGCATTCCGGCCGGAGTTCCGAACCTATTTTATGAATTCGGTCATCGTTTCACTGTCCACCGTCATCATCACCGTTTCGTTAGCCCTGCTGGCCGCCTATGCATTTACGCGCACCCACGTCCGCCTACTTATCATCGCCATGACGCTGGTGATCGTCACGCAGATGTTCCCGGCCAGCGCCATCATCATCCCGATCTACAAGATGATGAAGGGGGCCAACCTACTCAACACATATACGTCGTTGATCCTCGCCTACGTCACCGTAACCTTGCCGGTGGCGATCTGGATGCTGCGTGGCTTCATGGCCAATTTGCCGCTGACACTCGAAGAAGCGGCGGCGATCGATGGGGCCGGGCCGTTCAGAACGTTTTTCGAGATAATCGTGCCGCTTTGCCGGCCGGGGATAGTCGCCACTGCAGTCTTTGTGCTTATCGTCACCTGGCAGGAGTTCCTCTTTGCGCTCTCCTTTACCTCGACCAAGGAGATGCGCACGCTGCCAGTTGGAGTGAATGACTTTATCGGCCAGTACGGCATCCGCTACGGAGAGCTCATGGCCTCATCCGTGATGATCTCCATGCCGGTGGTCGCTGTCTTCTTCTTTCTGCAACGACAGTTCGTAGCAGGCCTGACGGCCGGCGCGGTGAAGGGCTGACGTGTCGGATATCATGCTCTTGGATATTCCTGAGCCCAGCATCGCGTTGCTGACGTGGGACTGGCTGGAGAAGCTGAACGTAGTGCCCTCTGATCCAGACGTGCATGTGCATATTCTCACCGGTACTGACGTTGGCGCCTTAGCACTTGGCACCGACATCGCCGGCTACATGGGCCGACCTGAGCGGGAGTTCATGGAGTTTCAGTTTGCTCGATGCGGGCTGAACGACCGTCGGAGGCGTTCCCAAAACCGACCATCGCCGTCAACGATTTATCGTGACAAATACTCCACAGCTATGACTGCTGTCCGTAGCATCGTCCACGAAGGGATATGATCTTGGCCTCCGTAACGTTGTCATCCGTATCTAAATTTTGGGGCTCCTTTGTCGCCGTGGAAAAGATCTCGCTCGCCATGGCCGATGGCGAGTTCATCGTGTTGCTCGGGCCCTCTGGCTGTGGCAAGTCCACCACAATGCGCATGATCGCCGGGCTCGACGACCCGAGCGCTGGCGAGATTCGCATAGGCGATCGTGTGGTCAACGATTTGCCCCCGGGTAAACGCGACCTCGCCATGGTGTTCCAGAACTATGGCCTCTATCCGCATATGACCGTGGCGGACAATATTGGTTATCCGCTCAAAGTCGCAGGTGTGAACCGTGAGGAACGCGAGCGCCAGGTACGCGCCGCCGCCGAGCGCGTCGAACTCGGCGGGCTTCTAGAGCGCAAACCCGGTCAACTGTCCGGCGGGCAAAGACAGCGCGTGGCGCTCGGTCGTGCCATCGTACGCACGCCCAAACTGTTTTTGATGGACGAACCTCTGTCCAATCTCGACGCCAAGCTGCGCGTCTATATGCGCGCGGAATTGAAGCACCTGCAGCGCGACCTCGGTACCACTACGATCTATGTGACGCACGACCAGGTCGAAGCGATGACGCTGGCTGACCGTGTCGCCGTGATGGCGAACGGCAAACTACAGCAGGTCGGCACACCCCTCGACATCTACAACACGCCGGCAAACGTCTTTGTTGCCGGCTTCCTCGGCAATCCACCCATGAACCTGCTTCCGATAGCAATTGCCGACGGACGGGTGCAGGACTCCGAGTTGACGCTTGCGGCTCCGGCCGGCGTGAACGGCGCGATCACCGTCGGCCAGCGACCCGAAGATATGCGGCTCAGCGAAACAGACGCGGGTAATATGGCCGGCGAGGTTTATACCACCGAACTATTGGGCGACAGCACGCTGGTTACCGTAAAGGTCGGCAAAAACTTGGTCGCCGTGAAGACCGACAAAAATACCAAGGTGCACATGGGAGAAAACGTCGGCATCCGCTTCGATCCGAAACATCTGCATTTCTTCGACACGACCAGCGGCACGCGGGTCGCGTTCGACGCAAGTAGGTGAGGCTAGTCAATATCTCATGCAGCGTGACACCTACAAAGTTGAATTCACAGTCGAGCCTTGAGGTAAGATAATGAACGCCGAATTGCGTTGGGGGATTCTAGCGACCGGCTGGATTGCTGATCTCTTTGTCCAGGATTTGCAGCTTGCCGGTCATCGTGTCTCGGCTGTCGGCTCTCGAACACAGGCAGGAGCCGACAAGTTCGCCAATCGTTTCAGTATTCCCAACGCGCACGCCAGCTACAAGGACCTTTTGTCGGACCCGGAGGTCGATATTATCTATGTGGCTACACCCCATCCGATGCACGCCGACAACGCGCTTAAGGCGCTGACCGCCGGCAAGCACGTGCTTATCGAAAAGCCATTCACGATCAATGCACGGGAAGCGCGCAATGTCGTTGATTTCGCCTCTGCGAAAAACCTGGTCGTGATGGAGGCGATGTGGACGCGCTTCCTTCCTCATATGGTGCGCATCCGGGAGATCATCGCATCAGGAGTGCTTGGAAAGATCTATTCGGTGATCGCCGATCATACTCGTGACCTTCCTGGCGATCCCAATCATCGGCTCAACGCTCTGGAACTCGGCGGAGGCGCCCTGCTTGATCTCGCCATTTACCCCATTTCGTTCGCCTTTGACGTGCTCGGAGAGCCTGAACACATCGTTTCGATGGCTCGGATTAAGGAGACAGGAGTGGACGCTGAGGTAGCAACTATCTTCCAACACGCCGGCGGGGCTTTGTCTACCACCATCTCCAGTCTCGACAACACCGGACCCAATGTTGCATCGATCCTCGGCACCGAGGGGAGAGTTGAGATTGCATCTACCTGGTATTCGCCAACTTCATTTCGCCACATCGACAAGAATGACAGGGTGATAGAAGAGTATTCGTCGTCGGTAGCAGGACGTGGCATGCAATATGAAGCTGCCGAAATGGAGAGGCTTGTGACGGCTGGAAAATTGTCCGGTGAGATCATGCCTGCTAACGAGACCGTGTCGATAATGCAATCACTTGATACGATCAGGGCGCAAATCGGACTGCGCTATCCGAACGAATAGAGCATTTTAGTTGATTTCGGTCGAGACGTGCTGGAGCGGATGCCGCGACGACGGCCGCGGACCGCACCTTGGCTTGGGCTGGTAGACCTCCGGCGGCTTTATTACTTGATTACTTGAGCAAGCCCTTGATCCTAAAGTCAGGGTCTATCAGCGAACTGGCCGCAACCACAGTTCCGCGCTCGATGAGCTTCTCGAGAACACTCATGTCCCTCGCGACCGTGTTCCCCTGTCCTATTGCGGCGGCCGCTGAGACCCGGGCATCTTGATCGCACTGAAAGACGATGCGGACCCCACCGGAGGCTGCGCGGTGATGTATATCCCGGGTTAGATCGAACTGCCCTGCGACCTGCAGAGTCAGATCGAACTGATCCGACCAAAACCACGGGACTTTCTGGTACTCTCCACTGGCACCGAGCATGGCTGCTGCGGCATGGGCACCCTGGTCCTGTGCGGCCTTCCAGCTTTCAAGTCGCATACGGGCTCCTCGCCACTCGAAATTGCAGCAGTCGCCTGCGGCGAAGATATTGGGTTCGGAGGTTCGGAATGCGCTGTCGACAACAATCCCGTTATCCACGAACAGACCGGCCTTTTCGGCGAGCTCGGTATTAGGGATCGCCCCGACGCCAGCGATAACGGCGTCGAACTCCAGTTCAATCCCGTTGGCCAGCACAATGCGGTTCGTTCCAGCCTCGGTGACGACAGTACCAGTCAGAATCTTGACCCCTGCGGTTTCGTGCCGCGCGTGAATGATTTGGGCGATCGCCCCGGGCACGGCGCGTCCGAGAATGCGCGGTGCGGTCTCGATCACCGTAACCTCGGCACCTGCCTGCCGCGCAGTCGCGGCGAGTTCAAGGCCAATGAATCCGCCACCAATGACCCCGATGCGCGCATTGCTGCTGAACTCCAGCATAATGCGCCGCGCCTGCACATCGGTTCGTAGTGTGAGACAGCCTTCAAGGCCAGGAAACAATCTGGCACGGGCTCCCGTCGCAAGGAGCAACTGATCATACGTCAAGAGCGTGCCATCGGCGAGGTGAATCTCCCGCCTCTCAGGCACCAGAGACTCGACCAGCGCACCACGTCGGAGTTCGATCCCTGCTCCGGGATAGGCATCTTCGGCACGAATGGCCTTGGGATTGGCTAGCATCGTCTTGGATAACGGCGGTCGTTCATATGGCAGAGCTTTCTCTGCGGTCAGCAACGTTACCGACCCTTGAAAACCAAGTTCCCGCAACGTGAATGCGGCGCGGACACCGCATTCTCCGGCGCCGACAATAGCTATCTCTGCCATGCGGTCCTTCACTTCAGCTCTTGAGAACGACTTTGTTGTCTGGCGCAAACTGTTCGTTCAATGGAACCAGAGCAGCGCCAATCGCGCGGGCGTTAAACCCGATCGAGCCCACACGGAACTCAGGAATGATGATGCCCTCCAGATCGTAGCCTGCCACTCGTTCCCGGACGCTCACGATGAGACGATCGAGGAGAGGTCGCAAGAGGACGCCGTCAACAACGACACTATCGGCTTCGATGAAGCTCGTGCCAGAGATGGCCGCAAAAGCAAGTGCATCCGCCGCCAGATCGCACCACTCATCGAAACAGGCAAGTGCCGGTTCATCAAGCTTGGCGACGGATCCACCATCTTCACGGAACGTCTTCATTGGCAATTTGTGCTGCGCCGCAAGGACCTCCAACCGATTGAGGGAGGCGGCTTGACTCAACCGCGCGGGCGCTGGACTCCTATTGTGCGATCCAAGTTTAAGAGGGATTGCACCCACCGCGCCCGCGTTGCCGGTGTGGCCGGTAATTAGATTGCCCTCCAAAACAACACTGCCGCCAATCAAGGTGCTGATGTAAAAGTATACGATTGACCGATTCCGGTTCTCTCTCCGGAAATCAATCTCAGCCAAGCAAGCAGCGTCAGCGTCATTGAGCACCACGGCGCTCAAGCCGGAGGTTTCTTCGACCCTGGCGACCATGTCGGCCTCCCGCCAGCGTGGGGATGCACCGCCAGGATCACCGATGACGGCTATGCCAGACTCGATCGCCGTTGGAGCAGCAATACCTACGCCCACGAGTCTGGATTTCTGGACGCGGCTCAAATCATCCTTCAGGCTGTCGAACGCTGTTCCCATCAGGCCCGAGACGACGTCCGCGTCGAGGGCATCGTAGGCAAAGCTTTTCTTAGCAATCACCCGGCGGTCGAACGATAGAGCCAGCAGATCCAAGGAGCGGCGGCCAATCTTGACCCCGATCGAAATCGCTCCATCCGGTGCAATCTCGATCGGAGTAGAAGGCTGACCAATCCGGCCGCGGATTACGTCCTTCTTCCGCAGGTATCCTTCCTTGAGGAGGCGATTTACGATAATCGTGACCGTTTGCGAGGACAAATGTGTAATGCGCGCGATCTCGGCCTTGGAAAGCGCGCCAGCCTCCTGGATCAGACTAAGGATTAAGCGCTCATTGTAGTGTTTGACACCTATCTGGTTGCCGCCACGGTGCGTCGCGTTGCCTACGAATGCGTTGAAGGTGCTGTCGACTGACATTAGATACAGCTCGCGTTTTCAGGGGCGTTCAGATCGGAAACGCCGGTTATCATGGCGCCCTTCTCGTTACTGCTGGCCGGTCTTGACGTCCAGAACGCCCGCGATGCCATCGCGCCAGTGCCCGCCGCGTCTGATATCCAATTGAGGCTCCCTTTGAGCGCGTGAATGCGGTAGTAGTGCTTCGTCTTCCACCCGTCAGCTTGCCGTAGGATCGACGGCCGAAATCTGGCACGATTTTTTTTGTAAATCAAGCGGATTTAGTTATTGACCATTTGTTGGAATATTGGCATGTTGTAGGCCGATCGGGCCTTTCGGGGCGAGATCGAAAGGAGCATCCGATGGACGATCTTAAGTTTGGAACGCGCAGCAAGCGCGGCGATTGGGCTCCCAACGAGCTGTTGGAGCCAGCGCCAATATGGCTCTTCCCTCCCAATCCAAAGAAGCTTCTGAAGTGGCTTCCATCTTACTTCTTTCCGTACAACCTGCTGTTCATGGTCTCGGCACTCGCCTACTGGCAGCTGGTTGTCCCTGACGCCGCAGTCCTGCAGAACTTTGCATGGGGTTGGTCGCTGAAAATGCTGGCGGCGAACCTCGTCCTGGCCTTTCTCTGGTACCAAAGCTGGGAGTTGCCGCTTTACGTTCGCCGTCGGCAGGGGAACCGATTTAAGTACAACCACAAGTTCCCGGCGGATCAGCAATCAGATGTATTTTGGTTCAATAAGCAGACCCTCGACAATATGCTGCGGTCGCTGCTGATCGGTGTACCGATATGGACGTGCCTGCAGGTCTTGATGCTGTGGAGTTCCGCGAATGGATACATACCCTGGCTCAACTTCGCCGAGCACCCTGTGTGGCTCGGGGTCGTGGCTGTCGTGGTGCCGATAATTCACGACTTCCACTTCTATTGCATCCACCGGCTGATCCACGTCCCAGTGCTCTACAAATACGTCCATTCGGTGCACCACAACTCCATAAATCCCAGCCCGTGGTCATCGCTATCGATGCATCCCATTGAGCACTTGCTCTATTTCGGGGTGGTTTTCTGGCACTTCGTTATCCCCTCAAACCCCGTCATTGCACTCTACCAGCTACACTTCGCGGGTTTCGGCGCCGTGCCTGGGCACATCGGTTTCGACACGGTTGAGACCAGCGATGAGCAGGGGCTCGATACCCACGCCTATATGCACTACCTCCACCATAAGTATTTCGAGGTGAATTACGGAGGCGAGGGGCTCGTCCCCGTGGACCGGATGTTCGGCACCTATCACGACGGGTCGAAGGAATCTGACGAACGGATGAAGGCGCGTTTCCGCGCCAAGAAAGAGCGCCTCAAGGACAAATCGGCCTGAACCCGCTCGAACCCTGTTGCCTCAAAATCTAGCGAGAGTGACGATGCCTTGGATTGACGTTTGTGGAGCCGACGACCTGGAAGAGGAAGGCGGCCTACGGTTCGACCATGCAGGTAAGACGTTCGCAATCTTCCGGAATCATCAGGACCAGTATTACTGCACGGACGGGCTTTGTACCCACGAGAATATCCACCTCGCCGACGGGTTGGTGATGGAGAATACGGTGGAATGCCCCAAGCATGCCTCGGTCTTCGACTTCACAACCGGCGAGGTCGAGACGCCTCCCGCCTGCGATAACCTGCGCACCTACGCCGTCAAGGTCGAAGGCGGCCGCGTGATAATCGATGTCTGAGGAGACTATCCGTTGACCGACATCAACCCGAAAGCCGTAATCGCGGAAGTCACGGCTCTTCCGGAGACGGTTGAAAAGGTCCGCGGCTTGCTATGCGACTACGGGCGCATTGTTCGGCAAGAACCTGGGAACCGAGCGTTTGCCTGCCGCCAAGTCGACGGTCGACCAGACAAGTTTGTCCGCGGACCAGGCGGCCTTCGAGACGCACCTTTCCGCACCCGAGAACGCTCAATTGAACGCCAAGCTTGGGACCCTCGTTCAGGGTGCCGGTTCAGTCCTGACCTTCCTGATACCCGTTGAGTAAGCGAGACTCATTAAAGGGAGTCGCATTTCGCGGAGACCCACGATCATGTACCACAACAGACCTCACGTCGAAGACATACGCGCGAAGAAGCGACGGGGCGAAAAGCTTTCGATGCTCTATGTCACCAGCACGGAGGAAGCCGCCGCCGCCGCCGCTGCGGGGATCGATCTCCTGTCAATCGAGGCAAAGGACTTCACCCCCGAAATGCGTGAAGCGGCGGGGGCGTGCTTCGTGCAGATCGGCCTGACGCCGCCAACGAAAGGAACCGTGGACGGAAAGCTGCTGGTCAGCGCCGAGCAATTCCTGGAGGCGGCTTACCGCTACACAGCGATTGGGGGCGATTGTTTCTATTGTGCCGCTTCTTTCGATATCCAGAGGACAATGTGCGAAAATCACATTCCGATTGTCGCTCATGTGGGCCTTATTCCATCTTACGTTACCTGGACCGGCTGGCGCGCTGTCGGAAAGACCGCATCAGAGGCGCTGACGATGTGGAAGCGACTAAAACGGCTCGAGGAAATCGGTTGTTTCGCTGTTGAGCTTGAGGTCGTTCCCGGCCGGATAGCCGAGTTCTTCGCCAAAAACACATCGATGATCTACTTCAGCCTCGGTTCGGGCTCAGGTGGCGATGTCCAGTACCTGTTCGCAGAGGACGTGCTCGGCTACGGCCGGAACCGCCTTCCGCGCCACGCCAAGGCGTATCGCAACTTCAAGGCCGAGTTCGACCGACTGAATAGTGAACGCGTCGCGGCATTCCGGGAATTCCGGGCTGACATCTATTCCGGTGCCTATCCCGGACCCGAACACACTGCGGCGATCCCGGAGGCTGAATTTGAAACCTTTCTTAATCACTTGGGATCTCGATAGTGAGACTTGCTCCGTCTTTAATATCAGTATCCACTTTTTCGATATATTCTCAGTTGAGATAGACTAACTGTCCCTCGGTCCGCAGGGATTTCCATCGCAGCCGCGCTGGTCGTACCGGCACGGCGTCCAGCATTCTTCGACGCCCGCGAGACCGAAAGGCAAAATCATGACCGTTGGCATTCAACCCAGCAAGCTCATCGACGGAAAAGCAGTACGCCTCCGGCGAGGGCCGCCTTGCGGGAGCATGGCCCGGTAGCGAAGCTGCGCTCTTAAGGTCGTCCTTTCGAGCGTAGTTA
>NZ_JAMYQW010000052.1:0-33790 GCF_040321085.1 Mesorhizobium sp. M0522
CTTCAGCCGGTCCGACTGCTTCGCAAACCTGCCAAGCAGGCGAGCCTTCTTGCCTTCAACCTTGACAGGGAACATGAGAGACTAGCGGCTATTCATACTCCCCTGAGAGACACGATTGTGCGGCCAAGGTCAGGCATGTGGCCGGTCATCGCTGTGAGGCAGGGCTTAATGGCTAAGCTGCCAGCTCCAATACGCGCTGCCAGCGCGGATGTTCGTGCAGTGGCGCAAAGTCAGAATCCTGCTTCACCCATGCCTTGGTTTCGTGGTTGGCATGAGGCAACAGGCGTTCCAGCAGGTCGAATGCACGATCGAACTCGCCGAAATGACAGCAAAGGCAGGCGGTGTTGTATTGCGTCAGGAGATCGTCCGGATCAATCGCCAGCGCCCGCGCGCTCCACTCCTTCGCACGTTCGGTCTCCCCGATTAAGGCGAGGGCATTTGCGCCGAGATAGGCTGGCCGGGGGTTCTCAGGATATTTCGCCAATTCGCGCTCGGCGCGTTCGACGCCTCTGCGAGCCGAATCCCTTTCGTCTTCCGGCCGCCCTAGAGAACGATAAACCTGCATAAGCAGAAGAACAGATTGGTAGTCATCGGGCTTGATCTCGGCGGCCCGCTCGTAGTGGTGGGCAGCCGCCTTAAGCTTACCTTGCGCATAGCAGGCGCGCGCGTAGAAATAGTGCGCTTCGAACAGATTGGGATCACTTGCGATAGCCTGCTCGAACTCCTTTTCTGCCTCTTCATATCTTTGGCCGACCGAGAGAGCGAGACCACGCGACGCGTGTGCTTCGGCCAGCCCACTTTCGATATCGAGCGCCTTGCCACTGTTGGCGAGGATGCTCTCGAGCGAGACCTTCTCGTCGTAATTGAGGAATAGAAAGGAGTCGCAGTCGGCGATGCCGGCGTAGGCGCGCGCATAAAGAGGGTCGAGCTCGATTGCCTTGCCGAACATCCGCTTCGCCAGCACATAGTAGGTCTTGGACGTCCGGTGGAAAAACTCTCTCCCCCTCAGATAGTAAGTATAGGCCTCGACGTTCTCAGTGGGAGCCGCCTTGATCGCCCTTTTTTCGGCCGGCAGCAGCTTGACCTTGAGCTGATCGACAATGGTGTGAGTGATTTCGTCCTGAATGGCGAAGATGTCGGTGAGTTCACGGTCGTATCGGTCGGCCCAGACGTGGCCGCCATCCGCCCCGTCGATAAGCTGTCCCGTTATGCGGACGCGCTGACCGGCCTTGCGCACACTCCCTTCGAGAACGAATTTGACGCCGAGTTCCCGCGCAACTTGCTGCACCTTCACCGCCTTGCCCTTGTAGGTGAATACCGTGTTGCGGGCGAGCACGTGGAGTCCGGAGATTTTCGACAGGTCGGTGATGATGTCTTCGGTAATTCCGTCGGAGAAATACTCCTGCTCGGGGTCGCCGCTCATATTTGTGAACGGCAGGACGGCGATTGAAGGTTTTTCCCTCTCGCGCCCCTCGGGCGATGCTGTTGCCGCGCTGTTCTCGAAGCGGAAAGGCGCGGCGAGTGCGACGTGGTAGACTCTGACCGGCCGGTCGATATTCTTGAGCTCGTGTTCCCCCGTGTCCTCGAAATCAAGATCAAGATTCTTGCCGAGATGGTCGCGAACCGTGCCGGAGATTGCGACGCCCCCGGGCCGGGCGATGCTTTCAATTCGCGCCGCCACGTTGACGCCGTCGCCATAAATGTCGTTGTCATCGAAGATAATGTCGCCAAGATTGACGCCGATGCGAAATTCGATGCGCCGCTCCTCTTGCACGTCGGCGTTGCGCTCGCGCATGCGGCGCTGGATGTCGGTCGCGCAGGCGACCGCGTTCACCACGCTCTGGAACTCGACCAGCATGCCGTCGCCGGTGAGTTTCACGATCCGACCCTGGTGCTCGGCGATCTTGCCGTCGACCAGATCTCGCCGATGCGTCTTGAGCGCCGAAAGCGTACCGCCCTCGTCGAGACCCATGAGCCGGCTGTAACCGACCACATCGGCGGCAAGTATTGCGCTAAGTCTTCGTTCCATGCGCGGCTAGCCTGTTTTACGGCGAGTCAGGGTAGCAGGTTCTCACAGCAGCGGCATCACACTAAATCCGCTCATCGTAATTCGGAAGAGAGAGCATTGAAACTTAGGTGCAGACGAGGCGTGGTCACGGAGATGACAGCGGAAGCGATGAAAGCCCGTGCGTCAAAAGGCCTTTGGATTTTTTTACGGCGATCACGGAGCGTCCGCTTACTGCACCTATCCGAAGTCGACAGGCACGTTCTGGAAGGTCCGCTACTGGGGCACCTTACTCGTTCCAGTGGACGAGGCGAACAGCAACAAACCATCCATCTCGGCCATTGGCGGCAGCCAGTTGGTAGAGTTTGACCCTAGAACGCCAGCCTGTGAGACCACCGCCGCCGGGGCGAGCGCATGCCGGGTCGGCACCCACCGGGTTGATCGGCGGGCGGGGGCGGGATGGTTTGTGGGGCCCCGCATCAATGCGCGTGACCCCTCGCTCACAGACTGGATGATCGCGTTGAAGGCGGTGATCACTATTGAACAGAAGCCGCCGATACCAGGACGAAGCCGCGGGTCTTGTTCTCGTTGTCGGAGTCCTGGGTGTTCATGGCATCGAAAAGCTCAGACGTCTTCACCCACACTGGAGGGTATTTATACCGTGCGACATCAAGGATGAGGAAGCGGTCTGCTTTCCCATCATAGGCTGCTAGCGGCGAGATATGGCCGCCCTTCTCCTGTCCGATTGCCTTGCGGAGGTAATTGACGATCACGAAATGGTTCGACTGGCCGAGATGGGAACTCGCCAGCTTGCGGAACTCGTCGACTGAGCTGTCGGCGGCATGATGGACTTCTGCCTTGACCGGCTGCGTCGCAAGAATTCCACCGATCTGATCGAGGGTCATACCTTTCTTCGCCAAAACATCTCGGGCGAGAATGGCGTCCGTTCGTTCATCGAGGACATTGTCCTGCGTGAAAGTGCGATATGGCTCGTACTCCGGAACCGAAGGCGCCGGTACATTGAGCGCGTTCAGCACCATGACGATGCTGGCGACACCGCAATAGGACTGTGTCTTCTGCGTCAGAAAGTTGCTTGCGAGAGGGAAATAGGCCTCCCGTGCATCGCTTTCGACGAAGTAGTTTTCGCCAATATCAGAACTAAAGCCGGCCAGATTGTCAGGAAGCTTCAGGGTTTCGGCGCTTGCGCTGGTGACGAACAGCCCCAATGCGACCACTGCCCCATGAACGAAGTGCTTAGACATGGCAACGTCTCCGCTGGGTGATCGTGCCACTATACCAGAAGGACGGGCGTGTATCACCATCCCCGATCGGGGTCGAAGGTCGGGTTCGAGAGGAGGGGCCGTATCCGGCGCGCCCGGCCGACAACTTCGTTCAAAGTTCGGGGTCTCCTCATGGCCGGCTGCTCTCGCCGCCAAAACCATCCAAATCGCTCTGAACGACCGAGTTCGACCCTTTTGGCGGTCGTTCAGTTGCGAGCGTCGCATGACGCGATCTGACCCAGAGTTGCCCTTCATCAGCCCATTTCGCTGCCTGATAGCCGACATTCGCGGCAACCGGCACTGATGGCTCTTGGCGGACAGCAACACGACTACAAGAAAGCCAACTTAGGTGGCTTCCGAAGTCATTTCCTTTGCCAGTTCGCCGATCATTGAACGCAACCACCTGTGGGCCGGGTCGTGGCGGTAGCGAACGTGCCAACCCATCTGCACTGGAAAAGTGCCGAGGTCGACGGGCGCGGGTAGTACCTTCAGGCGCGGATCCCGCTCAAGGCTCCGGCAGATGAGGCTCGGCAGCGTTGCGCAGTAGTCCGTGACGGCAAGCATCTCAGGCACGGCTAGGAAGTGCGTGACAGAAACGGCAACCTCTCGCTTGAGGTTCTGCTGCCCCAATGCCTGGAAGAGGCCCGCTCGCAGCCGGCCCGGTGGGAGCACGTTCACGTGCTTGAGTCTCTCGTACTGATCTCGGGAAATACGGTCTCGTACGTCGGGATGGTCCTTGCGCACCACGCAGGCGAGCCCATCGTCGATAAGATGCTGGACGACAAGATTGTCCGGCGGATCGATGATCCGGCCAAGCACCATCGCCGTGGTACCGGAAATGACGCCGGTTTCGGCGAGATCGTTGCCAAAAGCTGTCATGCGGAGCTTGATGCCAGGCGCTAGCTCCCGGGTCCTCGCGACAAGGGCCGGCATCAACACAAGCTCCACGTAGCTGTTGGGAGCAAGCGTGAACAGTCGTTCGGCGTTTGCTGGCTGAAACTCCTGCTGGTTCAAAATGAGATCGTCCAGTTGCGCCAGCGCTGCTTCGATTGTCGGAGCGATCTCCTCGGCCAGTTGCGTCGGCTTTATGCCGTACCTTTCCCGGATGAACAGCGGATCCCGCAGGGTGTCGCGCAGGCGGTTCAACGAATTGGACAGCGCCGGCTGGGTGATGCCCAGTCGCGCTGCTGCCCGTGTCACGCTTCGCTCCTCCATCAGGGCCAGGAAAACCGGGAGCAGGTTCAGATCGTATCTCATCGAGATATAATTCCATCTGAATATCTAAAATCAAAGAAGTAAATTTCTGAAATATGTGGGCAGGTGCGATCATCAGCTCATCGACAAGCCGATGCGGCTGATCGAGCTTCAGTGCAACCGGCCACGGCGCCTCATGGCGCGGCATCACCTGACGAAAGGATGCAAACGATGAAAGTGCTAATGGTACTCACCTCCCACGACGTTCTCGGTAGCACCGGCAAGAAGACCGGCTTCTGGCTCGAAGAGCTGGCAGCGCCATATTACGTTTTCAAAGACGCCGGTAACGAGATCACCCTCGCCTCGCCGAAGGGCGGCCAGCCACCTCTCGACCCGAAGAGCGACGAGCCGATGTTCCAGACCGACCTCACGCGACGCTTCAACGCCGACGAGGCTGCCAAGGCGCACCTCGCAGAAACTGTGCGCCTGGACAGCGTCGACCAGAAGGACTTCGATGCGGTCTTCTACCCCGGCGGCCACGGCCCGTTATGGGATTTGGCCGAAGATCCGAATTCGATCAGATTGATCCAATCCTTCATCGCGGCCGGCAAGCCGATCGCCCTCGTGTGCCATGCACCGGGCGTCCTGTGTCGCGTAACCAATCCCGACGGCACGCCGTTCGTTCAAGGCCGATACGTGACCGGCTTCACCAACAGCGAGGAAGAGGCTGTAGGCCTCACGCAGGTCGTGCCGTTCCTCGTCGAGGACGAGCTCATCAGCCTCGGTGCGGTCTTCTCCAAGATCAAGGACTGGGGCGTGCACACAGTCGTCGATGGCCAGCTCATCACCGGTCAGAACCCGGCATCATCGAGTGAGGCAGCGGAGGCGCTTTTGGCTGCTCTGAGCCAAATGAAGGCAAAGACCGCCTGAGCGATTGGAAGCATCGTGATCTGCCAACGGCTCGCGTCGGCAGATCACCATCAGAGGCGGGAGTTTGTCATGTCCTGCCGTCAATTCCACGATATTGCTGTCGGATGCCCAGCAGATGATCGAGAGATCGATCGCCGCCGCTCGCGCGCTGAATGTTCCCTGCTCAATCGCTGTCGTCGACTCGTCTGGGCATCTGCTGTCCTTTGTTCGCCAGGACGGGGTCATGGCAGGATTGCGAAAGGGCGATGCGGGACGCGTCGTCGATGCAGACATGGACGAGCTCCCAGCCGGCGCTCCGAGACTTACCCTTTTTCGGATCACCGGTGATGCGATGGCCGACTTGGCTGAAGCGGCCAAGCTTCTTGATGTCGATATGGATCATCTCGCCGGGGTTCTCGCGCTCGTAGCGTCGGACCGGTTCGGCCGGCTCGATATCGCTCAGCCGCGACAGCCCGGCACGCTTGAGAACCCGCCTGATGGTGGCGGGCGAGCCGCTCACTCACCACTAACGGCGCGCTCGCGAGCGGCTTCGTAACCGCCGAGCTACACCACCTGACGGGACATGACCGACGAGCCTTCCCAAGGCCGGTAACTTGGCGGGCGGGCTGTCCAACTGGGTGCGTCCGAGCAATTGGATTCCCGGTGTAGAGTTGCCACCCTGGATCTCCGGCTGTATTCCTAGCTGTGTCCCCTAGGATACATTGTCGAGCAGGGTCGACTTATCCAAGCCTTGTGTCGGCTCAGGCGGCCATTCACCATTCGGCGTCATCTCGTTGACTGTCTCGGGTAGATCCCGCGCAATCCTTCTGATTAGCTCCTCGCGCGAAAGACCCATCTGCATCGACATGGACCTGAGTGTACCTTCGTCCATTGCCGCTTCGACGTCCCTTGGCTCGATCGGTTGGTTTGGCCCGCTGCTAACCCACGAGTCGACCTTCGATCCTGCCCCCACCTCCCTGAACCGTTCGAGGATCTCACCAAGGTCAGCCCTCGACACGCCATTCGTTATCTGAGCCAGAATTCTGCGTTGTGGGTCGTTTGGGTTAAGATACCCTGCTCCCGGAATCAATTCACAGAGCTTGTCGCGATTTTGGTATGCCAGAACGCCAAGCATCGCGATCGCCAATCTTCCCAGATTTGCCATTTGGTCTCCTCCACGGTTTTGGCCCATGAGCGAATCGAAGCCAAGTCTTGGCGGATGCCGCTCGAACAACTTCTTGCCGGTCGGCTCGACGGCGGAGAGGACGCGTCCTCGCGGTACTCGTTTTCCATCTGACGTCTTCTCCTGACGCGGAACTTCGGGGCGCTTGGCCGCAGTCGCCCTGCGCCGATCGAACGCCCTAACCCGGCGCCTTCCGGGTTTGTTCCGCTTGTCAGAGTTTGTCGGGGACGGTGGGGGGCGCGACCCGACGGGTAGCTCTACCGGCTCGAGAAATAGAGTCTGCCCAACTTGACCATATTTCAGAACGACGGCGGCTCGGTTGGCCTCAGCTACCTTGGACTGCCGCCGGCTCGCGCACGAATTTCAATTTCGGCGGGACGGCGAACACCCTGAACCGCTCAGCCAGGCTGTCAAGAGCTTGACGCATGCCCACTCCCGCAGCAGCCGCACCGTGTCCACTGATGACCATCTGCGGGTTCAGGGCAGCCAGGTGCTTCACGGATCTTTCCGCCGCATCCCAGTCCGGCGTGAAGTAGCGCGGCGGACCGTGCATCTCAAGATCCTGAACGGCGACCTCATAGACTGACTCCTGACCGGTGGTGATGAAAGCGTCCCCTACGATCAGCGAGCGGTCCTTCTCGCGCCAGAGCGAGATATGCCCAGGAGCGTGCCCGGGTGTGTGTAGCCATCGCCATCCGGGCATTCCGGGGATCGATCCGTCGGCAGGTAAGAGTTCCAAACGGTTGCCAAGATCAATTGGCCCCCGTGGAAAAAGCGGCGAAAGCAGCGCCATAAGTCCACCCCCGACCCAGGGATCCGGTGGCGGATAGGATGCGGTTCCGTCCAAATAGGGGCGCTCGAGTGGATGCGCGAAGACAGGCACGTCCCACTTATTCGCAAGGTTTAGAACCGTTCCCACATGGTCGAAATGGCCGTGGGTCAGGATGATCGCGGCTGGCCGTGCGTTGGTGCCAAACCGCTTTTCCGCGACCGCAAGAATGCTGCTGCGGGACGTCGGCAACCCGGTATCAATCAGCATCCAGTTCCGATCTCCGCTGCCCGGTGCGCCGAAGAACACGACATTGACGATTGCTAGCCTCAAATAGCCCAAGTCCGGTGCGATGCTCCAAGCGCCGTCGCCAAGATCCTCGCGCCTGGCGTGGTCGATCTCGGAAAGTCGAATCTGAACGGTCATGTGATCCCGTGCCTCTCTTGTTGCTGAGCAGCCGCTCGAGTCGATCGGCGGCGGTGGTACATCGCCCCGAACTTGGCACGTCCCTCCTTGTTCCTCATTCGCCACCCAGCTCCGGACAGTCCACCACAGGAACAAAGGCTCGACCAATCGGTTCGGCATTACCCGGTCACGCAAGGACGAGCTGGACTGGACAACGAAGATGGCGCGCGCCCGATTGGATGCGGTATTTCGCCAACGCGGTTCCCGGTCCTAACAAGGCGGCCGAGTTAGAAGCCGACTGCTGAAAGGAGACTTCGAATGAGCGAAGTGGGGCGCAGGGACGAGCACCAGGTGGAGGCTCCGGTTCCGCAAGCTTCGCGCTTCGCCAGTTTTTCATCGCAGGCTTTGAGTGCTCCTCGCACCGGCGCAAGGACGGAGTTCGCCTCGATCTTATTCGTGCGACCTCGCATAATTTGCATGCCCTGGGCGACTACCGCGGCTGCGCCGAACTCGGCCTTCGCACCATCCGCGACAGACTGCGGTGGCAGCCAAATGTCCGGAATACTATTGTCGATGTCGCCGAGAGACCTTTTGGCAGTGGCGCCCGACCGGCTGCCATCCTGTTGACCCACGGCCATTTCGGGCAGCGGCGACGGCAGAGAAGGAGGACAGGCGTGGTGCCGGTCAACCAGCATGTCGGTTCTGGCCGGCAGATGTCGACCTCTCCGTCCGCGCAAGGCCCCGCACGGCGGCCACTCCGCGTGGGAAGCCGCTGCGGTTGCTAAAATCCTGCGGTTGCGCGCGGCCGCGAGCGTGCCGGGCGCTTACCTTTTGGGCGCTCAACCAATCGATGAGCGTCACACCGGCGATGAGGACCAGAGCAAGGCCGACATTGTCACGTTTTGGATTGTCGCGCCGGAACGCCGGCAAGAGTGTTGCTATGTCGAGCGCGTCACCGGCCACACGGCTCCAAAGGCCTGCCTGTTTGTCTACCGACAGCGAGAGAATGCCGCTGCTGACTTCCCGCGCCCCGTAGGCACGGATGATGCTCTCCTTGCCGCGCATGCCGAGTGCGCGGGCGATCCGTTGGGAGGCCACAAGCTCGGCGACACCCAGCGCTATGCTGAACCAGCCGAGTTTGCTTGCAAGCATATCGGAGGCTGTGAGCGCGGTCGGGCCAGACTTTACCACCCTGGGGTCGCTTGGCGATCTGCTGAGATTGCCGAATTTGGTAAGCATGTTCATGGCTCTCCTAGGGCTTCAGTACGACTTTGACGCAACTATCCTGCTTGTCGCGGAATACCTTGTACATCTCGGGTCCTCGTTCGATCCCGACCGTGTGGGTGATGACGAAGGAGGGGTCGATCTGACCTTCTTCGATGCGGCGCAGCAGGTCGTCGGCCCAGCGATTCACATGCGTCTGGCCCATCCTGAAAGTCAGGCCCTTGTTCATGGCCTGGCCCATCGGGATCTTGTCGACGAACCCGCTATACACGCCCGGGATTGAGATGACGCCGGCCGGCCTGCAGACATAGATCATCTCCCGCAGCACGTGTGGGCGATCGTTTTCCATCAGCATGATCTGTTTCGCGCGATCATAGAGAGTGTCTGGTTGGCCAAGTGACACATGGCTTTCCATCCCGATGGCATCGATGCATTTGTCCGGCCCTTTGCCACCCGTAAGCTCATTCAGCGTCTCGATTACGCTCGCGTCCTTGAAGTTGATTGTGATGGCGCCGGCTGCCTCAGCCATGGAAAGGCGTTCCGGCAGGCAGTCGATCGCCACAACCTGCTCGGCCCCGATCAGGATGGCGCTGCGTATGGCCATCTGCCCCACCGGGCCACAGCCCCAGATCGCGACGGTATCGGACGGCTCGATGTCGCACTGAACAGCAGCCTGCCAGCCGGTTGGAAAGATGTCGCCGAGGAAGAGGACCAGCTCATCGGAGAGGCCGTCCGGTACCTTGATATGCGTGGCGTCGGCAAACGGCACGCGAACATATTCGGCTTGTCCGCCCGGGTAACCGCCGGTGAGATGGGTATAGCCAAACAGCCCGGCCGTGGTGTGCCCGAATGCTTTGTCGGCGATATTCTTGTTGCGGTTGGTGCGTTCGCAAACCGAGAAATTCTTGCGCTTGCACTGCTCGCATTCACCGCAAATGATTGTGAAGGGGACGACGATGCGATCTCCCTTCTTGAGGGCGCCGTTTACGCCGGACCCAACTTCCACCACCTCTCCCATCATCTCGTGGCCCATTATGTCGCCAGGCAGCATCGCCGGGATGAAGTTGTGATAGAGGTGCAGATCCGAGCCGCAGATCGCGCAGCTGGTCACCTTGACAATGGCGTCGCGCGGGTCCTCGATTTCGGGATCGGTAACCTGGTCGCAACGTATATCTTCTTTTCCATGCCAAACGAGAGCCCGCATGCTTCATCTCCTGTGGATGCCCATCTGCAGCGCCGCCGGCAACGCCCTTGACCGAACTCCCGCGCAAACGGGTGCTGAGAAACGGCTGCTTCCTTCATTCCGGAGCCAACCCCGGCCGCTTTCCTTCGGATTATGGAGGTTTCTTGCGCCGAACCCGTGAGGCAGCATCGATGTTCCCGCGTCTTTAAAAAACTCGGCCCCGCATTATCAGAAGAGTCGGTTTTCGCGGAGCACCAGGGTCCTTTCACAGCCGTCGCTGCCCGGTTGGGACATGGACTCCGGCTCAGCGGTTTGTTTCACCGGGTGTGGCGGCTTCAGGCCGAAGGCCTTGCCCTGGACGCAGCCGAACTAGGGTCAGTGATCTGCCGGGACATCAGTGATCTTCTTCCTATGTACCCACAGGACCAGGCTGGCAGGCCCATCTCACCTTCACATCCAGCAATCGCAGCTAGCGCCACGGCAGACCTGGATACTCGAGGGAAGTTGCCCGGACATGGACACAGGGATTTTCAAATCGGGATCGGCAGATATGGATGTCATGCGCTGGGTCCGGACGTGTCGGTGCACAAGCCGCGAACAGGACACGAGCTTTTTTGCACCAGAGCTGGAACAACAGCGCCGGAGCAAGGTTTGATTCCTGCAGCGTTTTCCTCCAGCTGCGTGATCGGGGTTGTCCGATCGGCCCGCGCCTATTCCCGGGCGCGGGCCATGTCAACGACCTACATACCCCGAAAATCCTATGAAGGCGGTGAAAGACCAAGCCGTCCCGTTGAACCGGATCCGTGGGCGCCGAGCAAATGCGGTTGCGCGCTGGGAACGGTGAGAAGCCGCCTCAGTCGCCCACGCGCCAGCGTGCTGGAGCTTCTCGGCGAAGCGTCGCGTGGACGTTGAAGGAAAGAGGCGATCACCTGCACGACGAGCAGCCGACTGCCACCGTGCGCAGCAATCCCTGATCCATTGCGCGCGAGCCGTGAGCAACCCCCGCCGGTGACAGAGATCGGTGCAGACTGGAACAGCACAACGTCCGCCAAACTCGAAGTGGCCACGGGAATGCGCGCCTTGCTGGCGGTTGCCGGATTGCGGAACTGGGCCTGAGCCAGGTCGACGTGGGACCCGAGGCGATTGCGATCGCATTTCGCATAAGGCCTTTGGACTCACAATGGCAGAACGTCATAAATGGGGCGGGTTCGAACGTCGGGGAGGCCTTTAGTGTAGGCGCCCGTGGCGCGAGGTCGCATCCGACATTAGCGGGTATGATCGAAGTCCACGGCGAGACCACAACTGACCGCATGGCCAGCGACCATGTTTTCGAGCTCGCGGTCTGAAATCGAGGGCGTCGGAACAATTTGCCTCGGCGCTATGAAGGTGAGCTCTGTCGAGATCAGGCGGTGGCGGCGACTTCGCGTGCCGACATATTTTTCGATAGGATCTTCACGCCGTCCCACCACACACCTCCAATTCAACTTCACCCCACATCAATTGCGGAAGTTTCTCAGATGCGCATTCACATCGGTTAACCGGACCAAAATAGACGCGCCTCCACTCAAGAATGAGCAGTTCGTTCCAGCTTTGGCAGGCCAAGCGAGTTGTGGGCCATGGTGAAGGAACAACAAGGCACTGGCCTCGTTAGAGCCGTACATCCATCGATAGCTTTCAACAGGAGATGAGAATGGCGACGACGAGAAGATCACAAGGCAGCTCCAAGGGCTTGGAAGACCTTTTCTACGATGGTCTGAAGGACATCTACTACGCCGAACGGAAGATTCTGACCGCGTTAAAGAAAATGGCAAAGGGCGCAGAGTCCGAGGAGCTGAAGGCCGCGTTCGAAAAGCATCGAGACGAGACAGAAGGTCAAATCGATCGCCTGCAGCAGGTTTTCGACGCGTTTGGCAAGAGGGCTCAGGGCAAGACCTGCCCAGCGATCGATGGCATGATCGAGGAGGGGCAGGAGATTTTGGAGGAATTCGGAGACGCTCCAGCATTGGACGCAGGGCTCGTGGCTGCAGCCCAGGCCGTCGAGCATTATGAAATCGCGCGCTACGGCACTCTTGTGACGTGGGCGGGCTTGCTCGGCCTAAGAGACGCAGTCCCACTTCTGGAACAGACTCTGGAAGAAGAAAAAGCCACCGATGAGGCGCTCACCCAACTCGGCGAAACTGGCGTCAACGAACGGGCAATGCAGCAGGCCGCGTGAGGTGGCGTATTGCTGGGGTGGCCAATCCGAAATTTGCATCTTCTTGAGCAGCGCAAGGAGCGAATTCGGATTTGGCCATTTCCTCTGTCGCTTGCCTGTCGAGCACACGTGTTTTGGCACCAACCGCATTGTACTACTGCGCGCATCCAATGTGGGCGCGCCGGTTACGCTCAGCGAAAACACCAACCCCGCCGCACGCGCCTATATCGACGCGGCAAGAAGACTCGAGGGCGAGGACCTGCCGGTCATTCTGCCTTTCGAGCGGAGGGGCCTCCTCGACCGGCTGTTGGGAAGGAGGGCAGCATGAACCTGCTCGATATCTTCAAGCGCCGCGGCAGCGCGCCGGTGGCGCGCGAACGCTTGCAACTGCTGTTGGCTTACGAGCGTCGAAGCCGCAACCAGCCCGATCTCGTCTCCGTGTTGCGCGAGGAGATCATGGCGGTGATCGCCCGGCAACGCCAACATGTCGACGTGATGGCAGCCGAATCGAAATCGAAGAGGCGACCGAACCCGGCAAAGGGCGATCGCCGAACGCAAGTGCTTGCGCCATCCCTGGCCGACAGGATGCCGGTATGAACGAGGAACCGGCTCGTCGGCATGCGGCAGATCCTTCTGGCATCGACAGCTTTTTCATGGCTGGTTTCGAGTGTTCCTCGCATCGTCGTGCCGACGGGGTGCGCCTTGATCTGATCCGTGCGACCTCACATGACACCCATGCATCCGGCGACTATCGCCGCTGTGCCGAGCTTGGGCTTCGCACGATCCGCGACGGCTTGCGCTGGCACTTGATCGAAACAGCGCCGGGAGTGTTTGACTGGTCGAGCTGGATGTCGGTGATCGAAGCAGCCCAAGCGGCCGGGGTGCAGGTTATCTGGGATATCTTCCACTATGGTTCGCCAGACCACGTCGACCAAGGTGGCCTCGGCTTTGTCGAGGCCTATGTCCGTTTCGCCGCGGAAGCTGTTCGGGTTCATCGCTTAGCCACCGGAGTGGCTCCCCTGGTATGTCCGATCAACGAAATTTCGTTCTTTGCATGGGCGGTGGAGGTCGGCTATTTCCCGCGCGTCGGGCAGAACAAGCGGGGATGGTTCAAACGCCACCTTGTCAGGGCAGCGATCGCCGGGATCAGAGCAATGCGGGAGGCCGAACCCAGTTGCAGGTTCATCTGGGCTGAACCGCTCATCCATATTGCTCCTCGTGACCGCACTCGCGCCGAGCGGCGGCGCGCCGAAAATGCTCGTCAGGGCCAGTTCGAGGCTTACGACATGCTGGTCGGGCGCGCGGAGCCGGAGTTGGGTGGCAGCGAGGACCTTGTCGACGTCATAGGCCTCAACTTCTATCCGCACAACCAATGGTACTTGAATGGGCCAACGATACCGATGGGGCACCACGAATACCGGGCGCTTTCGGAAATGCTGGCCGAGGTCGACGAGCGCTACAAGAAGCCGATGTTTATTGCCGAGACCGGCGCCGAGGGCTCAGGACGGCCGGCTTGGCTCCATTATGTTTGCGACGAAGTGCGCGATGCGATGAGCCTCGGAGCACCTATTCAGGGCATATGCCTGTACCCGGTGACGGCCTACCCCGGTTGGGACAATTCGCGCCACGCCGAAGTAGGCTTGTTCTCCACCATTCATGCGGACGGTTCGCGCACTCTTCACAAGCCGCTTGCCGACGAGTTGGAACGCCAGCGCCGATTGTTCGAGGCCTTCGAAAACGAGCCAGCAGGCGCGGTATAGCCCGCCGATAGTGCGCCGCGCTTTACTGGCATCGGCAACGCGGTAAGCCTAAATCTGTCCGCCGAGATAGATGCCTCCTTCCAGCGATGATCGCCTCGCGTGCGACCCTTGGCGGCTTTTCGCCGCGCAGGACGGCAAGGCACGCCTCGATTGTTGCGAGTCTCGACTTGCAAGCCGGCTCCGGCCAATCCTTCAGCAGAACCTGGGCCGCGTCCGTTACCGACACAACAAACCTGTCGCGATCGATCCGGCTGGGTTGAGCGACTATCGGCTTTGTGAAACGTCTCGTACGCACGACCCCTCCAACGGCATATTAGGTTCGGCTGATCTTTGCGCCATCTCAAATGTTAATGGTCGCCTCGAACGCAGCTTAATCCCGGCGCATCGTTCACTCCGCCGCCTCGCGCTGCGTCGGCATCTGCCCGATGCCGTTTGCCGGCATGCTCTTTTGAATGCGCGCGAACGTCGCCAAAGCCTGCCCGACGACCTGATCCATATTGTAATAGCGATATGTCGCCAGACGTCCGACGAACCAGACCTGTGGGCACGCCGCTGCCAACGCTTCGTAGCTCTTGTACAACGCCTCGTTTTCGGGCCGCGGCACCGGGTAATATGGATCTCCGATGTCCGAGGGGTATTCGTAGGTCAGGCTGGTCTTCGGACTCTTCTGTCCGGTCAGATGCTTGTACTCGGTGATGCGGGTGTAGTTTTCCGTCTGCGGATAGTTGACGACGGCGACCGGCTGAAACTCCTCGCAATCAAGCGTCACGTGCTCAAAGCGCAGCGAGCGGTAAGGCAAGCGACCCAGCTTCCAATCGAAAAATTCGTCGATTGGCCCGGTGTAGATCATCCGCTGGCACGGAATCTTGTCGCGAATCTCACGATAGTCGGTCTGCAGCATGATCTTGATCTTGGGATTATCCAGCATGCGCTGGAACATGCGCGTATACCCGCCTGCCGGAATTTTCTGGAAAGTGTCGCCAAAGTAGCGATCATCCCGATCGGTCCGCGTTGGCACCCGCGCTGTGACTGATTTGCTCAACTGGGAAGGGTCAACACCCCACTGCTTCCTGGTGTAGCCGCGGAAGAATTTCTCGTAGAGCTCCCTGCCCACGGTGCTCACGACGACGTCTTCGGCTGTGCGGACTTCTTCCACCGTCTCTCGCCGGGAAGCGAAGAACTCCTGCAACTGCTCGGATGTCAGCTTAAGGCCGTAAAGGCGGTTTATGGTGTCTAGATTGATCGGTATCGGCAGCAGCTTTCCGTCGACCAGCGACAGCACGCGGTGTTCGTAAGACCGCCATTCGGTGAACTGCGACAGGTAGTCGACGATCGATTGGGCATTGGTGTGGAATATGTGCGGCCCATAGCGGTGGATCAGGATCCCCGCCTCGTCATAACAGTCATACGCATTGCCGCCGACGTGATTTCGTCTGTCAACGATTAACACGCTTTCTTGTCGTTGCGATGCGATGCGTTCCGCCAGCACGCTGCCGGCGAAGCCGGCGCCGACGATCAGCCAGTCGAACATGCTCACGCTCCCCTCAGCAACGGCACGACGCTCTTCATCGCCTGGGCGCGCTGGATGTGGGCCGCCATCGCATTCCAGGTCTTCTCCCAGGACATGTCGGCGAGGTAGGCGTCGGCTTTCCCCACCAGGAAATCGCGGGGACGCGCCAGGATGGATCGAAGCTTGGCTTCGATATCCTCGGCGTCGACAATGTCGACCAGGCCTTCGGCGCCGTAGGTGCGCACGACGTCGACGATCGCTGTGGAAACCACCGGCAGTCCTGCCGCCAGGAATTCAGGAGTCTTTGTCGGACTGATGTAGCGTGTCGCCTCATTGAGCTTGAAAGGCATCCAGCCGGCACTCCAATGCCGGAGGTAGCGTGGCAGGTCGGCATAGGACTTGCCGCCCAGCCAATGCAGGTTGCTTGCCGTGGGCAGCCTCGCCGGATCGATCTTGACCACAGGGCCGAGCATGACGAATTGCACGTCCGGCATTGCTGCAGCCGTCTCCGCTACCAATTCGACGTCGAGCCGCTCGTCAATGACCCCGAAATACCCCACTCTCGGGTGAGGTATGTTGGCCTGGTCGAGTGGGTCCTCACCCGGCTCTCTCGCCTGATGGAAATGTGCAACGTCGATGCTGCTTGGGAAAGGAAAGATCGAACGATGCAGGCTTCGCTTGGCCTCGTAAAGGCTCTGCCCGCCCGTGAAGACGATATCGGCACGTTGGAACAGCGCCTTTTCCAGCTGATTCAACTCTGCGGGTGCGTTCTTGAACGCGGAGAGTTCATCCATGCAGTCGTAGACGCAGACGTCATAGGCGAGATGGTCGCTGAAACGTAGTGCCATGGGCGTGTAATACCACGCGGTTAACCGTTCATGCGGCGTAGAGGCGACGATCTGGTCGACGAATCTGCGCTGGAGCGCATCCGCCTTGGTCGCGGACGTGCCGACTGGAATAACCGGCGTCACAATTTTGATCGTAGGTGAAACATCGTTCACCCGCATCGAAGCGTGGCGCCTTTCGTCGAAGATCGGCTCCTCGAAATAAATTAGCTGCTGCTGTTTTGAGGCGAGCGTCAGGATCTGTTGCGGTCTTTGGAATACAAAATTCCATCGGAGGTGGGAAAAGCAAAGTAGAATTGACGACTGTACGGTGGTATCTGGTTTTAGGGGGGTGCCCACCGCCATTTCCATATAGAAATCCTTCGTTACAATTAGAAATTGCCTCGGATAACATACGTTAATCGAGGCAGCTTCGATGAAATTCGCAGCCATCTCTATAACTTTCATCCCAGTAAGTTGTTCCATAGTTCCAAACTGTCTCGGGCAAGGCCAGCGGTCCGCGCCATTCCGGCCATGGCTCAAGAGAGAAGGTCAAGCCGAACGACCCTGCATCCGGCTGACATGATGAAGCTGAAGCCCCGCGCCGTGCGTGACCTCACCCAAAATGTGGCGCATTGCCACAGAACGGTTGAAATCGTTCAATCGTTCAACAACCGTTCATGGGCGGAGTTATAAATGAGGGCTGCGAATCGATTCGGCTGAGTCACGCAGACGGTCCAAATCAAAGGGGTCCGCGAAACAATCGCGGGAATGCTTGGGAATGAAGATCGACTTTGAAACCAACGTCTTTCCATTGTTTCACCCGCAGGCGGTGGATGATGTGAAGGACCCTTGTCCGGTGTTCGATGGCACGCTCTGGCACGTCTTCGGCTCCAGCGGCACCGTCACAACCGAGAGCTGGAAAATCCTCCACGCCACAGCGCCGGATCTTTATGGACCCTGGATAGAGCACGAGGCGATCGTTTTGCCGGTAACCGGATCGGGCATTGCGGCGCCCGGCGTCATTCATGAGTGCGGCGTCTTCCACATGTTTATCCAGACCGAATTCATGAAGTCCGGCGGACGTTGCGAGCACGCGGTCTCCAATGACGGCTTTCATTGGGTCGTGCTCAATCCGGCGATATTGTCGCTGCCCGACACCGATGAGGACGGCATCTACGATCCCCACCCCGCAATCATCGGCGGCAAGCGCTATATCGTCTATTCAGGCATGCCCAAATTCACCAGGGTGCCTCAGCCTGATGTCTATCTGGCGCGCAGCCAATCCGATTCTTGGTTCGGGCCATGGAAACGTCTCGGCAAGATACTCGATCATCTCGACGTGCCGCATCACAATGCGCGCGAGCACCCCGATTACGAGTGGGGGATAGAAGGGGCGCAACTGGTTGAATTGCCGGATGGCCGCGTGCTTCTCAACGCTACCTGCTTCCTCCCCGACGGCCCCCGTGGAAGCCGTCAACGCGTTTTCTTTGCTATCGCCGATAGGGTAGAGGGTCCTTATGTCTCTGTCGGCCCCGTCCTTGATCCTGGCGAGCCAGGAGAGAATGGCCATTCGACCGTAATGATCGAAGGCCGGCAATTGACTTTGTTCTACCAGAGCAGACGCGAGACGACGAACCACCGCTGGCGATATGGTCTGGCCAAGTGCGACTTGGATCGGCACATACTTTCCAGAGTTGCCTAGAGAACGTGATCCAATCGTAGCCGCTGGGCTACCCACCTCGTCCAGGTCGCATTGCCCGACGGACGCCGACAAAAACCCAAGAAAGGCACAGATTGAGCTCGCTCATCACAATGGTGCTGCCAGTCGCCGTTTCTGATCGATGGTCGTCCAGCGATAACCGATGGGCTAGATGTCCCAGGCTGATGACGTAGGCAGTCGGCGAAGCCGGCGACGAGGCAGGTTGAGAGTAAAAAAGGTAAGTTGGTCGCGTCAGATAATATATTTAAATTCTCTCGTCGAACTCCTCGGTGAGACCAGTCGTGCCAATCGGTTTCTCAGCGCCGGTGACAAGATAGCCGCAAGTCTGACAATTGGATGTCGAGTTGGCTCAATGAAAGGAAGCAGCTGAAATTGGGTCACTATTTTTCTAACCGGGGTCGATGATATCAACCGGTTTTGATCCTGAGCAGGATGTCCTGATCGTAATTTCCAAAGCCCTTGCCGAAAATGTTGATGCCGCCGGGGCGCTTGGCGTCGTCCTTGACGCCGATACGGACGCGGATTGAATGATGGCTCTTCAGATCGAGTGCGGCGAGGCCGGTTTCGGAAATCCTGAGGCCGTCGACATAGGTGCCGTCATTGGCAATTCGCCAGTTCTTCAGCTTACCGTATTGCGAGCCCTTGAGCTTCCACCAGGAGGGCGTGAAGACGCCGCGCTTGTCGCCGAAATCGCCCGGCGACGTCCAGGTGCCGACATCGACGCCATTGATCGTCAGCGTGATGTCAGAGGGCCAATCGGCGCTGGTGCCCGGCACCTCCGAGGACAGCTCAATCGCCACTTCGAGTTCGGTGATCTCGGCATTGGCGAGCTTGGCATTGTTGGGGAACTGGTATTCGACAAAGCCGCGCGTGAACCACAGCAGCCCGGCTTTCATGCGGGCCGGATCGAGGAAAGTGTTCGGCACATCGAGTAGGCCGATGATGCCGTCCGGCGAACAAAGGCCGCAGGGCGCGGTAACCTCGAAGCCGGTATAAAGCCCGATCGGCATCGACACTTCCATCGCGTCGTTCTTGACCGCACGATATTCGCCCTTGAACACGACGAGCACTTCTTCGGCCGTCGGATAACAGATTTTCTGATTGCCTTTCTTCGCCTTCCGGTTCTCGGTGCGGATCAGCCCCGCATCCTCCAGCACCTGGATGTTGGTCGAGACGGTCGATTGCGGCAGCGACAGCACGGCGGCGATTTCGTTGACATTCATCGGCCCCTTCTCATGCAGCAGTTTCAGCATCGAGATCCGCGCCGAGGAGGCAAGCCCCTTGAGCACGGCAATGCCTTCCTCAGGTTGGATCACCAGAAAATTGCCACTCATGAATTTGCCAGTCTATGCTCGTGGAAGAAGCTATCGCCTCGCCAATTCGTGTTCGGTAAGCTTGCGTTGGTGGGCGGGACCGTTGCAACGGCGTTGAAGGAAACGCCGAGCCGGCAATTTGGTTACATGCACGCGGCTACACCTTCGGTACGCATTGAAGCCACACCGCAACAAGGATGTTTGGCTACAGGTCTGAAATTGTTCGCCGCGCAATGTTGGCGTCCTTGGCTGCGGTAATGGACGCCTACGCGCTATTCTTGGTGGCTTTTTGCAGCGCAGGTTGGCAAGGCACGCCTCGATTTGCAGCAAGCCGCGAGTCGCAGCGAGGCTTCGGCCAATCCTTCAGCAAAACTTCGACCGCGTCCGATACCGCGAAAGCGGTCCTTAGAGCTGCGGGCCTGGCGAACTGATCGCATTGCTGTTCCGTCCGCTTCCGTTAGTTCTGGAACACGAAGTCACAATCAAGGTTCGGCGGCCGCAGCAATGTCTCCCTCCCAATGCATGGCTGCAGATCGGTGCGCACCGATCGACCCTCGCCCCCTCCGGGAGGCCGCGGGCGCGGGGACAGCTCTTGTGGCGCAGATCACGACACGCGCGGTGCGCCCCTTTCGACGCAAAACGCAGGTCACGCGGAGACGCGTCGGCCGGCAAGTCGCGCCTGTAGGAGCACAGCCGCCAGCAGAAAAAAACGCGGATGACGCTCTGCCAATAGGCTGAGAGGGAAATCCAGCCCAGGCCGTTCTCGAAGTTCAGAACATTGAACAGGATACCGAGCAGCAGCACCCCGGCTAACGTCGTGATCACCGAGCCGGAGCCGCCGGTCAGCACTGTGGCGCCACAATAACCGCGGCGATGGCAAACAGCTGCCAGCCAACCCCTTATGGGCTGCCCGGCACCAAACTGGGCGGCAAGAATGACGCCGGCCAGCCCCGCGAGGCCGCCACTGGCTAGGTAAACCATGAATTTGGCGCGATCGGCCCGGAGGCCATCAGCCGCGCGGAATGTCCTGACAAGACGGCAGCGGGCTGGGAGCGGGTGGGCAGACCGGCCGTGAGGACGCGTCACACGCGATGAGCGCCGGACGCGCTAGTCGTTAGCCGGCCTGAATTGGTTTGCCCTTCTTCTTCCGGGGCAGCTTGGTTTCCGCGTCCGCAGCAATCGGCTTCGACGGCGATGTTTCAGCGCTCAGTCGCTGCTCGCGCAATCGCGCAGTTTTCGCCTGGCGTGCAAGCCGCTCGGAGTCGGTCAAGGTGCGAGCTGCGATTGTGGTGCGCTCATATCTTTCCTTGTCGATCCGTCGGGTGCCCACGCTTTGCCCTGCCGCTTTTGCTTGCCTCGATGGCCCGCGCCTCTCGAAAACGCGTGCCGATCGGGCCCTTCAATCTGCCAGCAGTGAGTGAGGACCGCTGCCGGCACCGAACCACCATTGCGGCATTGTGTTCCTCTGCCTCCAAGAAAAACCAGTATATGCAAAAGCTGAACGTGAGAGGCCGTAGCGGCGTCGAGCGGCGGCCCACGCGGGCCAATCAGGAGCTATGGACCTGCATATCGCGCCGGCGCCATCGGTTCGGGCCGACCACAATTCGCCTGGCTCATCCACATTGCTTAACGGCGGCCGCAACAATGCGTCCGACTTAAGTTCGGCTGCAGTCACACGCATTAGACCGACAATAAACTGCGTTCCCGGGCAGGGTGGAAACGCCGAGTATAGCCCCATAACATCATCAAGACCCTTCTGAGGCTCTGGCTGTAGCTGAGGCGGTGGGGGTATTCGCGTCCAGGTTCGCTGATGAACTGATAGCTTTCAGAGCGCGGCTATCTGCCTAGCTCCGTTCTGCGCACCAGCGCGTCCCGATGACAGCCAGGCGAATGCCGGCCGTGCCGCGGACGCTACCCCTTGACTGCCGAGCCGACGATCGAATCCACGAAGAAGCGCTGCAGGAAGGCGAATAGCACCAATGGCGGCAGCACGGCGAGCGTGGCGCCGGCCATGACCAGTCCTGTATTGAGGGCGCCTCTGTTGTAGCTGAGCAGGCGGCTGAGGCTAATGACGATCGGATAATCCTCTGCATTGCCCTGCAAAACTGTCAGCGGCCACAGATAGCTGTTCCAATGATAGACGAAGGCAAACAGCGCCAGTGCCGCGATCGCGGGCGCCACGCTCGGGGCGACGATCTTGAACAGGATCAGAAGTTCCGACGCCCCATCCATCCGCGCGGCGTCGATCAAATCGTCCGGCACGCCGGCGATGAACTGGCGCATCAGAAAAATACCGAACGCATTGGCGAGGTTGGGCACGACGATGCCGGCAAGGCTGGCATTCAGGCCGATCGATCCGACGAGACGATAAAGCGGAATCAGCGTGACGATCGGCGGCAGGAACATGGTGGCGATCAGCACCGAAAACAGCAGCGAGCGGCCGGGAAAGTGGTGCTTGGCGAAGGCATAGCCAGCCATCATGCTGGTCACCAGAATGCCGGCGGTGGTGATGGTGGCGATCACCAGCGAATTCCACATCGAGCGGCCGACATTGATCACGCCGGACACTTTCTCGTAGGCTTCGAGGCTCGGCGTGCGCGGTATCCACACCGGCGGCACCTGCATGGTTTCGGCCGGGGTTTTCAGGCTGGAGAGCACCATCCACAACAGCGGGAAGGCGGAGGCCACGGCAACCAGCAGCATCACCGTCGCGAGCAGCGCCCTGCGGCCCGCCGGGCGTTTGCGCGCCAACCGGCTCGACCATCCCGAGCGGCCGGGCGCGCTCATTCGGCGTCCTTCCGGTCGGCATAGGCGAACAGCGCGCACACGACGACGATCAGCGCCAGCATCAGCATCACTGCCATGGCCGAGCCCAATCCGCCTTGTGCGCGCTCGATGCCGACACGGCGGATATGGTAGGTCAGCACGTTAGTCGAGCCGACCGGCCCGCCTTGGGTGATCAGCGCAACCGGCTCGAATACTTGCACGGCGTTGATGATGGCGATTACGGCGCTGAACAGGAGCGTGCGCCGCAGCAGCGGCAAGGTGATGAAGCGGAACTGTTCGCGCCGGTTGGCGCCGTCCAGCGTCGCCGCCTCGTAAAGGCTGCCCGGGATCTGGGTCAGCCCGGCAACCGCCAGCACCGTAAAATAGCCGATCTGCTGCCAGACATTGAGGACGACGATCGAGATCAGCGCCGAGCTTGGCGAGGATAGCCATGGTTGCGCGCCGATGCCGACCAAACCGAGCATCTGGTTGACCGGCCCTTCGCTCGGCGAATAGAGCTTCGACCAGACCAGCGTCACGGCGATCATTGGCACCATGTAGGTGGAAAACAACACTGTCCTGAGTGCCGTGCCGCCTGCGACATCACGCTGGTAGACCATCAGGCCGAATGCTAGCGAGAGCGGCAGGATGAGGACCACCGACAGCGCCGTGTAGATCGCGGTGTTGAGCAGCGCTCTCTTGAAATCCCGCCCGACCGAGGTCGGGCCGAATATTTCGCGAAAATTGTCGAAGCCGATGAAGCTCGCATTGGAAAAAGGCGTCTGCGTCGACCAGTCCTGGAACGACAGCCAGATGGTGAGCAGCATCGGCAGCAGGATGAAAACGCCGATCAATGTCACCGCGGGCGCCAGCATGATGCCCGCCGAGGCACGATAGGTCTTGATCATCGCTCTGCTTCCAAAGCGCCTAGCTCTCGAAACAGCGCCTTCACTATTTGGCGGCACGCTCCAGGATCGAAACGGCATCGGCCTGCGCGTTCGCCTGCGCATCCTTCGCCGAGAGCTGCCCATACTGCAACGCTTCGAGCGTTTGCTGCAACGACTCGCTGAACTCCTGGCCACCCGGCACGACAGGGAAGGGCTTGGCGTCGGCAAGCACGCTGACATAGCCGGACAGGAACTCGGAGCCGAGCTTGTCCTTATGGGCTTCGATATCGGAGGCACGCGACGGCAGGATGCCCATCGACATCAGAATATCCGACATGGCCGAGGCGCCGTTCTTGCCGGACTTTGGATTGTTCAGCCATGCCAGGAAATCCCATGCTGCTTTTTGCTCGGCCTCACCGGCATTGGCGTTGACGACGGTCATCCACGAATAGGAGATCGAATGCGGCTTGTCGCCGCTCGGACCGACCGGGATCGGTGCGGTAGCGATGTTGGAGAACTTGTCGCCCATGCCGGTCTTCAACGCGCTTTCCCACCAGTTGGCCATGATGATCATGCCGGTCTTGCCGGAGACGAAATTGTCAAGGAAGGGACCGGTGGTGTTGGCGTCGGCGGTGGCCATCGCCGGATCGCTGGCGCCGGACTTGATCAGGTCCTCGTAGAGCTGGAAAGTCTCGCCGGCTTGAGCACTGTCGAGCACCGGCTTGCCGTCCCTGACCAAGTCGCCGCCATTGGAGACCAGCAGCGAGGCGAAGGGATGGACGACGCCCGCCGCCCAGGAGTTGATCATGCCGAAACCTTGCTGGCCGGCGTCTTTCCTGGTCAGCTTCTGCGCCGCATCCTTCAATTCGGACCAGGTCTTCGGTGCCGCCGTAATGCCTGCCTGCTTGAACAGCTCCTTATTGTAGTTCAGCGCATAGACGTCGATCTCGTTTGGAATGCCGTAGAGCGTGCCACCAACGGAGGCTGCGCTGACGACACCGGCCGGCCACGCACTTTTGACCTCGCCGGCAACCGTGTCGGGGGCTGGCGCGACCAGCTTGTCTCGCGCCAGTTCGGGCAGCCACAAATCGTAGATGCCGCTGATCGTCGGCCCATCGGAACTGCCGCCTTGGGAACGCAGTGTCGTCAGGAGGTCGCCGAAGGGAACGGCGCGGACGGTGACGGTCACATCCGGATTGGTCTTGGCGTAGTCCTTGGCCGCGGCGTCCAGCAACGCCACCGTCTCCGGCGACCAGTGGGTCAGATAGGAGATGTTGACCGACTGAGCCCAGCCGACGGTGGGTGATGTCAACAACCCTGCAGCCAGTGCCAGTTTCGAAATCCAAGCCAAAGACATCCGGATCCTCCGCGTAGACGCACAGCGATATCAAGGACGTTATGACAACTTGAAGCAATGATGCAAGCGCTATCTTCCTGGAGAGTTCCTGCCGGCGCTGCGGCGATTTCTTACTTCAATCTATAAAGTGCGTGATCGCATTTTAAGAACAGACAATTATCTGAAATAGCTCAAGCTGTTTCTCCGTGCCGGCCAGGCCCCAACATGCGGCGAGGCTCTTGCGATGGAAGTCATGTCATTATAATGACATTAAGCCACAGGGATGCGGCTGTCGACAAGAGCGGGAGACTGAGCATGTTTTCGATTCATCGACACGACGCGCTCAGTCTGCTCGGCGGCTTTGCCGCCGCGTGCACCGGGGCATGTACCGCACTGCCGACCAGAGTCGCCGATACCTTGGGGAGCTGGCGTTCCGATGACCGGGCGGCTGCCAGTCGGAGCCGCTCTCGATGACACGCGTTCTCGCCATCGATCTCGGCGGCACCAATTTGCGCGCCGCAATCCATACCGGCGATGTTCGCTGGCTGGAGATGCTGAGCCGCGAGCCGGCGCCGGCAAGCCTTGATGCCTTCGTCGTTCGCATCGACGCGTTGCGCGCCGAGGCCGGCCCGATCGAGGCACTCGGCCTCGCGGTGCCGGGGCTTGTCGAGGGCACGGTTTGCCGCTGGATTCCGAACTTGCCCTATCTCGACGGCATCGACATCGCGGCCTTGTTTCCTCGTCTGCCTGTTGCCATTGGCAATGACGCGCAGATCGCCATGCTGGCCGAGGTGGTCGAAGGTGCTGCAAAGGGCTTCTCCGATGCCATCCTGCTGGCCATCGGCACTGGCGTCGGCTCCGCCGTTCTGGCCAATGACCGCATCGTCGCCGGCGCACGTGGCGGCGCCTGCTCATTCGGCTGGGCCTGCGCCGACATCGAGGATGAAGGCGAGGACCGCAGCGGCTGGCTGGAGCGCTTCGCTTCCGGGCGGGCGTTCGACGCCGCGGCGCGCCAGATCGGGCTGGCCGATGGCGGCAGGTTGGTCGAGGCCGCGCGGGCTGGCAACACGGCCGCACTTGACGCCGTGGAGCTGCCGGCGCGCCGGCTGGGCACTGCCCTTGCGGGTGCGGTCGCGCTGCTCGATCCGCAGGCGATCCTGATTTCCGGCGGCCTTGCCGATGCACTGGACGTGATAGGGCCGCCGCTGCTTGCGGCATTGCGGCGTCAGCTGCCGCCGCATCTGCGCGATGTCGTTCTGCGGTCCGGCGAATTCGGCTCCCGCGCCGGTCTCGTCGGCGCCTCGCTGGCTGGTCTCGCCGGAGCACAGTGGAGGCAGATAAGATGAGCGAGCCGAGCTTTCGGCAACCGGACCGCAGAAGGCCCGAGCCGCTCTGGTATCAGGTGGAGGAAGCGATCCGCACCATCGTCAAGAGCGGCGAGTGGGCGACCGGTGACCAGATTCCGGCCGAAGACAGATTGTGCGCCTTGTTCGGGGTGAGCCGTATCACGCTGCGCCACGCCTTGCGCAATCTTGAGGAGCACGGGCTGCTCAGGCGCGAACATGGCCGTGGCACCTTCGTGCGCTCCACGACCCTGGTCGCTGGCACCCGCGAACTGACCAGCTTCACCCAGGAAATGGGCAATATGGGCGTGGTCGCCGGCTCGCGCTTGCTCGACTGCAGCCTGACCACCGCCAATGCCGCCGCGGCCGGAGCGCTGGAGATCGAGGAGGGTGATCCGGTGGTGCGCATACGGCGGCTCAGGCTCGGCAACAACGAGCCGATCGGCATCCAGACGGCACAGCTATCGGCTGCGCGCGTGCCCGGCTTTCTCGATGCCGGGCTGCTGCAGGGCTCGCTCTACGAAGCGCTGGAACGCCATTACGGCATCGTGCCGGTCGCGGCGCGCGAAAACTACCGTGTCGGCGCGGTCGGGGCGGCGGATGCCCAGTTGCTCGATCTGCCCACGGGGAGTCCCGCTTTCGTGGTCGAGCGCATCACCACCGACGAGCGCGGCCCGTTCGAATTCACCGTCTCGATCATGCGTGGCGACCGCTATGAAATCCGCTCGACGCTGCGCGCCGGCCGCGCCCCACCAAACGCACGAAGCTGAGCCATTACCCAAGCCGACTTACATAACAGGAGTACCGACGTGTCCGATCTCTACATACCTCGCCTTGCCGCTCTCATCGAACAGGCCTCGAAAGCCAATGCCGAAGCCTTTGGCGAGGCGGCCAGCCGCTTTGCCGACACGCTCGAGAGCGGTGGGCTGGTTCATCTCTACGGTTCGGGCCATTCGGTGTTGCCGGTCCAGGAAGTGTTTCCGCGCTACGGCAGCTATGTCGGCTTCAATCCGCTGACCGACCCGCGCGTCATGTGGCACAACGTGCTCGGCGCCGGTGGCGTGCGCGAACTTCTGTGGCTGGAACGGACCGAGAAATACGCCGAGAAATTCCTCGACCACCAGCCGCTGAACAAAGGCGATTCGATTATCATCTTCGGCCACAGCGGCCGCAATTCGTCGGGCATCGATACGGCACTCTACGCGAAACAACGCGGCATCTTCGTCGTCGCGATAACTAGCAAGAACAATCTCGACAAGCCGGCGACGCACTCTTCCGGCAAACGGCTTGCCGATGCCGCCGACCTTGTCATCGACACCTGCTCGCCGATCGAGGATGCCATCGTGCCGGTCGAGGGCTGGAGCCGGCCGGTCTCCGGTTCGTCGACCGTGCTTGCCATGATCCTGGCGCATGAGCTGATCGCCCGCACCGCCGAGGCGCTTTCGAAACGCGGTATCGAGCTGCCGGTTTTCGCCTCGCCGACAATTGCCGGCGTCACACTGCACGACACCGACGTCATCTATGGGGTCTATCGCGAGAAAATGCTCGAGGCTCAGAAGAAGCATCTGCCGACCTTCCAGGCGACCATGCGCGGCGAATGACAACCGGGGAGGGCACGCAAACCGCTGGGCCCCCCAAGCGGTCATCAGTTCACAATGCAGGTCGGCACCCCGCGATCCGCTTGATCCGGTCAGCGTGTGCTTCGGGTTCGGGGTGCAACATTAGGGGGAGCCATTTGCACGGACAGCGGCGAACCAACCACCATGGCAGGGGCGCCAGATTGCTCACCACGTTGGCTCCCTGCTTCGCGGCTCATCCGTTGATGAGTGGCTTGCATCTCCGGAACGGTGAAAACCGGCACCTCGCCCTTGAAACCCTGGAGCTCAAATGCGCCCGCCTGGACGACCGGCATCGATGCTCCTTCCGCAAAGCCGGGACCAAGCACCAGGGGAATGCCCAGCTTCTTGGTCGTCGACTCGAGCCGTGCCGTGCGGTTCACTGGCGAGCCGATCGCGGTGTAATCGAAGCGCCGTTCGGAGCCGAAATTGCCTACCGAGCAAATGCCCGTCTCGATGGCGACGCCGATTGCGATGGAGGGGTGGCCGTCCGCGCTGAAGGCGGCGTCTTCACGCTTCACCCGTTCGATCAGGGCAAGCCCCGCGTCGAGCGCGCGCTCGCGATGGTCCGGCTGATCAAGCGGCGCGTTCCAGAAGGCGAGCACCGCATCGCCCATGAACTTGTCGATGGTGCCGTCGCGCTTGAGGATCTCATCGGTCGCAATGCCGAGGAAGTGGTTGACCACCTTGGCGATTTCCTGGGTATCGAGTTGTTCGCTCATCGTCGTGAAGCCGCGTATGTCGCTGAGCAGAATTGTGATCTCGCGCTTCTCGCCGGACAGGATCGCTTCGGTGTCCGAGCTTGCGAGGCGCTGCACCACGGAAGGCGATAGATACTGGGAGAATTGCCGTGCCAGGGTGGACCGGCGCTGCTCGCTGCGCCTGTAGAGGACATAGCCTTCGAAGCCGGCTACCAGGATCGTCGCGAGCGCCGGCTGCAGCGGGTCATAGATTGCACCCTGCAGGCTGTATTCGAGAGCGCCGAACACGAACGGCGTGACGGCCAGCAGCGCCAGGGCGAGGGCGCCAAGCACGACACGCCCGGCGAGCACTCCGGAAAGCCCGATGAAAACGACGGCACCGAGAACAAACCAGAGCCGCTCGAGCATACGCGCGTGCGTTGGCTCTGCAAGATAGCGCCCGGCAAGCAACTGGGCGATTGCGTCGGCGTGGATGTCCGCTCCTGATCGCGCTGGACGCGTCGGGGTGGGCAGGTACTGCGTCAGTCCCACGGCCGACAGATCGACAATGGCGATGGCCTCCCGCAGCCGCGGATCACTGTCGCCCGAAAGGATAGTGCTGGCAGATATGCGCGGCGTATCGGTGGCGGTTTCCCAGAGGCGGATGCTCCCCTCCGGCTCGAGCGGCACGATGGCGCCGGCCATCCTGAGTGCGTCGAACCCGGCGGCATTCATCCGGGCTATGTAACCGTCCTGTCCGGCGTAAAGGCGCAGGAGCTCGAGTGCGAAGGACGGCCACAGCTGCACGCCTTGAGCGGTGTTGCGAAGCCACAGCAGCGGCACATGGCGCAGTACGCCGTCGGGATCGGGCAAGGTGCGAATTACGCCGAGGCCTGCGGCAGCGTTCGAGAATTCCGCAAGTGAGCCGGTCAGGCCGGTGAAGCCGGGAAGTGTGTCGGGTACCTGCCCGACGATCGACCAGCCGGCTTTGGGTTCTGCTTCTGAAACCGTCGCCTCATTGCCCAGGCTGACGGCAAGCGCCGTTCGATTTTTGGCCAGCGCCGCTGCCAGGCGCTTGTCTCCGGCGATGCCCTCAGGCGAGGTGTCGGCCTCGGGGAGTACCAGCGCAAGTCCGACCACCGCCGCGCCGGATTCGGTGATGCGATCGACCAGGTCGGCCAAGAGGCCACGGTTCCAGGGCCATCGCCCATGTGCCTTGAGGCTGGCGTCGTCTATCGAGACGATCACGACAGGATTGCTCGTCGCCTGGCGTGGGGCGAGAAACTGGTAGAAGTCGTACGTCCGCTCACGCAGGCGCGACAACGGCCCGTCAAAAGCCAAATGGCAAGCGAGCAGCAGGAGCACGACCGCAAGACCGGATATTTTGCGCCTGCCAGCTTGCCGCCAATCAGCCCAGCGCCAACCGACCAAGAGGCTCATGTCGTGCGGCCAGGCCTAATTGCAGTAGTAGCAGCAACCCTCACCCTCACACTCGCCCTTATCCACGCCCCCGCCCACAGGTGGTGTTAGGCTGTCGGGGAACTCCATGACCACTCCTGGCAATGCGCCGTCCGTGGACTCGCAGACCTTGAGCGAGCCGCCGAGTGCCGACGCACAAATCGCGCTTACGTCCAATCCAGGACCCGGTGCGCCTGGCAGGCCGGTGCCGGCTATCCGGTCGATGCTGTCCAATATCGGGAAGGTGTCGATTCCGCCGTAGCCGGTCAGCAGCTTGCCATCTTCCGATGTGCAGGCGTAGCCCGGGTTTGTGATGACCAGCCGTTTGCCATTGATCGTGCAGGTCATGCGGCCGGCGCGCAGTATGCCGACGGTCTGGCCGGCTGCCACCAGCACTTCGATGATGCCGCCTCTCGCCCCGAGCACCATGTGCGGGGTCGCAACCTGCATGACGCCCCCTTTCGAAACCTGGCCGCCATAAAAACGGGCCAGGCCGCTGTTCATCCCGATGTCGATCTTTCCCGATCCGGAGCCCGGATTGTAGACGAATTCATCGATCGTCAGGCTGGTGTTCGGACCAATCTTGGCGCTCGATTCATCCCGGAACACCAGCATTCCAAGACCGGTGGGATTGCTGCGCAGCTGGTCGCCGAGTTCGACGCCGGCACCAACGTTCATTGTCCCGCCGTTGTTGCGGACGATGTTGGTCTGATAGGCCGTCATCGACCCGACCGTCTCAGCGGCGGATGGTGCCGCGAAGGCAAGGCAGGCGACAAAAATGGCGATCTGACGGTACGGGGTCCTCATCGCGGCCTCTTTCAATTGAGCGTCAACGTATAGCTCAGGAGCATTTCGAACGATTTTCGGTCGCGGTTGGCGATGTCGAAGTTGGTTTCGCGATAGGCGAGATCGACGCTGATCTTCTGCGCCTCCGTCAGCTGGAAATCGCTTTCGGAGGCAATGCGCCAGAAGTCGCTCTTGATATTTGTGCCGATGCCGACGGACAGATCGGGAGTGTCGCTGTGGCCGGCCGAAAAGGCGACCTGGTGCGACCATGCGAAAAGATCCGGTACGTTCATCAACAGGCCGCCATAGCGGACCTCGCCCGTGTAGCTGCGGCCGATTTCGCCAGATCCGGAGGCGAAGTCATTCGAGCCGACAAAGCGCAGTCCGAGCGCCTGGCCATTGCGGAAGCGGTAGCTGCCACCTGCCTCATAGAGAACCCTGCTATCGGCGAAAATGCCTTGCGAGGCGCTTAGATCGATGTAGCCGCCACCGGCGAAGAGCGTCGTTTCGACCGTCGGGCGCACGAGAAAGCGTCCACTGACACCGATGCCGGTTTCGTGGATATCGCTGTCGAAACGATCTGTAACGGTAAACGCCGAAAGCAGCAGGCGCAGCGAATCGATCCCACTGTTGGGTAGCCCCTTGTCCCAGGTAATCGCGGCGTTGCCGTGGATAAAAGTCTTCTCGCTACCCGGAACCGACAGGTCTTCCGTGAAAAAGCGCTTCGTCGCCGTCAATGATCCTGAAAGAACGAGAGCGTCAGCACTTGGCGTGCCGAGGTCCCACCGGACAAAGCCTTCCGCCCGCCCATAGGGCGAGACGAAGCTGTCGTCGTCCTGCGCCCCGCCGGGCTCAAAATCGGTAAAGGCGCTGAACACGCCGCCGGTCAGGGCGAGTTCCCAGGTGACGCCACGCAACGCGCGATCGATGCGGGCGAGCAGGCGAACAGCTTCCTGCTGCTCGCTTGCGGTCAGGCCGCCGACTTCGATGCCGTACTGCACCTGCCGCCGGGCCAATTCATAGGAGCCGACATGATAGTACAACCGGCTGGCCGCCAGCCGTGCGCGAGCATCGCGGGGGTATTTGATCAGATACTGCTCGATTGAGGAGATCGCCTGATCATATTGCCCTGCGTTGACGGCAACTGTGACGAACTGGGCGAGCGTTCCGTTGTCGGCCGGACTGGCGATGCGGGCCGAAAACGCATCGTCATAGGCCGTAAAAAGACCTTGTGCGCCGGCCGGCAATACGCCGGTACAAAGCAGCGCTGCGGCGAAGCCGAAGATCGTTCGAAACGAAGATTGCATGCCGAGAACCCACCCCAAACCCGACTAGTGCGAAGGACTTAGCACGACCACAAGAAAAAGGCGACTGAACGGTCACCAGACCATGCGAGTCTCAGCAGCTGTTGCAACTGCGCAACAAACCGTCGGGATTGTTCGTATTTCGGCTGCGCTGGTTGTCAAAACATCTTCTCAGCGTTGCTGTAACAATTGAAGTATTCGGCACCAGCGGCAGCTAACTCAAATCATCACCAGTCGTGGATCGCACGCCCGACAAGATTAATATTGTTTGCGCCATTCTGCGCCTATCTGGTCACTGAATGAGCAATCAAGGTCACCCACGGCTCATCCAAAGGTCTTCCGTGGCACTGCGCAAGCGATCGGAGAGCTGCCGCGAGGTGCTTCTGACGACGCGTACGCGATGCGGCACGGCTCTTGCTATTTCGTTGAACGCGACGAGCTCAGCTTATAGGCACCCATCTCCCCATGGATGCATCACCGGAGGCGCCTTGCTATAGCACGAGCATGGTGGCCAGCCCCAGCATCAGGCCCATGCCTACGATATCGGTCACGGTGGTGAGGAAGATCGCCGAAGCTACGGCCGGATCGGCGCCGACTCGCCGCAGGCCCAACGGGATCAGCACGCCGGAGATTCCGGACATGAGGCACGATCCGGACATGGCGAGCAGGATCACAAGTGCCAGCATGGGCGCCTGGGCCGCCGACTCAGGTTGCCGCGAGGCGTAGAACCACATCGCCGCAGCCGCCACAAGACCGACGAGCACGCCGTTGGCGATCCCGAGCGCGCCCTCCCTCATCACCAGGTGCAGCTTCGGTCGTTTGTCCACATCCCCCAGGGCAAGGCCACGCAGCGTCATAGCCAGTGCCTGGCAGCCGGTGTTTCCGCTCTGCCCGGCCAAGACCGGGAGGAACGCCGCCAGTGCGACGATCTTCTCGATCGTGCCTGTGAACGAACTGACCACGAAAGCGGCCATGAAGGCCGTCAGCAGGTTCAGCTGCAGCCACGGATGCCGCTTCAAGAAGGCTGAAAACAGCGGCGTAAAAGAACGCTCCTCCTTCTGGACACCCACCATCTGGCCAGACTGGGCGGAAATCTCGATGATTTGCTGCTCGAACAGCCGCCAGCCGCGGACCTGCCCGAGCAGCCGGTTCTCCGCGTCCACCACGGGATAGACAGGGTAGTGACGGCGTACCGCCGCCTTGCAGGCGTCGCTCAAAGACAAACCGACGTTAAGGACGAACGGCTTTGGCAGCATGATCTGATCGACCATCGCGTCCGGTTCGCTCAGCATCAGATCGCGCAGGACCACCAGGCCAACCAGCTTATCGCCCCCCTCCGTGACGTAGAGGTAGGTGAGCTCGGTCGGCACCTGGGCACTTCTGACGGTCTCCACTGCGGCGGATACCGTCGTCCCGACTGGAACGCTGGCGGGAATCGGGTCCATCAGTTCGACGAGCGAATCGGGGATCACGAAATCCTTGCCATCGCTATCAGGCTTGACAGGCCGCATATGCGGCGGCAAATGCTCCACCACCTTACGGGCATGCCTGTCCGGCAACAACTTTAGTGTCTCCCGAATGAACTCGGGAGACTCTCGGGCCAGCAATACCGCCGCGTCATCAGGTGCTCGAGCACGTAGCGTGCGCACCAGTTTCTCAACGTCGTTCTCTTCCTTCATCTGTTCCCCCAATTGCGAGTGTCTTGCCACTGACGGTATGACACGGATCGGATCGCTCTGTCCTGGCGCAGTGGCCCCCGCGCCTCGATCCGGAAAACTCGCTTCTCGTGGCGCCGAGTGGACCCAACTCAGACAGATCTGAGCCATTGCGGGGGTGCATATAGGCGGGCTGTAACGTCTACGTGTCGCCGAGAATTAAACGTGTTGCGAACTTCACCGATCTTTTCCTTGGCTTTGCGTCACGCCGCAGCAATGCAACTGAGATCCGGAAAACGTGCCAGTCACCTAACCATTGATCAACTAGGCTTTGGCTGATTTCTGCTCTCTGAAAGGGTGCCTGCTCGGCCTTCAGGGCGGCAAAATTCGCTCCTGCAATTTGCGGGTGAGGCATCTAATTTCCGGTTCGGTCACAATCACATGTTGGGCTGCGCATGCTTACACCCACCCGTTACAGAAGAC